>JBOGJQ010000464.1:0-4770 GCA_050745405.1 Thermoanaerobaculia bacterium | reverse complement strand
GAAGGGTCGCTCGAATGCAAAATGCAGAATGCAAAATGAAAAATGCAAAAAGGGCCTGATCTACGGCCTTGGCGCACCGGGATCGTGCCACCCGCCCCTTTTACATTTTTCATTTTGCATTCTGCATTTTGCATTCGAGCGACCCTTCGAGTGCCCGCTCTCTCTTTCTGCGTTCTGCGTTCTCCGTTCGTCCGCGGACGCTATAATCCGCTCCCGCGATGGGAAAACAGTCCGAGACCCTCTTCCAGCGCGCGCAGGATCTGCTCCCCGGCGGCGTGAACTCGCCCGTGCGCGCCTTCCGGAGCGTGGGCGGGACGCCGCCGTTCGTCGAGCAGGGACAGGGATCGCGGATCTTCGACGCCGATAATCTCCAGTACATCGACTGCGTCGGCTCATGGGGCCCGCTCATTCTCGGCCACGCGCACCGCTACGTCGTCGAGGCCGTGAAGAAGGCCGCGTCGCGGGGGTTCTCGTTCGGCGCGCCGACGGCGGGCGAGATCGAGCTCGCCGAGCTCATCGTCGACGCCCTTCCCAGCCTCGACATGATCCGCCTCGTGAGCTCGGGGACCGAGGCGACGATGAGCGCGATCCGGCTGGCGCGCGCGGCGACCGGACGGAAGCGCATCGTGAAGTTCGACGGCGGCTATCACGGTCACGTCGACTCGCTTCTCGTGAGGAGCGGCTCGGGCGCCCTCACGTTCGGCACTCCCGACTCGGCCGGCGTCCCCGAGGAGGTCGCGTCGTTGACGCTGAGTGTGCCGTACAACGACGTGGCGGCGGTGCGAAAAGCGTTCGATCAGTTCGAGAACGAGATCGCCGCGGTGATCGTCGAGCCGATCGCCGGGAACATGGGATGCGTTCCGCCGGCCGACGGATTCCTGGCGGGGCTGCGCCATATGTGCAACGCGAATGGCGCTCTTCTGATCTTCGACGAGGTGATGACCGGCTTCCGCGTCGCCTGGGGCGGCGCGCAGGTGCTGTACGACGTCATGCCGGACATCACGACGCTGGGAAAAGTGATCGGCGGCGGACTTCCGCTCGCGGCCTACGGCGGGCGGCGCGAGCTGATGGAGCTCGTCTCGCCGCTCGGCCCGATGTATCAGGCGGGCACGCTCTCGGGAAATCCGCTCGCGGTCGCGGCCGGGAAGTCGACGCTCAGCATCCTGAAGAACAACGGCGTGTACCGCGATCTCGAGGAGCGCTCGCTCCAGTTCGAGCAGGGAGTGCTGCCGCTGGTCGAACGGCACGGGCTCAAGGTCACGCTCAATCGCGTCGGCTCGATGTGGACGATCTTCTTCACGGAAGGCCCGGTCGTCGACCTCGAGAGCGCGAAGCGGTCGAGCGTCGAGCGCTTCAATCGCTTCTTCCACCTCATGCTCGCGGACGGCGTCTACCTCCCCCCCTCGCAATTCGAGGCCGCCTTCTTCTCCTCGGCGCACGCGAAAAAGGACATCCAGCAGATCGTCGAGCGCATCGATCGCGCGTTCAAAAAAGTCGCGTGGGAGTTCGAACCCTGATCGTGCCGCGGCGTTATTTCTCCAAAACAACGAAATCCCACAACCACCGCCGCATCACCTTCCATCGCGACACGACCGCGTGCACGCGCGCGCCGGGAAAGAGGCGCGCGATCGACGGCACTGAGCCGTAGATCCGCTCCGTGTGATACAGCTCGCCGAAGCCGCGCCGCCGGACGAGGCGCTGCTGCCATTTCGACGGAAGGAGCACGAGACCGCGGATGCCGTAGTGCGGATCGCGCCGAAAGAGGTAGCGCAGCCGCGACGGCGTCGTGACGAATATGAGTCCGTCCGGCGACGCGACGCGCACCGCCTCGGAGCCGATCGCCGCCGCGTCGCGGAAATGCTCGAGCGCGTCGAAGCACGTCACCGCGCCGAACGTGCCGTCGCGGAACGGGAGACGCGACGCGTCCGCGACGACGCGCCGCACCGGCATCCCCGTCTCGCGCGCGACGCGGAGGAACGGCGGGTTCCATAGCGGCTCGACGCCGATGGCGACGCGGCCGCGCACGCCCATCGCGAGCTCGAACGCGCCGTTGCCGCTGCCGACGTCGAGCGTGGGGCGCGCGTCGAGCCGCTCGCCGGCGAGCGCTTCGACGACCCGCCGCTCGCGGCACGCCTCGCGATAGCGCGCGCGGACGAAGCTCTCGTCGGTCTGCAGAAAGAACCCCTCGATGGCCCGCTCGTACGCGGCCTCGAGCTGGCGGTCGCGCGGGCCGAGCTCCTCTTCGCGATCGAGCAGCGGATGCGGATACTCGCGCAGCAGCGGCTTGAGCACGCGCTTGACCGGCGCCGGAATCCACATCGCGTGCGGAGTATAAAGGTGGGGTGAAAGTCGCGGTCCTCGTGCTCGCCCTCGCCGCACCCCTCGCGGCCCAGGAGCCGCGCTTCGGCGCGACGATCGACGTCACCATCGTCGAGGTCGAGGCGGTCGTCACCGATCGCGACGGGAATCCGGTCCACGGCCTGACCGCGGACGACTTCGAGATCTTCGAAGGGCGCGAGCGGCAGGAGATCACGAATTTCTCGGAGTACCGCGCGAGGTCCGGCGTCGACTCTGCAGCGAAATCTGCGGACGCGGGCGAAGCCCCGTCGGTCGACGACCCGGAGCCGCGGACGATTCTCCTCGTCATCGACACGATGCCGCTGCGGGGACTGGACCGGCGGCGCCTGTGGGACGCGCTGCGCGGGTTCATTCAGCGCGCGATGCGGCCGGGCGACCGCGCGGGCCTCGTCCGGTGGGACGTCTTCCTGAATTCCGGACGGACTCTGCTCGAGCCGACGGACGACCGCGAGGCGGTCCTCCGGCTCGTCGACCATTTCGCGGGCCGTCTCCGTGCCGCCGGGGCGCCCACCTCCGCCGCGGACGATGCCGCGTTTCTGCGAGGCGCCGATCCGGACTTCGACGCGGACGCCTTTCTCGAGACGAGCGCGCGCTTCCAGGCCGAGCAGCACGCCGGCCGGATGCGCCGCAAGAGCGCGGCCCTGCAGCGGCTCCTCTCGACGGTCGGCCTCGCGCCGGGACGAAAGGTCGTCCTCTACGTCTCGGACGACTTCGGCCTCCCCGATCCGCGCTCGGTGACGCACGCGACCGTGCGCCGGATGTTCGAAGCCGTCGCCGAGACGGCGAACGCCCACGGCATCTCGCTTTACGCGATTCATCCGCATCAGCCGGACGGCCTTCCGACCGCCGCGGATCGCGAATCGCCGGGCCACCCCGATTCCGCTCCGCTGTTCAACGAGGTCGCGGGCCTGGCGCTCGTCGCCGAGCCCACGGGCGGGCTCGTGGACATGGGTCCCGCCGCAATGGAACACCTCGGACGCCGTCTCGCCTCCGACCTCGAGTCCTACTACTCGATCGGCTATCGCGCGCGAAGCGACGGCCGCGACCGGACGCGCGCCATCCGCGTCCGCGTGAAGAACTCCGACTACCGGGTTCGCGCGCGCAAATCGTTCGTGGAGAAATCCAGCGAGACGTTCGCTCGCGAAGCGCTCGTGGCCCGCCTTTTCGCGGAAGAGGGAGACGGTGACTTTCCGATTGAGGCCATGCGCGGCGAAGCGCGCCCGGCGCGACGCAACCGCCGGATCGTTCCCGTGGACGTGCGCATCCCGGTCGATCGTCTCGCGTTCGCCGACGAGGGCGGAAAGCAGGTCGCGCGGATCAAGGTCTTCGTGGTCTCAGGCAACGGCATCGCCGAAGTCACGAAGGTGACCGAGGAGGACGTGACGATCGTCGAACCGCCGGGCGCGACGCGGGAAGGTGCGGTCTTCACCTACGGCTTCGAGCTTCTCGCCGACGAGAAAGGGAGTCGCGTCTCCATCGGCGTGTTCGACGAGCGAACCGGCCTCGCGGGGTATGCGGGACTCGATGTGCGCGCCGGCGCTGAGAACGAGGATACGGCGCGGTCCAGGCGGTGACGAGCGGAGCCGCCAAAGCGGCATCCCTACTGATCCGCTATCCTCAGCCGACGATGGTGCTCCGCCACGATCCCACCCCGCTCCGACCCGCGTATGAAAGCGCCGAGCCCTTTCCGCACATCGTCCTCGACGATCTCTTTCCCGACGAGACCCTCGAGACGATCCTCGCGCACTTCCCCGACGGGGGTACGCTGGACTGGGTTCGCTTCGAGAATGCGCAGGAGAAAAAGCTCGGCTATCACCATCGCGACGAGTGGCGCCTCCCGCCGCCCATTCGCGAGTTCCTCCACTGGATGAACTCTCCCGCGATGCTCCAGTTCCTCGAGCAGCTCACCGGGATCGCGGGGCTCGTTCCCGACCCGTACTTCGGCGGCGGCGGGCTTCATCAGATTCTTCCCGGCGGATTCCTCAAAGTGCACGCCGATTTCAACTGGCACCCGATTCTGCGGCTCGATCGCCGGCTCAACGCCCTCGTATATCTCAACAAGGATTGGGAAGACGAGTGGGGCGGGCACCTCGAGCTGTGGGATCGCGAGATGAAGGGCCCCGTGCAGCGGATCGCGCCGCATTTCAACCGGACGGTCGTCTTCTCGACGACCGATTTCTCGTATCACGGCCATCCGTCGCCTCTCGCCTGCCCCGAGGGGCGTTCACGGAAATCGGTGTCTCTGTACTACTACACGAACGGGCGACCGGAGGAAGAGCGCTCGGCGCCGCACGACACGCTCTTTCAGAAGCGGTTCGAGACCGAGTGGTGAGCGGTCGAGGGAGTACGCGTCTACATCAACCCTCGGCGTGGCTCCTTCGGCCCGCAGGGCCGCGGAGAGTAGCCGGGGGC
>JBOGJQ010000463.1:0-22512 GCA_050745405.1 Thermoanaerobaculia bacterium | reverse complement strand
GTTTCACGGTGCAAGGCGAGGATGCGTTCGTCCGGGGCAGCCCGCCCTCCGGGCGGTCGCCCCCGGCTATTGTCCAGCGCCCCCCGGGCGCGGCGATTCAAGGTGACGACGGCCGGACGAGCATCCGGACGATGCGCCACTCGCCCTCCTGGCGCTCCAGAACCATGAGCCAGCGGTCGTCGACGCGGCGGTCGACTCCCGTCCTGCGGGACTGCTGATAGCCGGTCGTCCGGCCCGAGGCCCAAGCGAGATCGCCCTCGGCGCCGATCCGGTCGATGATCACCGCGGTGTCGAGCTTCTGCTCCGCGACGAGCAGGCGGTAGTGCTCCGCGATCGCGGCGAGCCCTTCGAGCGGGGGACCCGAGGCGGGGACGAGGACGGCGTCGTCGGCGAACGCGCCGAGGACGAGCGGCACCGCCCCCGCCCGCTCCGCGGCGCCGAGCGCCTCGAGGGCCGCGCGCACGTCGTCCGTCGATGGCTCGGCCGGTAGCCAGAACGAGCAACCGGTCGCCAGGACTGCCAGCACGAGCACGATCGTTCGTTTCATGCCGTTCAGTTTGCCACGTCATCCCGAGCGGAGCGAGGGATCAGGGACGGGTGGGAATCCCTGAACGCCGGACTCAGGTCGGCGGGAGAACGAAGATTCGCTGTCCCGCCGAACGATGATGTCGCGTCACGCGCGTCCCGCCCGACCCTGATCCCTCGCTGACGCTCGGGATGACCTCACAACCGCCGAAGCAGAATCCGCTCGACGACGTGCTCCGCGCCTTTTTCCAGGATCAGCGTCGCCTTCTCTCTTGTCGGGGCGATGTTCTCCCGCAGATTCGCGAGGTTGATCCGCCGCCAGATGTCGCGCGCGGTCGCCTCCGCCTCGTCCCACGACATCTCCGCGAAGAAGTGGAAGAACGATCCCGGATCGCGGAACGCCGTTTCGCGCAGCGCGCGGAATCGGTCCAGATACCACGCCTCGAGCTGCTCCTCGGCGGCGTCGACGTAAATCGAGAAATCGACGAAGTCGGAGACGAAAACCGTCCTCGTCACGCCGCTCTGGAGGACGTTGAGACCCTCGAGGACGACGATGTCCGCTCTCTCGATGACGAGCTCGCGGTCCGGCACGATGTCGTAGTCGAAGTGGGAGTAGATCGGCGCGCGGACGGGGAAGCGCCCGGACTTGAGATCGGCGACGAACTGGACGAGTCGCGCGAGATCGTAGCTTTCCGGAAATCCCTTCCGCTCCATGATTCCCCGCTCTTCGAGGACGCGGTTCGGGAAGAGGAAGCCGTCGGTCGTGACGAGGTGGACGGCCGGATGGCTGGGCCAGCGCGCGAGGAGCGTCCGGAGAATGCGGGCGGTCGTGCTCTTTCCGGCGGAGACGCTGCCGGCGAGCGCGATGAGATACGGGACGCGGGGCGCGAGGGTGCCGAGAAAGCGGCTCGTGACGCGGTGGAGGTCCTGCACGGCCTCGATGTGGAGGTTGAGAAGGCGCGATAGGGGGAGATACACCTCCTCGACCTCCCGCATCGACAGCTTCTCGTCGATCCCGGAGAGCTCGGCCAGATCCGCCTCGGTCAGGGTGAGCGGCGTCTCGCCGCGCAGCCGCGCCCACTGCTCGCGCGAGAACGTCAGATAGGGCGAGCGCGCCTCGGACATCGACGAATCTATTCTTTCTTGCCGAATACGGCCGCGATCCCGATGCCGAGAAGGTAGAGCAGGATCATCGGAATCGCGAGCGCCGACTGCGTCACCATGTCCGGGGTCGGCGTGATGATCGCCGCGATGATGAAGATGATCAGGACCGCGTATTTGAACTTCTGGAGCAGGAAGCGCGGCGTGACGATGCCGAGCCGGGCGAGAAAGAAGATCAGGATCGGCATCTCGAAAACGAGTCCCATCCCGAGAATCAGCCTGCTCGCGAACGCGAAGTAATCGTCGATCGTGACGACCTGCTGGAAATCCTTCCCGATCTCGAGGAAAAAGCCGACGGCGAGCGGGAAGACGACGCGATAGCCGAAGTAGCCTCCCGCGAGGAAGAACAGCGTCGACACGACGATGAAGGGAGCGGCGTAGTGGCGCTCGCGGCGGTACAGGCCCGGCGAGATGAAGCGCCAGACCTGCCAGAGAATCACGGGCGCGGCGGCGAAGATGCCGGCGAAGAACGCGACCTTCATGTAGAGGAAGAAGGGCGCAGCGAGGCGGGTGAACGCGAGCTTCTCGTCGGGCGGGAGGAGCTCGATGATCGGAGCCTGGATCTGCTGGAAGATCTGCGGCGCGAAGCTCCAGCAGAGGAAGAATCCGCCGATCAGGGCGAAGAGCGAATAGAGGATCCGGCGGCGGAGCTCCTCGAGGTGTTCGAGGAACGTCATGCGCGGCAGCTCGGTCTCGTCGGCGCCGTCGGGCGCGTCGCGGAATGGTGCGCTGACGTCGGTCATTCGGCTGCGCCCGAGGGGCTGGGCTCGGATTCAGAAACGGCCGCGGCGCCGCGGCTCACGATGGGCGTCGCGGTCGGAGTCGGCGTGGCGGCGGGTTTCGACTCCCGCGTCGCCGGCTCCTCCTTCTCGTCGAGGTGGCGGACCTCGTCCTCGAGCGACGTTTTCAGGTCGTGTGTCGCCCGCCGGAACTCGCCGAGAGTGCGGCCGATCGACCTGCCGATCTCCGGCAGCTTCCGCGGCCCGAAGATGACGAGCGCGATGACGAATACCAGGAGCAGCTCCTGAATACCGAATGGACCCATGTGGCGTCTCGAGCCGGCCGGCGCGGCGTTCACGCCGTCGTAACCGCCGCTGGCCTCGAACTTGGAACACCCCGGATGGGGTGAATACTCCACCTTATAATGGCGTTCTGGACGACATCTATGACTCGCAAGTCACCTGCTAGCCGCGGATACGCTTTCACGCTCGCCCTCGCCGTTCTCGGAACGGCGCTTCTCGGCGGGCTGTTCGGACCCAAACTGTTCGGCTCGCCGACCGCCGACGAAGTCGACGACCGCATGCGCGAGTATACCGACCTGCTCGAGGCGGCGGCGTACTGGGCGCCCGAAGTCATCGAGCGCGACGATCTCGTCTACTCGTCGATCGAGGGCATGATCCGGCGGCTCGACCCGCACTCGACGTTTCTCCGCCCGCGTGATTACGCGGAGATGCAGGACCGCCAGCGCGGAAGCTTCTACGGCCTCGGCATCCTCGTCACGAAGCGAAACAATCAGGTCACGGTGATCACGCCGCTCGAGGGGACGCCGGCCTCGCGCCTCGGCATCCGCGCGGGCGACATCATCGCCGAGGTCGAGGGCGAGCCGACCGAGGACCTTTCTCTCGACGAGGTCGTGGGGCGGCTGAAGGGGCCGAAGGGAACGCCGGTCAACATCAAGATCAAGCGCGTCGGCATCGAGGAGCTGATCCCGATGACGATCGTCCGCGACGCCATCCCGACCAACTCGATCTCCTACGCTCTGATGATCGCTGCCGACGTCGGCTACATCCGGATCAAGGACTTCACCCGGACGACGGCGCGGGAGTTCGACCAGGCGATCGCGAAGCTCGAGGGGGAGGGGATGAAGAAGCTGGTCCTCGACCTCCGCAGCAATCCGGGCGGACTGCTCGACGCGGCGGTCGACATCAGCGACCACTTCATCGAGAAGGACGGCATGATCGTCTATACGAAGGGGCGCACGCCGGACTCGTTCCAGGAATTCCGCGCGCCCGGCACGCACCGGAACCTGGAGGTGCCGCTCGTGGTGCTGATCAACCGCGGAAGCGCGTCGGCCTCGGAGATCGTCGCCGGCGCGGTGCAGGATCACGACCGCGGGCTCGTCGTCGGGACGACGAGCTGGGGGAAGGGTCTCGTTCAGAGCGTCTACACGCTGCAGTACAACGCGGGCCTCGCCCTCACGACCTCGAAGTACTACACGCCCTCGGGGCGGAACATCCAGCGCGATTACACGTCGGTCTACGACTACTACGTCGCGGACCAGCAGGGTCCGGACGAGCCGGAGCTCGAGGGCCGCGAGATCTTCACGACCGACATCGGAAGAACGGTGTACGGCGGCGGCGGGATCACTCCCGATTTCGTGGTCGAGCCGCGGGACCTGGCGCGGACGCTTCAGGTCCTCGAGGCGCGCAGCACGATCTTCAACTTCGGGGTCGAGTATTACGCTGGGCACCCCGACGTCTCGCACGAGCTCGTGGTGACGCCGGTGCTCGTCGAGGAGTTCATCGCCTACGCCGACGCGAAGGACATCGTCGAACCGGAGGAAGTTCGCGAGGCGATCGCGGATCCGGCCGATCTCGACTGGCTCGAGCGAGCGCTGAAGGCGGAGATCATCGCGGCGAAGTACGGCTTCGACGCGTCGTACCCGGTGCGGCTGCGCGGAGACGATCAGGTCGCGAAGGCGCTGGCGCTCCTTCCCGAAGCGGAGAAGCTCGCCGCCAAGGCGGAGAGGCAGCGCGCCGAGACGATCGCCCGCGGCGGGCAGGGCGACCGGGACGACTCGACCTCGCGCACCTCGTCGGACCTCGCAGACCCACAGTAGCGACATAGCCGCTGGTCCGATGGGAGGGGTAACGGCTCGGTTCCCCCTCACCGTGCCGGCAGGAAACCATCGCAAGGCGACTTCGTTGACACGCCCCGCCGGGGTTGCTAACGTGACGCCGCTTTTCTGGGAGACCACCAACACGCATGGCCACCAACCTGGGACGGAAGTTCACCTGCTACAGTTGTCACACGAAGTTCTACGACCTCGGCAAGCCGCAGGCGATCTGTCCGAAGTGCGGCGCGGATCAGCGCGACGCGGAATCGGCGGCACCGGCGAGCTCGAGTCGCTCGCGGCGCGCCGCCCCGGCGCCGGCACCGGTGGTCGAGGAGCCGCCCGAGGAAGAGCTCGAAGAAGCCGCCGGTGAGGACACCGACGAGGAGCTCGAGTCCGGCGACGAATCGGCCGACCAAGAGGAAGAGGACGAGGACGAGGACGAAGACGAGGAGTGACGCGCGGCGGCATCCGAGGCCGCGCACGGAAAGCAAACGATGAAAAAATCCGCGATTCTGCTGGGGTGTCTCGGCCTGCTCGTCCTGGGCGTGGTCATCTTTCTTCTCTTCGGCGTCGGCGTCTACAACCGCCTCGTCGGGATGGAAGAGAACGTGACGCAGAGCTGGGCTCAGGTCGAGAACGTCTACCAGCGGCGGGCGGATCTCATCCCGAATCTCGTCGCCACGGTCCGCGGTGCCGCCGACTTCGAGCGGACCACGCTGCAGAACGTCGTCGAGGCGCGCGCGCGCGTCGGCCAGGTCCAGGTCACGCCCGGGACGATCGAGGACCCGCAGGCGTTCCAGCGCTTCGAGCAGGCGCAGGCAGGCCTCTCCAGCGCCCTCTCGCGCCTCCTCGTCGTCGTCGAGCGCTACCCCGAGCTGCGGGCGAACCAGAACTTCCTCGAGCTCCAGTCGCAGCTCGAGGGCACCGAGAACAGGATCACCGTCGAGCGCCGTCGCTACAACCTGGCGGCACAGGAGTTCAACACGACGGTGCGCCGCTTCCCGGCGAACCTCATCGCCGGGATGCTCGGGTTCGGCAGGAAGCAGTACTTCCAGGCGCAGGCCGGAGCCGAGCAGGCGCCGGACGTGAATTTCGACTTCGGAACGACGACGCAGTAACGTCGTTCCGTTCCCCGTCGATCCGCGACCCGCCGCCCCGGACGGGGCGGCAGTGCCATGACGGCACCAGGAGCCGATGATCCGTTTCGTCGCAGCATTCTTTGTCCTTTTCGCGCTGTTCGCGCCGGCGCTGCCGGCCCAGGAAGTTCCTCCCCCTCCGACGCAGTGGGTCACCGACCGCGCCGGCGTTCTCGACGCGGCGGCAGTCGAAAGGCTGAACACGAAGCTGCGGGCCTTCGAACAGCGGACTGGCTCGCAGTTCATCGTCTACATTCTTCCGTCACTCGAGGGGGGCTCGATCGAGGACTTCTCGATCCGCGCGGCCGAGAAGTGGCGCGTCGGACGGAAAGGGCTCGACAACGGGCTGATCCTGTTCGTCTTTCCGCAGGACCGGCAGGTGCGGATCGAGGTCGGCTACGGCCTCGAGGACACGGTCACCGACGCGCTGTCGTCGCGCGTCATCCGCCAGGATCTCATTCCGGCGTTCCAGCGGGGCGACTTCGGCGCCGGCCTGGACGGCGCGACCGATCGCCTGATCGCTCTGATCGAGCGCGGCGAGGAGCCTGCGCCCGTGCGGCAGCGGGGCCGCGGCCGTCCGACCGGCATCCCGTTCTGGGTCGTCCTCCTGATCCCGCTCTTCGTCATCTTCGTCCTTGGACCGCTTTCCGCCCGCGCCGGCGGCCGCGGCTGCCTCGGGCCGGCGTGCTGGATCCCGTTCCTGCTGGGAGGCACGACATTCGGAGGACACCACCGCGGCGGTTTCGGAGGCGGATTCGGCGGCGGAGGATTCGGCGGGTTCTCGGGAGGAGGCGGCGGATTCGGCGGGGGCGGAGCCTCCGGAAGCTGGTGAGGTTCGCATGAAACAGAAAGAGCTCCTCTCGTCCATCGACAAAGAAGCCGTGGTCGCGGCGATCGCGCAGGCGGAGAGCGCCTGTTCCGGCGAGATCCGCGTCCACATCGATCCGAGCGCTCATGGGCGCGAGGTCCGTTTCCTCGCGGAACGGACGTTCGAACGACTCGGCATGACGAAAACCGATCTGCGCAACGGCGTGCTGATCTACATCGCGGCGAAGCAGCAGCAGTTCGCCGTCATCGGCGACCGCGGCATTCACGAGAAGGTCGGCCCCGAGTTCTGGGAGGCCGTGGCGGCGCACATGGTGGAGCACTTCCGGAAGGGGGAGTTCACCGACGGCGTCGTCGACGCGGTTCGCGAGGTCGGCGAGCAGCTCGCGCGGCACTTCCCGCACGCCGGAGAGAAGGACGTGAACGAGCTGTCGAACCAGATCAGCATGGGAGACGATCGCCCGTGACGCCGGTCGTGATCGCCCTCGGGAGCAATCTCGGCGATCGCGTCCTCCATCTACGCCGCGCGATCGACCGGATCCGGGAACGCGTCGACATCGTTCGCATCTCGCGTGTCCACGAGACCGCGCCCGTCGACGCGCCGGAGGGCTCCGGGCCGTTCCTGAACATGGTGGTCGCCGGCGCCACGCGCCTCGGCCCCGAAGAGCTCCTCGCGTTCCTTCACGAGATCGAAGCGGATCTCGGCCGCAGGCGCCGCCAGCGCAACGAGCCGCGGATCATCGATCTCGATCTCATTTTTTACGGCGCGCATCTGGTGCGCGGCGGCGAGATCGTCGTCCCTCATCCGCGGTGGCGGCAGCGGCGTTTCGTGCTCGATCCGCTCGCGGAGCTTCGCCTGCCGTGGGTCGATCCGGAGTCGGGGGTGCCGTTGTGGCCGCGGCGTCCCGCCGCGAGCCCTCCAGCGCCAATGGAAGTCTCCAAAGGAGTGCGCGCCGAGACGGCGCGCCCACTTTACTGAGCGCCGCCGCCGGCGGCGAAGCCGCCGCTGAGGATCGGCCGCCCCTTTGCCTGCTTGGACCGCGACAGGATCGGATACGGGTTCAGCGATTCGTCGCCGTCGACGACCGAGAAATGGAGGTGCGGCGGCGTCGAGATCGCGTTGCCCGTGTTGCCGACGTACCCGAGGACGTCGCCCTGACGGACGGCCATCCCTTCGTACAGGCCAGGCGCCCAGCGGTCGAGGTGCGCGTAATAGAACGAAAGGCCCTGATCGGTCGTCAGCCAGAGGCAGCGCCCGCCCTTCGGCTGCACGCCGATGTAGGAGACCACGCCGGGAGTGACGGCGACGATCGGCGTGCCGCGCGGGGCGAACAGGTCGATTCCGCGATGTTTGCGGTGGCCGCCGTCGCGCGGAGCGCCCCAGGAATCGCGGATGTCCCACGGGTCGAGATTGACTACGGGCATGACGAGGGAAGCGAGAAGAGTCGATTTCGTGACGCGCACTTCCGCGGCGCGCATCGTCGCCGCGGAAGCCGCGACGCGGCGGTCGCGCGCGCGGAGCCGGGCGAGATCGTGCTCGAGATCGCCGATGAGAACGTCGATCTCCTCCGCCGGCGCCGAGGACGGCGCGCCGGCCGGCGCAGTCGTCATGCACCCGGCCGCGAAAAGGGCCGCCAAGGCGCTCACGAGAACGCCCGCTGCTCGAACACCACCACCGCGCTTCACCGGCAAATTGTCTCCACGACTGCGAGAAATGGACTTGGAACGAGTGTACCGGACCCGAGTGGTTTTTCAACCCTTCTGTTCGGCAGAGCCCGCTTCTTTCCGCGCGCTATGATCCTTCGCGTGACCCGCGCTCTCGTCCTTCTTCTCCTCCTCTCCGCCTGCGGCCCCTCGGAGAAAACCGCGGGCGTCCCCGCGGCGGCTCCTTTCGATCTCTCCGACGTGATGCTGAAGCTCCAGGTTCACGCCGGGAAGCTCGCGTTCGCCGCCGACGCGGAGAACTGGGACCTCGCGCGCTTTTACGTCGACCAGATCGAGGAGGACATCCGGCCGCTGGCCGCCGGAGAGATCATGGCCGGGACGACGAACGTGAGCGATACCGCGCGGACGCTCTTCCCGCCGCTCCTGACGCGCCTCCGCGAGGCGACGCTCGATCGCGACGCGGCAGCGTTCCAGCAGCGCTACCTCGACCTCGTGCAGGGGTGCAACTCGTGCCACCGCGCGACGGGACACGCGTACGTCGTCATCGAGAGGCCGGAGGGAGGGGTATTCGGGAACCAGCGGTACTAGTCATCCCTCGCTACACTTCCAAGAAACTTCCAGAGTTTTCGCGGGTTTCCACGTCCGCTCGCACACATACAGCGTCGTCATCCTGAGGAGCGAAGCGACGAAGGATCTCCTGATCCACGACTCAGACTCGCCGACAACGTGCCGAATTGAGAACCGGCTGAGGAGATCCTTCGCTCACGCCCACCCACGCCGCCTCGCTCAGGATGACGCCGTTCGGTGTGCGCAGTTGCTTCTCCTCAGGCGCGCCGCCAGCCGTCAATGGCTCGGGATGACGATATCCGCCAGGTCTTCGACCCGCTCGATGGGGATCGTTTCGACGTCGGCGCGGATCTCCTTCGCGTTCGCCCTCGGGACGACGACGCGGCGGAAGCCGAGCGCGGCGGCCTCGCGCGCGCGGAGGTCCGCCTGGCCGACGTTGCGGATCTCGCCGAGCAGGCCGACCTCGCCGAACAGGGCGAGGTCCCACGGGATCGGGAGGTTCTTCTGGCTCGAGACGAGGGCGGCGACGACGCCGAGGTCGATCGCCGGCTCGTCGAACTCGAGGCCGCCCGCGATGTTCGTGTAGACGTCGTGGGAGAGAAAGCTCACGCCGCCCTTCCGCTCGAGGACCGCGAGGAGGAGCGAAAGGCGGTTCGCGTCGATGCCCATCGCCATCCGCTTCGGCGTCGGGTATTGCGTGGCCGAGACGAGCGCCTGCACCTCGATGAGGAACGGCCGCGTTCCCTCGACGGCGGCGACGATCGCGGAGCCCGCGGCGCGCGAGCGCTGCGCGAGAAGAGCCGCCGACGGGTTCGGGACCTCTTCGAGCCCATCGTCGTGCATGCGGTAAATCGCGAGCTCACCCGCCGGGCCGAAGCGGTTCTTGTACGCGCGAATGAGACGGCTGTCCTGAAACTTGTCGCCCTCGAAGTAGAGGACCGTGTCGACGATGTGCTCGAGCGTCTTCGGCCCGGCGATCGTCCCTTCCTTCGTGATGTGGCCGATGAGGAAGACGGGACAGTCCAGGCGCTTCGCGGCGGCCATGAGGATCGCGGCCGACTCGCGTACCTGCCCGACCGAGCCCGGCGCCGACGCGTTTCTCTGCGTGTGCATCGTCTGAATCGAATCGACGATCGCCACCGCGGGTCCGAGCTTCTCCATCGCCTCGACGACGCGCTCGACCGAAGTTTCGGGAAAAAGCGAGATGCGCGAGTCGAGCGTCCCGACGCGCCGCGCGCGGAGCGCGATCTGCGTCGGCGATTCCTCGCCGGAAACGTAGAGAACCATCCCGTGCGAGGCGAGCTTCTGCGCGACCTGCAGGAGGAGCGTCGACTTGCCGATGCCGGGCTCGCCGCCGACCAGGACCACGCCGCCCGCGACGAGGCCGCCGCCGAGAACGCGGTCGAAGTTCGGGAGCGTCGTCGAGATGCGTGGCGCATCGTCCGCGCGGACCTGGTCGATCGGTACGGGAGCGGTGCCCGAGGAGATCCGCCGCAGCGGCTCGCCTCCGCTCTCGGGCGGCCGCTCTTCCTGGAGCGAGTTCCACGCGCCGCATTCGGGACAGCGGCCGAGCCACTTCGGCGATTGCGAGCCGCAGTCGATGCAGGCGTAAACGACGGAGGCCTTTTTTGCCACGACCGGATTCTAGCCTGCTATCCGAACGCGCCGAGCGGCGCGCGAGGGAGGATGGGGCCAACGTCTACGAGGAGGAGAGGCGATTACGACGGTTCGGTCTTGGTCGTCTTCCGCTTCTTCGCGGGTGCCTTCGCGGGCGGGGGCGCTTCGACCGGCGGCGCGCCGCCCGGCTTCTTGCCGTGGCGCGGCCGCGTCTTGCCGTAACTTCCGCGCCAGATCTTTCCCTTACGCGACCGGCGGTCTCCTCTGCCCATGGGCGAGAGTGTAGGGGGAGGGGGAGGCGGTGTCCAGTAGAACGAAATAGGACGTATAGGACGAATAGGACGTATAGGACCTATAGGACGGCCGAAAGCGCGTTCGGTCCCATAAGTCCTATTCGTCCTATACGTCCCATTCGTCCTATCCCCGGCCCTCGATCTCCGCCACAATCTCCCGCGCCGCGCTTTCCACCCGTTCCAGCCTCGAAGAAAATCGCTCGATCTTTCCCTTTTCGACCTCGTGGAAGCGCTCGTACGGCTCGAAAGCGGCCGAGATCCGCAGCATCATCCGCCCGATCTCCGCGTTGGACTCGGTCCGCAGCGCCTCGGAGAGCTGCGCGCGGAGCTCGGCGATGCGCCGCGCGAACTCCGCTTTCGCCTTTCCGCGCTTGTACGGGAGGATCAGAAAGCTCGAGACGAGCAGCATGGTCGCGGCGGTCAGGCCGGTGACGTCGATGGCGACGCTGCTGAAGGCACTCGTCACGAGATAGCCGAGGCCGAGCGCGCCGGCGCCGAGGCCGAACGACTGGAGGACGCCCTGCATGGCCGAGTCGATCGTCCTCCGGCTCTCGATCTCGACGTTGTACGTGTGGATCCGTCGCTCCGCCTCCCCGCGGATCCGGGAGTAGACCTCGTCGCGGTTGTAGACGAACTCGCGTCCGGCGAGGCCGATGAGCTGCTCGGACGCGTCCTCGCCGCTTTTCCGGTCGAAGCGTTCGACCGTGTCGCGCCACAGCTTCATGTTCTCGCGTACGAGCCAGTCGACCGATTCCTGGAGCGTCCGGTCGACCGACCCTTCCCAGTCCTGAAAGACCTGGCGCTGGAACTCGTCGCGGAAACGCGAGGCGTCGCGGAGCAGCATGATGTGCTGAATCCGGACGTAGCGATCGAGGAACTCCTCGCCGCGTCCCTCGAGCGCCATCATGAGGTTGTCGATGCGGAGGATGAACTTGTCGAAGTTGTCGCGGATGTCGCTCTCGGCGAGGCCGAGCTGCCCGCGGATCGTCTCGATCCTCTCCATGTCGGCGGCGAGAATGCGGCGGCGCGACTCGATCCGCTCCCGCTGCCGCTCGCCGAGAGCGCGGAGCGTCTCGAGCGGCGCCATCAGCTTGAGGCGGATCCGTTCCTTCTCCGACAGAACGTTGAAGACGTAGTCCTCGAACGGCTCGAAGCGGCTGCGCGTCCAGGCGCGCGGATCCGCCTCGCCGATCCGTGCCTCGAGCGCGAGTTTCGGCGCCACGGGAAAAATCGTCGGCTCGAATCCGAAGATCGACCGGATGTTCGTCCGGAGGTACGTGACGACTTCCTCGATCTCTTCGTCGCTCTTCGTGTCGATCTTGCTGACGGCGAAGACGACCTTCTTTCCCCACTCGCGGATGTACTGGAGGAACTGCCGCTCCGATTCGGAGAGCGGCCGGTCGATCGAGGTCACGAACAGAACCAGGTCCGCGCGCGGAATGAACTCCTCGGTCACTTCCTGATGGCGGAGGACGATGGAGTTCGTGCCGGGCGTGTCGACCAGCGTCAGGTGATGGAGGAAGTCGACGGGGTAGGTCTGCTCGATGACGAAGTCGCCGAGCGGGCGGGTCTTCGCTTCCCGGCCCCAGCGGAGGAGAGAGATCTGGTCGTCGACCGGGACGGGACCCTCCTTGCGGAGACGGGCGCCGAAGAGGGCGTTGATCAGCGATGATTTGCCGGCGTTGAACTCACCGACGACCACGATGCGGAACAGGTCGTCGAGTCCCTCGAGGAGCTCGTCGATCCGGCGGCGCTCCCCCTCCTGCTCGTCCTCGAGGACCTCACGGAACTCGACGAGCAGCTCGCGCTCGCGCCGCAGGAGCTGCTGGACGGCGGGGTCGAGAACGGAGTCGAACAGGCTCGGCATTACCGCGCGCCGATGCTAGCACGACGACTTCGGCTCCCGACCTCCCGACTCAGGACTCGCGCGCCGATCCCGTCCCCGCGACCGGAATGTGGTCTTCTCCCGGCGCGATCGTGACCTTCTCCTCGGGACCTTCCTGCGGGAGGAATTCCTTCCGCTGCATGTAGTCGATCCCGGTCTCCTCCATGAGGATCGCGTTGACCTCGGCGCCGTCGAGCGTCTCCTTCTCGAGCAGGCGCTTCGCGATCTTCTCGAGGCCGTTGCGGTGCTTCTCGATCGTCTCGTAGGCGACGTGGTAGGCCTCGTCGACGAAGCGCCTCGTGGCCGAATCGATCTCGCGCGCGGTCTCCTCGGAGTAATCCGAGTGCTGCGCGAACTCGCGACCGAGGAAGATCGCCTCTTCCTTCTTGCCGTAGGAGAGGGGGCCGAGCTCGGACATGCCCCACTCGCAGACCATCTTGCGGGCGACGCTGGTCGCCTTCTCGATGTCGTTCCCGGCGCCCGTCGTGATCTCGCCGATGAAGATCTCCTCGGCGATTCGCCCACCCATGAGCACGGCGAGCATCGCCTCCAGATACCGCTTCGAGTAGGAGTACTTGTCCTCGGTCGGGAGCTGCTGGGTGAGGCCGAGCGCGCGGCCGCGCGGGATGATCGTGACCTTGTGGAGCGGATCGGCGTGCGGGAGGACCGCGGCCACGACCGTGTGGCCCGCCTCGTGGTACGCCGTGTTCCGCTTCTCGCGGTTCGACATCATCATCGACTTCCGCTCGACGCCCATGATGACCTTGTCCTTCGCGAACTCGAAGTCGACCATCTGGACTTTTTTCTTGTCGTAGCGGGCGGCGTTGAGGGCCGCTTCGTTGACGAGGTTCGCGAGGTCGGCGCCGGAGAAGCCGGGCGTGCCCCGCGCGATGACGCTGAGATCGACGTCCTCGGCGAGGGGCGTGTTCCGCGTGTGGACGCGCAGGATGCCTTCGCGTCCCTTGAGGTCCGGAAGGTCGACGACGACGCGGCGGTCGAAACGGCCGGGACGGAGCAGGGCCGGGTCGAGCACGTCGGGGCGGTTCGTGCCGGCGACGAGGATCACGCCCTCGTTCGCCTCGAAGCCGTCCATTTCGACGAGGAGCTGATTCAGGGTCTGCTCGCGCTCGTCGTGCCCGCCGCCGAGACCCGCGCCGCGATGACGGCCGACCGCGTCGATCTCGTCGATGAAGATGATGCAGGGAGCGTTCTTTTTCCCCTGCTCGAACAGGTCGCGCACCCGGGAGGCGCCGACGCCGACGAACATCTCGACGAAATCGGATCCCGAGATCGAGAAGAACGGCACGTTCGCCTCACCGGCGATCGCGCGCGCGAGAAGCGTCTTCCCCGTTCCCGGGGGGCCCATCAGCAGGACGCCCTTCGGGATCTTGCCGCCGAGCTTCGTGAACTTCTGCGGGTCGCGCAGGAACTCGATGATCTCCTGCAGCTCGACCTTCGCCTCGTCGACGCCCGCGACGTCCTTGAATGTGACCTTTTTCGCGCTGCCGGAGAGCAGCTTCGCCTTCGATTTGCCGAATGAAAGAGCCTTGTTCCCGCCCGCCTGCATCTGGCGCATGAAGAAGATCCAGAGGCCGAAGAGGAAAAGGACGGGGGCCCAGGTGATGAGGGCGGTGAGCAGCGAGTTGTCGCGCGGCTCCTCGACCTGGATCGCGATGTCGCGCTGTTGGAGCGCGTCGACGAGGCCGTCGTACCCCGGGGGCATTCGGGTGAAGAACTCGGTACCCGCCGCGCCGCCGGCCGCCTCGCGCGTGCCGCGAATCTCGCTCCCGCGGATAATCACCTTCTCGATGTTCCCCGCGTTCACTTCCTGGAGGAACTCGCTGAACATGATCTCCGTGGTCGTCGTCTTGGCCGTCTGGAAAAGACTCCAGAGGACGAACACGAGGACGATGATGACGACCCAGAGAAGAGCGGTCTTGAACGTAGAATTCAACGATGACCTCCGTGGGGCGTCACGGCGAGTTGCCGCGCGCCCCGGTCGCTGGACGATCCCTTTGCGAGAATCGTTCACAGCGCGTTTTCGCTAACGGTCCGGTCCGGCCCGATATTCTGCGAGGCGCCTCTGGGGGCGTCTGGTGCGTCTGGGGCGTCTGGAGCGTCTGGGACGTCTCGGGTTTTCGCAATCTACCAAGGCGCGCGTCATCCTGAGCGAGGGGGCTGGGCGGGCGTGAGCGAAGGATCTCCTCAGCCGCGTCTCAATCTCGCGAGTCGGAGTCGCAGCTGAGGAGATCCTTCCTCGCTTCGCTCGTCAGGATGACGGCGCTTTACCCTCGGGGCAAAGACGCTCGAGACGCCCAAGACGCTCAGGACGCCCAAGACTCTACAGCACGCCGATGTAGGGGAGATTCGCCCACCGGCCGCCGACCTCCAGGCCGTATCCGGCGAAGCTCCCCTCGTCCACCTGGAAGGCGCGATAGTCCACCCCGATTTCGACGGTACGGTAGGTGGGGCGGTCGAGGAGAGCGACCAGCTTCAGATCGGCGGGATCCTTCTGCCGGATCTGCGTCAGCAGGTAGTTCTCGATGACGCCGGTCGTGACGACGTCCTTGAGCAGGTAGATCCGCTTTCCGGCCATCTCGAAATGCGACAGGAAATCGATCTCGAGCGCCTCGGCGATCTCGGTGTCGGAGATGTCGCGGATCACGTCGATGAAGTCGTAGCGGACGGGCCCCGGGATGGCGCGCATCAGATCGGCGAGAAAGCAAGCCGCGCCCTTCAGGATGCCGAGAAGGTGGATCTCGGCATCCGCGCCCGCGTCGCCGCGGATCTGCGTCGCGATCTCGGCCACGCGCCGGGCGATCTGCTGCGCGCTGTATCGCTCGCGCGGGCTCGCGCCGTCACTCATCGATCGAGGCCTCGAATGTCTCCCGCCACGGCTCCGCCACCTTGAAGGACTCGGATACTTCGACGCCGGCGATCCAGACGATCTGGTCGTTCCACACCAGCAGCGGAATCCGGTCGCGGCGTTCCCGGGGGATTTTACGATCAATCAGCAGATCGTTCAGCTTTTTCTCGAACGGCGAGCCGAGAGGCCGAAAGCGGTCGCCGCGCCGGCGGTTGCGGACGACGAACGCGCCCGTGGGCGTCCCCGGCGGGAGCTGAAATCGCTGCACGGCGTTCCCGGACGGGCCGGGCGACGCCGGCGCGACCGCGAGCTTCCGGAGTCTGATCCGGCCGCCGAGGGGCAGCCGGAGCGAGGCGCCCGGGGCGAGCTCGAGCTCGAACGGCGGAACCGGAAGCGGCTTGCGGCGCAGCGTGGCGGTCCGGCCGCTGCGGACGATCTCGAGGGAGCGTGTGACCGACGTGCGGCGGAGCGACTCGAGAGAGCGGGCGAGGCGCTCGAGATCGGCCGAGGAGACTTCGCGGGCGTTGGGGTCGAGGCGGTGGATCTCGCGGATGAGAATCGCGCGGCGGAGCCAGGGATCGTCGGAGAGGCGGTCGAGATCGATCGCGGCCGCGTCATCCTCGCGCGTCACCGCGTCCGCTGCCGCGGCGGCGACGAGCGCCCGCACGGCCGTCTGCTGCTCGCGCGCCTGTCGGGCCGTCGCGGCGAGCGCCTCGACGATGCGCGGATTGAACTGCTCGAGCACGGGCAGGAGGTCGCGCCGGATCCGCGTGCGAAGGAAGCGCGGATCGCGGTTCATCCTGTCGTCGCGCGCGTGGACGCCGCGGTCGCGCAGCCACCGCTCGATCTCTTCGCGAGGCACGTCGAGCAGAGGCCGGACGATCCCGTCGCGCGTGACCGGCTGGATCCCCGCGAGGCGCGCCGGACCCGTGCCGGTCACCAGGCGGATCAGCAGCGTCTCGGCCTGATCGTTCTGCTGGTGCGCCGTCGCGATCAGATCCGCGCCCGCTTCCTCGCGCATCGCGCGGAGAGCCGCGTAGCGAACCTCGCGCGCGGCGGCTTCGATCCCGCGGTCACGTAGCGCCACCGGGTCGGGTACCGCGTCGCGGACGAGGAGCGGAACGCCGAGCCTGGTGCAGAGGAAGCCGACGAAGGCCGCGTCCGCCTCCGACTCGTCGCCGCGGAGATGGTGGTTCACGTGGGCGGCCGTGATCGGGAACGGACGCTCCGGCCATTGCGCGAAGGCGAGGAGGAGGGCGGTCGAGTCCGGTCCGGCCGAGACGGCCACGAGCACGTGCCGCGGCGCCAGCCGCTGTTCGGCGAAAAAGCGCGCGATGGACTCGACCAGCGCCACGACGCGACAGTCTACGTCGATTCGGGCGGGCGTTCGTCCGCCGTGATTCCGTCGAGGAGGGCGAAGAGGGTCTCCGGATCCTCGATCGGCGCCTCGCCGCGTTCCCAGCGGGACAGGGTCGCCACCGGAACCCCGAGACGGCGGGCGAGCTCACTCTGGGACAGACCGAGAGCGAGGCGCCGGGACCGGAGGTCTTTGGGATGCGTCACTTATTTGAATACAAATAATATAACGGCACCGCTGGGACCGCAAGAGAAATCTGCGTCGGAGGAAGGCAGAAGAAGTTGGTGGCGGTGCCCGGAATCGAACCGGGGACCTAGCGCTTATGAGACGCCCGCTCTAACCAGCTGAGCTACACCGCCACGGGAGGGAGGCCGGCCGATTCTCCACGCCGGGAGAGGGGCCGGTCAAGGCATATACTCAACAGGCCCGCTCGTGCCGTTGATTCCAGCGGGAACACCCGATGAGCGACGAAGTCTGCGCGATCTGTGCGATCGAACGGGAAGCCGCGCAACTCCAGCGGTGCAAGGTCTGCCATCGGATTTTCTGCGGCGATTGTGCATTTTCCGGCCGGAGCGGCCGGTTCTGCTCGAGAGAGTGCGGCGACATCTTCTTTTTCGGACTGGAGGAGGAGCCAACGGATGAAAACGACGGATTCGACGACGACTGAGCGCGCCCGCGCCGCGGGAGCGCGCGATCTCCCTCTGCGGCCGCGGCGGCTGCGGCGGACCGAGGGCGTCCGCGCGATGGTGCGGGAGACCGCGGTCACGCCCGCGGATCTGATCCACCCCCTCTTCGTCGTCCCCGACTCCCGTCCGCGGGCCGAGATCGGCTCGATGCCCGGCGTGTTCCAGAACCGCGTCGCCGAGGCGGTGGAGGAAGCGGGGCGGGCGTGGGACGCCGGTATCCGCGCGGTCCTCCTTTTCGGCATTCCGGAACGGAAGGACGCGATCGGCAGCGGATCGTGGGATCCGGAGGGGCCGGTCCAGCGCGCGATCCGGGAGCTGAAGCGCGAGCTTCCCGAGCTCGTCGTCCTCGCCGACGTCTGTCTCTGCGAGTACACGGACCACGGACACTGCGGCGTTCTGGCCGAGCGGAACGGACGCGTCGACGTCGACAACGACGAGACGCTCGATCTGCTCGTGAAGCAGAGCATCTCGTTCGCCGAGGCGGGCGCGGACTTCGTCGCGCCCTCGGACATGATGGACGGCCGCGTCGGCGCGATCCGGGAGGGGCTCGACCGCGCCGGATTCGCGGAGACGGGAATCGTCGCCTATTCGGCGAAGTTCGCGTCCGGCTTCTACGGTCCGTTCCGCGAGGCGGCCGAGTCGGCCCCGCAGTTCGGCGACCGGAGGAGCTACCAGATGGATCCCGCGAACGCCCGGGAGGCGATGCGGGAGATCGAGCTCGACGTCGCCGAGGGCGCGGACATGATCATGGTGAAGCCGGCGCTGTCGTATCTCGACGTCATTCGCGAAGCGCGAATGCGGTTCGAGCTCCCGATCGTCGCCTACAACGTGAGCGGCGAGTACGCGATGGTCAAGGCGGCCGAGCGGGCGGGATGGATCGACGGCCCGCGCGTCGCGGACGAGATCCTGACTTCGATCAAGCGCGCTGGGGCGGACCTGATCATCACGTATCACGCGCTGGAGTTCGCGTCCCGCTCCAGAGAATCCACAGAGTAGTCATCCACAGATTTCACAGATTTACACAGATTTGATCTGTGAAAATCTGTGTAATCTGTGGATATTTTCTTCTGCGAAAATCTGTGGACTACCCGCACCAGATCGCGATCGCCGCGTCGGGATGATCGATCACGAACCCCTCTTCCTCCGGATCGAACGCGATGACCGCCCCCTCGAGGCGGCTCGAGGCCATCGCGTCGAGGGCGACGCGGATCCCGTCGATCTCCACGAGCGCATCGTCTGGCGCCGGCTCCGGCTCCCACGACAGGCGGTAGCCGCTCCCGCCGCAACCGGTCGTGAACGCGATGCGCAGCACGCGCTCGCCGGCGTCACGCCGGAGATGCTCCGCGGCTTCGGGGGAGAGGGAGATCATCCCCCGTACACCACGAGCGACTCGGCGTCCTCGCGCTTGTACCAGTCGGGATACAGCCTCAGCATGTCGAGCTCCCGCTGCAGATAGACGAGGTGCGCGCGCTTGGTGCCGGCGATGTAGGCGAGGAGGTTCCGGTCGCCCTCGGCGGCGGCCTTTGCGGCCTCCGTCAGCCGCCGCTCCATCGTCTTCTCGCGCGCGATCAGGAACTCCGTCAGCTCGACGTACGAGAGATCTCCCTCGAGAGCATCCTGGAATCGCAGGTCGTGCTCGAGCGTGATCTTCGTCCGCGGAACCGACGGATCGGCGTACTTGATCTCGATGAGATCGCGGATCTCCCGCTCGTCCTCGGCGAGATTCTCGTAACTGTGCGCGGCCATCGGGTTCGGCAGGAGCTCGGCGAGCTTCTGGAACATCTTGTAGGCCTCGACCGTGTACTGAAAGAGGGTCGAAATGCGGTTCGTGTCGACGCTGGCAGGAACGGTGGTCATCGTGTCCTCACTCGATTCTGGCGACGGTGACGACCGCATCGCCGAGCAGTCTGCACTGGCAGCTCAGGCGGTACGGCGCGTCCATTTCTTTGTAGATCTCATCCGGGGTCTGCGGGGTCAGGTTGTCCCACCCCTCGAGGACCTCGATCCGGCACGTGCCGCAGGCTCCGTCTCCGCCGCAGACGTGGCTGATCGGGATCCCGAGGTCGAGCGCGATCTGGAGCAGGGTCCGGACGCCTTCGTCGTCACGGCTCTTCCCGTGATCAGCGAAGGTGACCGTCGGCATGCACCCCCACGGCCGGCGATTCTACGGCACGATGTGCCATATAGGAACTCCGGACCAGAGGCCCCGATTCGACGTGATGGAACCCGAGCGCGCGCGCCTTCCGCCCGAGCTCGTCGAACTCCTCGGGCGTCCAGTACTTCCGGACCGGATGGTTCCGCTCGCTCGGCGCGAGGTACTGCCCGAGCGTGAAGATATCGACGCCCGCCTCCCGCAGATCGCGGGCGACGGCGAGCACTTCCTCTTCGGTCTCGCCGAGGCCGAGCATCACGCTCGATTTCGTGTACATGCCGTCGTGCCGCTGCTCGCCGGCCCAGCGGAGGACGTCGACGGAGCGCAGATACTTCGAGCCCGGGCGCACCTGCAGATACAGCCGCGGCACCGTCTCGACGTTGTGCGCGAGCACCTCGGGGCGCGCGGAGAGGATCGTCTTCAGCGCGTCAGGGTTCCCCTGCAGGTCGGAAATGAGCACTTCGACCGAGGCGCCGGTACGGCGGCGTACGGCCTCGATCGTGCGCGCGAAGTGCTCCGCGCCGCCGTCCTCGAGATCGTCGCGATTGACCGTCGTGATGACGCAGTGCCGCACGCCCATCTTGTCGACGGCGATCGCGACGCGCACCGGCTCGAGCGGATCCGGCGGCAGCGGCTTTCCCTTGCCGACTGCGCAGAACGTGCAGCGCCGCGTGCAGATGTCGCCGAGAATCATGAACGTCGCCGTCCCCGCGCTCCAGCACTCGTGAATGTTCGGGCAGCGCGCCTCCTGACAGACCGTGTTCAGAGAGAGATCGCGGATGAGCCCCGTAACGGGCAGCTTTTCGAGATCGCCCGGAACTCGGATCTTCAGCCAGGGAGGACGCGTGCCTGCACGTTTGTTCATCATGATTCGAACGCAGAACGCAGAACGCAGAACGGAGAAGGAAGAAACCCGCCCGCCCGGTAGGGCGAATGCAGAATGCAAAATGCAAAATGCAAAATGTCAAAAGGGCACGTGGCACGACCGCGGCACACCGGGATAGACGAGCCGACGTTTTTTGCATTTTTCATTTTGCATTCTGCATTTTGCATTCGTGAACGCCCTTCTTCCCTCTACGTTCTGAATTCTGCGTTCTGCGTTCCAACTGTTTCCTCACGAACGAGACGCTCGACTCTCTCCAGCGCCTCGCGATCATCGGTCCATCGGATCCTTTCATAGGCCTCTGGAAACGTAAACCAGCGCGCCTCGTCGTGCTCTTCCGGGTGCACGACGGGCGCCGTCTCCCGCGGAACGTTGGCGTGAAAGGCGGTCTCGTCGACGAAAAGAAGCTTCTCCGTCGTTTCCGGGAGGAACGCGGGATCGATGAGAAAGGACTGTCTCAGCCGAAGATCCTCCACGGCCGCGTCGATTCCCGTCTCTTCGGCGAGCTCCCGTCGCGCGGCATCCTCCGGCGTCTCGTCCGGCTCGATGCGCCCCGTGACCGGCTGCCAGAAGTCTCCCCGGGCCGCCGTTCGCCGCAGCAGAACGACCGATTCATCGTCATGCGCGACGACCTTCACGAGGCGAAGCGCGGGACCGACGCGGATGACGTCGCGCTCGAACAGCTCGGCGAAGTTGCGGGTGAACACGTCGGCGACATCGTCGAGCGACGGCGCGGATCCGAGAAGGTTTTCGAGCGAGGTCACGCCCGTTCCGGGAAGACCGCAGGGGGTGATGTGGCGGAAGTGGGCGAGATTCGTCGTGACGTTCAGCGCGAAGCCGTGGCTCGTCACCCAGCGCGCGATCCGGACGCCGATCGCGGCGATCTTGTCGTCGCCGACCCAGATGCCGCGCCGCCCTTCCACGCGTTCGGCGGTGATGCCCCAGTGCGCCACGGTCCGGATCAGCGCTTCCTCGAGTGTGTGGACGTACTTCCGCACATCGCGGCGCCCTTCTCCGAGGTGGAGGATCGGGTAGCCGACGAGCTGTCCCGGGCCGTGATAGGTGATATCGCCGCCGCGCGTCGTCTCGAAAAACCGGATGCCGTCGCGCGCGAAGATCTCCGAGGGCGCAAGGAGATTGCGGACGTCGCCCCCGCGCCCGAGCGTGATCACGGGCGTGTGCTCGAGGAGAAGGAGCTGGTCGTCGATCTCCTCGCGCTGCCGCATCGCGACGAGCGTCTCCTGCATCGCCATGCCGTTCTCGTACGTGACGAGATGAAGGCGTCGGACCTCACACCTGCGCATCGAGGGCCTCCGCGGGCTCGGCGAGAAGTTTCCCCATCGTCAGGCCGACGATGATGTCGTAGAGAACGTGCACGGCGATGGCGATCCAGAGACCGCCGGTGAGCCAGACGACGCCGTGGAAGACGAGGCCGAAGAGGCCGACGAACAGCGCCGCCCACCACCCCTGGACCAGGTGCGCCATCGCGAACGCCGCGGCGCTGATCGCGATCGCCACCCACATCGTGCCGGTGATCCGGTGGAGGGCGATCGGGAGAACGCCGCGGAAGGCGACCTCCTCGCTCACGCCGGCCGCGATCGACACGCCGAGCCACGCGAGGCGTTCGCTTCCGCGCCGCGGAACGAGCAGGCGCAGCCGGTCCGCGGACTTCGCCCCGGCGATCTTCCACCCGATCGCCATCGCCGCGAGGGCGAGGGCGAGCGTCGCCGCGCCGACGAGCAGTGCGGGCGGATCGAGCAGTGCGCCCCCGCGAATCGGGGTGTCGAGCACGCGTGCCGTTCCGTAAGAAAGGCCGAGAAGAAGCGCCTGGAGAACGAAGGCCTCGGCATAGAGCGCCATACGCGGGAGGTCGATCCCCTCATCGAGTTTCCGCTTGCTGATCCAGGCGAGGAGAGGAAGGATCCCGCAGAGGAGAAGGGCGTAGGCGATCGCGACGGCGAGGTGCATTCTCGTGCCTCAATGCGAGGTCGAGCGGCGACATTCCGTAGTCGGCCAAAGCGCCGGCCGTATCGCCGGGAACTCGATGCGCCCGAAGGG
>JBOGJQ010000462.1:0-3675 GCA_050745405.1 Thermoanaerobaculia bacterium | reverse complement strand
ACGGCGCTCGCGGCGACCGTCGGCACGGGCAACATCGTCGGCGTCGCGACGGCCATCGCTCTCGGCGGCCCGGGAGCGATGTTCTGGATGTGGATGACCGGCCTCGTCGGAATGGCGACGAAGTACTCCGAGGCCCTCCTGTCGGTGAAGTATCGGATCACGGACCCGTCGGGAGAGCAGGCGGGCGGGCCGATGTACTACCTCCGCAACGGGATCCGCTGGAAACCACTCGGCGCGACGCTGGCGTTCCTGTTCGCGCTCTTCGCCTCGATCGCGGCGTTCGGCATCGGAAACATGGTCCAGTCGAACTCGGTCGCGTCCGCGATCCAGACCTCGTTCGGAGTTCCGACCTGGATCACCGGCCTCGTCATCGCAGTCTTCGCCGGAGCCGTGATCCTCGGCGGCATCAAGTCGATCGGCCGGTTCACGTCGTTCTTCGTGCCGATCATGATCGCGGCGTACATGGTCGGCGCGGGGGTGATCATCGTCATCAACTGGGAAGGCGTGCCGGACGCGTTCCGCCTGATCTTCACGAACGCGTTCACGGCGACCGGGGCGGTCGGCGGGTTCGCCGGAGCGACGATTCGCGAGGGGATCCGCTGGGGCGTCGCGCGCGGCATCTTTTCGAACGAGTCGGGGCTAGGCTCCGCCGGCATCGCGGCCGCCGCCGCCCAGACGCGCGAGCCGGCGCGCCAGGCGCTCGTCTCGATGACGCAGACCTTCATCGACACCATCGTCGTCTGCACGTTCACGGGCGTGGCGATCATCTCGACCGGCGTCTGGACCTCGGGCGAGAACGGCGCCGCGCTGACGCAGATGGCCTTCCGCACCGGTCTGCCCGGAAACTACGGCGGCTGGATCGTCGCCGTCAGCCTCGCGATGTTCGCCTTCTCGACGATTCTCGGCTGGAGCTACTACGGCGAAAAATCGATCGAATATCTTCTCGGGGAGTGGACGAACCTCCCTTACCGGATCCTGTTCGTCATCGCGAGCTTCTTCGGCGCGATCTACAGCCTCGAATTCGTGTGGACACTCTCCGACCTGATGAACGGGCTCATGGCTCTGCCGAACCTCATCGGTCTCCTCCTGCTGAGCGGCGTGATCGTGGCGGAGAGCCGCCGCTATCTCGCGAAGCAGGAGCCTCAGGACAAATGAAGAAACCGATTCCCAAGCCGGACGCCGGCCCCCTCACCACTTCCGGGGCCGTCGAAGCGTTCGCCCGCCAGATGACGTATTCGGTCGTCCGCGACGAGTACACCGCGACGTCTTACGACACGTTCAAGGCGCTCGCACTCGCGGTGCGCGACCAGATCGTGGAGCGCTGGTTCGCGACGCAGTCGCACTACTACAAGACGGACGCGAAGCGTGTCTACTATCTCTCCCTCGAGTTCCTTCTCGGCCGCGCCCTGACTCACAACATGATCAACCTCGGCGCGAGCGAGATCTACCGCGACGCCGTCGAGGACCTCGGCTACGACCTCGACGCTCTTCGCGAGGAGGAGCCCGACGCCGGCCTCGGCAACGGCGGCCTCGGGCGCCTCGCCGCCTGCTTCCTCGACTCCGCCGCGACGCTCGATCTCCCCTTTTACGGCTACGGGATCCGCTACGAGTACGGCATCTTTCGCCAGCATTTCGAGAACGGCTTCCAAGTCGAAACGCCGGACAACTGGCTCCGCTACGGCAACCCGTGGGAGATCGCCCGCCCCGACGTCCTCTTCCCGATCCACTTCTACGGCCGGTCGGCCACGCGGTCGATCGACGGCGTCACGCGCTTCGACTGGGTCGACACCCAGGACATCTGGGCGATGGCCTACGACATCCCGATCATCGGCTACCGGAACGACACGGTGAACACGCTCCGGCTGTGGGCGGCGAAGTCGTCGCGCGAGTTCGACCTCGCGCGCTTCAACGCCGGCGATTACGTCCGCGCGGTCGAGCACAAGAACGAGACGGAGAACATCTCCAAGGTCCTCTATCCGCCCGACGACCAGTACGCGGGGAAAGAGCTGCGGCTCAAGCAGCAGTATTTCTTCGTCTCGGCGACGATCCAGGACCTGATCCGCCGCTTCCGGAAGCGGCGGACGGCGCGGCCGTGGTCGGAGTTTCCGGAAAAGGTCGCCGTGCAGCTCAACGATACGCATCCGGCGGTCGCGATCCCCGAGCTCATGCGGATCCTCCTGGACGAGGAGGAGCTCGAGTGGGACGAGGCGTGGCCGGTGGTCGAGCGGACGTTCGGGTACACGAACCACACGATTCTCGCCGAGGCGCTCGAGGCGTGGCCGATCGAGTTCTTCGCGCGCCTGCTGCCGCGCCACGTGCAGATCATCGAGGAGATCGACCGCCGGCTGCGCAACACGGCGCGCGGCCGGTTCGGAGACGATCCGGCGCGCGTCGCGAAGATGGCGATCATCGACGAGCAGACGCGCGTCGTCCGGATGGCGAACCTCGCCATCGTCGGGTCCCATTCGGTCAACGGCGTCGCCAAGCTCCACACCGACATCCTCCGGACGACGATCTTCCGCGATTTCGACGAGCTCTATCCCGGGCGGTTCAACAACAAGACGAACGGCATCACGCCGCGGCGCTGGCTGATGAAGGCGAACCCGAAGCTGGCGCGTCTCATCACCGACGCGATCGGCGAGGGATGGACTCGCGACCTCGGCGAGCTCGAGAAGCTCGAGGCGTTCGCGGCCGACGAGGCGTTCCGCGAGAAGTGGCGCGAGGTCAAGCTCGAGAACAAGCGGCACCTCTCGTGGTGGCTCGAGCAGCGCGACCTCTTCTTCCACCCCGAGTCGCTGCTCGACACGCAAATCAAGAGGATCCACGAGTACAAGCGCCAGCTCCTCAACGCGCTCCACGTGCTCCACCTCTACGACCGGATCCACGCCGGCGAGGAGGTCGTGCCGCGCGCGATCCTGTTCGGCGGCAAGGCCGCCCCGGCGTATTTCGTCGCGAAGCTCATCATCAAGCTGATCAACGAGATCGCCGAGCTCGTCGCGCACGATCCCCGCTGCACGGGACGGCTCCAGGTCGTCTTCGTCCCGAACTACGACGTCACCTGCGCCGAGATGATCTTCCCGGCGTCCGAGCTGTCGGAGCAGATCTCGACGGCGGGGACCGAAGCGTCGGGGACGGGGAACATGAAGGCGGCGCTCAACGGCTCGCTGATCATCGGCACGCTCGACGGCGCGAACATCGAGATCCGGGAGCACATCGGCGCGGAGAACATGTTCACCTTCGGGCTGTCGGCGGAGGAGGTCGGGTCGCTGCGGAGCGCGGGGTACGACTCGCGCGCGTACGTCGCGCGCGACCCCGCTCTCGGACGCGTCATCGATCTCATCGCCAGCGGCCCGATCGCGAAGAAGAACCCCGGAACGTTCCAGCCTCTCGTCGACATCCTTCTGACGAACGACCGCTATCTCCACTGCGCCGATTTCTCGTCGTACGTCGCGACGCAGGAGGAGGCGGCGAAGACCTGGCGCGACTCGGGCGAGTGGAGCCGCCGGTCGATCCTGAGCGTCGCGCGGATGGGGTGGTTCTCCGCGGACCGGACGGTGCGGGAGTACGCCGAGGAGATCTGGGGCGCGGGGCCGGTGAATCATCGGTCGTAGGTTGCTCGTTGCTCGTTGCTCGTTGCTCGTTGCTCGTTGCTCGTTGCTCGTTGCTCGTTGCTCG
>JBOGJQ010000461.1:0-31001 GCA_050745405.1 Thermoanaerobaculia bacterium | reverse complement strand
CTCTCCGCGCGAGAACAGGGGGTACATGGAGCTCGGCCAGGGAATGAGCGCCCTTTTGAGGTCGGCGAGCGAGCTCGGGGCATACACGCTCGCGGACGAGGCGACGTTCGCGCGGATGGCGCCGTCGGTCCGTCTCGTGCCGACCGCGACGCACGGCGAGCGGCTGCAGAACGTGTACGTCGTGACTCTGGTCCGCGGGCGCGACGGCGAGCCGTCCCCCTCCGGCATTGCTTTATTCGAGTGGCTCGGCAGCGCGGCCGGACGGCGCGCGATCGAGAGCTTCGTCGCCTCCGGCGGAAGCGGATTCGCGCCCGTCCCCGGGCGGTTCTGAATCCCGTTCCATTTGTCGTACCATGACACGGTTGTTCGAAGCCGCACCCCTGACCCTCTCCAGGATTCATCCATCGTGACCGCTCTCACCGGCGACCTCGGCGTCGCCTACGGAATCCTCCTCGCGCGCGGAGTCGGCGCGCTCGTCCTCGCCGCTCTGGTGCACGGCTTTTTCCGCCACTACGGAAAGAGCTATCTCCATCACTGGGCGTGGAGCTGGTGGAATCTCGCCGTGTTCGCGACGTCCGGCGCCGCGCTGGCGTCGCTGGTCGCCGATGGCGGGTGGGGCATCGCCGGCGTGGGAGCGCTGGCGATCGTCCGCGGGATCGCCGCGTATCTGCACATCGCGTTTCTCGCGCTCGGCTGCTGGGAAGTCACCCGCCGGCGACCGGCGCGGCTGCGGTCGGTCCGCTGGATCGTGACCGGCTTCGCGGCCGCCGGAGCCGCGAGCGCCCTCGTCATGGGCGTCGCCGGCGGGTTCGACGCGACGTCCCGGTCCGCCGAGGCCGTCGTACGGGCGCTGGTGGCCGGCCTTCTTTTCACGATCGTCGCGACGGGGGCGTTCATCCGGCGGGAGAAGGATCGCGGCATCGGCGTCGTCCTGGTGAGCGCGGCGCTGCTCGTCTATGGCGTCCACTATCTTTACGTCGCGGGCGCCGGCTCGCTCCGGCTCGCCGGCTGGACCGGCGGCGGTCTCGCCTGGGTCGGCTACAGCGAGATCCTCATTCAGATGCTGCTCGGGCTCGGCATGGTGAGCTGCCTTCTCGAGGACGAGCGGCAGGCGGCGATCCACGCGACCCGGGAGATCGAGCACCTCGCGTATCACGACGCTCTCACGGGACTGCCGAACCGACCGCTTTTCGTCGACCGCCTCATCGTCGCGCTCGCCCAGGCGACCCGTCACCGCCAGAAGCTCGCCGTCTTCTTTCTCGACATCGACCGGTTCAAGGACATCAACGACACCCTCGGCCACACGCACGGCGACACGATGCTCAAGGGAGTCGCGGACCGCATCCGGAAGACGGTCCGCGCCGAAGACACCGTGTCGCGCTTCGGCGGCGACGAGTTCACGCTCCTCGTCCAGAGGATCGACCACATCGAGGACGCGGCGCGGATCGCGCAGAAGCTCCTCGCGGCGGTGAAAAAGCCGTTCGTTCTCGGCGATCACGAGATCGTCGTCTCGGTCAGCATCGGCATCAGCCTCTTTCCCACCGACGGGATCGATGCCGAGACGCTCGTGAAGAACGCGGACACCGCGATGTACCGCGCGAAGGAGCACGGCCGCGACGCGTACGAGATCTACGCTCCCGCGATGAACGCGCGCGCTCTCGAGCGCCTCGCGCTCGAGACCGCCCTCCGGAAGGCGCTCGACAACGGCGAGCTCGAGATGTACTACCAGCCCCTGATCGACGTGCGGCGGCGCACGATCTATGGCGCGGAGGCCCTTCTGCGCTGGAACCATCCCGAACAGGGGCTGCTGGCGCCCGGCCGGTTCATCGAGACGCTCGAGAGCTCCGGGCTCATTCTTCCGGTGGGCGACTGGGCGCTGGGCCAGGCGTGCCGCCAGGCGCGCCAGTGGGCAGACGAGCACGGGCGCGACCTCAGCGTCTCGGTGAACCTTTCCGCGCGCCAGTTCCAGCAGCCGGACCTCGTCGACCGCGTCCGCTCCGCCCTCGCGAGCTCGGGCCTTCCGCCGAGCTCCCTCGAGCTGGAGATCACCGAGAACAACGCGATGCAGAACGCGGAGAACAGCGTCCGCACTCTGCGCGAGCTGAAGAGCCTCGGGATCATGATCGCCGTCGACGACTTCGGCACGGGCTATTCGTCGCTGAACTACCTGAAGCGCTTTCCGCTGACCACGCTGAAGCTGGACCAGTCGTTCGTGCGCGACGTGACGGAAGATCCGGGCGATGCGGCGATCGCGACGGCGGTCATCTCGATGGCGCGGACGCTGAATCTCGAGCTGGTGGCCGAGGGGGTCGAAACGGAAGAGCAGCTCGCGTTTCTGCGCGACCGCGGCTGTCCCCGTCTGCAGGGCTACCTCTTCAGCCGGCCCTTGCCGGCGGCGGAGTTCGCCGCGTTTCTGCGGGAACCGCGGACGCTCGATGTTCTACATCGAACGCAGAACGCAGAACGCAGAACGTAGAAGATAGAAACCGCCCGTCCCGGGGCGCCCGCTTCTCTTTCTAGCTTCTACGTTCTGCGTTCTGCGTTCTGCGTTCTGCGTTCTCCACCTCCGGCGCTACTCGTCCCCGTCGAAGATCCGCTCCAGCCGCTCCACCCACCCCTCGACCCGCTGGCGCTGCTGATCGACTTCGTTCGCCCAGCGCCGGAACTTCTCGAACGTGATCGCCGCCGGCTCGTCGAACGCCTCGTCGTCGAACAGCACGCTCCGGACGATCTGCCCGAAAAAGCCGCGCGGGCACTCCCGCGTCGGCGCGGTGCCGGAGAGAAAGACCTCGCGGAGCGGTCCGGGACATCCTTCCCTCCAGACGGTGCCCGATTCGGGATCGACGTTCCGGAAAACGACGCCGTCCGGCGGCTCGATCTCCTCGCGCGAGGTGTCGATGCGGCTCATGTACGTCCCCCAGATCGGCAGCGCCGCCCTGGACGACGAGAGACGCAGCGGCTCGCCGCGATCGAAGCCGACCCAGACGACGGTGAGGACGTCCGGCGTGTACCCGACGAACCACGCGTCGCGATAGTCGTTCGTGGTTCCCGTTTTTCCGGCCGCGTGAGTCATGCCGTAGCGGCGAAGGCGATTCGCGGTGCCGCGGCGGACGACGCCGCGGAGGAGGGAGTGCACCACGTAGGCGGTCGCGGGCGAGATCATCTGCGCCGCCTGCGGTTCGTGACGGTACACGACTTCGCCGTCGCGATTCCGCAGCTCGCGAAGGAGGAACGGTTCGGTTCGTTCGCCGAGATTGGGGAACGGGGTGTAGGCCGACGCGAGCTCGCGCATCGTGACGTCGATGACACCGAGCGGCAGGGCGGGGACTGCGGGGATGTCGCCGTCGAACCCCGCGCGCTCGGCGACGCGCGCGACGCGACGGAGGCCGACCTGGCGCGCGACGCGGATCGCGGGGACGTTGAGCGACTTCTCGAACGCTTCCCGGAGCGTGACGCGGCCGCGGAAGCGCTCGTCGTAGTTGTGCGGCTCCCACACGTCGTCGCCGGAGAGCTCGATCCGAAGCGGCGCGTCGCGAAGCAGGGTCGCGGGAGTCATCGTGCGCGAGTCGATCGCCGCGAGGTAGGCGAACGTCTTGAACGCGGAGCCCGGCTGGCGGCGCATGTCGATCGTCCGGTCGAAGCCGGTCGCGTCGAGGTTGGACCCGCCGACCAGCGCGCGCACGCCTCCCGTTGCGGGATCGATCGAAAGGAGCGCCGCCTGGAGCGGGGCCTCGCGCCGCAGCCACGCGTGGTCCCGCCGCAGACGGGCGACGCCCGTGCGAACCGCGCGCTCGGCCTCGCTCTGCATCTCCGGATCGATCTCCGCGACGATCCGCAGACCGCCCTTCTCGAGGATCCCCTCGCCGGCGCGCGCCGCGATCTCGGCGCGCAGCGCGCTGAGATAGAACCCGTACGGGCGGTCCGGAAGCGATCCTGGAGCGAAGCGCGCCCGGGCGGCGAGCGCCTCCTCGAGCTCCTCGTCGTCGATCCACTCGCGCGCTTGCATCCGCTCGAGAATCCGGTTTCGCCGCGTTCTCGCGACCTCGGGGCGCTTCTCCGGCGTGTCGCGGTTCGGCGCCGGGATGATCGCCGCGATCAGCGCGGCCTCGGCGACCGTGAGCTCCTCCGGCTCCTTGTCGAAGAAGAGGCGCGCGCCTTCGTCGATGCCCCGAATCGCGCGGCCGCGCTGATGGCCGAGGTAGACCTCGTTGAGGTATGCCTCGAGGATCTCGTCCTTCGGGAGGCGCGCGTCGAGAACGATCGCGAGGATCGCCTCGACGAACTTCCGCCGGTACGTCTGCTCGTGCGTGAGAAAGAGCGATTTGACGAGCTGCTGGTTGATCGTGCTGCCACCCTGCTCGATCTCGCCCGAGCGGATGTTCGCGACCAGGGCCCGCGCGATCCCGATCGGGTCGACGCCGAAATGCCGGCGGAAACGGACATCCTCGGCGGCGACGAACGCCATCGGCACTTCCGGGGGAAGGTCGTCGAGCAGAACGGGATCGGTCGCGCGCCAGTCGGCCCCGTACACTTCGAGAACCGGCTCGTCGGGATCCGTGACCGAATAAATCAGCGTCGGGGTCTTCCAGAGGCGGGCGACGAGCACCTCGGACATCTGATGATTCAGCCACGCGATCCAGAGGCAGAGAACCCAGACGCCGATCGCGAGCGGCGTGACGAGAACGGCAACGGCCGTGTTCCAGTCGAATCTCTTCGGTGACATTTGCGCCGGCTTCGCCTACATTCTTAGCAACGACACTGCCACGGAAGACGAGACGATCGAAAGGAGATCGAACCCGCATGGCGACCAGGAAGAAGGCGCGTACGAAGAAAGCACCGGCCCGAGCGAAGAAGAAGGTATCGGCGAAGCGTAGCGCGGCGCCGGCCAAAGCGCGAAAGAGGGCCGCGAAGCGGCCCGCTAAGAAGAGGACGGCGAAGGCGAGCCGCACCCGAAAGGCACCGGCGAAGACGAAGGCGAGAGCGAAGGCGAAGCGCCCCGCGCGCCGGAAGAGCGCGAGCCCGGCGAAGCGCGCCGCCGCTCAGGCCAAGCAGGCGGTCTCGAAGGCTGTCGACATCGTTCGCGAAGCGGCCGGCGACGTGAAGGATACGGTCGTGGGGATCGTCAGATAGAAAGCGCGTGTGGCCGGGCCGTCCCGGCCCGGAACCCATATCCCGGTGAATCTATAAGGGTTCCGGGACGAGGACGCCCCGGCCACACACTTCATCGCGTGACTTCGCGCTCGAAGAAGGTGCGGACGCGCGCGGGGAAGTAACGTTCGTCGAGCTCGAGGCGGCGGTTGTGCTGGCGCGCCCTCTGGAACGCGGCGATCGCGTTCTTGCGCTCGGCGTCGTTCGTCCCGCCGTCGAGGTACCACCGGTAGTAATGGGACGCGCCGAGGAACGCCCAGAGGAGGGCGTTGTCGCGCTCCTGGCGCGCGAGACCGTCGAACGCCTCGGCCGATTCGCGGAAGTTCCCCGCGAAGTACGCCTCGACCGCGCGGCGGATCCGCTCGCGCTTGTCGGCGAGGGCGTCTTCGGTCGCGGTGACCGCGGGCTGCTGCGTCGGCGGCGGCTGCTGCTGCGCGGCAATCTCCGCCTGGCCGATCGCCATGTCGAACCTGGTGATCGCGTTCTGCGCGACCGTATCGACGCCGCGCCAGTCGGCCGTCGTGTCGGCGTTGAGCGCGGCCTGGTTCGCCTTCCTCAGAAGCTCCTCCGCCTGCGCGAACTCCGGCCGGTTCGCGACGCGGGCGCGACGTGCCTCAGAGAGCTTCTCGTTCGCCGCGCGGAGCGACTCGCGGCCGCGGTTCCGCGCCGGTGCGAGGTTCGGATCGACCGCGGGAGCCGTAGGCTGCGGCGCGGCGGTCTGCGTCGCCGGCGGCTGCTGGACGACCTGAGGCGGCGTTGCCTGGGCCGGCGGAGCGTTCTGCTGCGCGAGCTGCGCCTCGGCCCGGGCGATGAACCCGCCAGCGGCACCGAGGTCGACTTTCCCCTGGCCGCTCGTCTTCTGCAGGTCCGCGATCGCCTGCTCGTGATTGCCGAGGTGGAAGTTTGCAATCCCGCGGTAGTAGTACGGGTGATAGGCGAAGAAGACCGTGCCGTAAGGTCTCGCGCGTGGATTCTCCTTCGCCTCCCCTTTTATCGCGGAGTTCATTTTCTGAACGACGGTCTGCCAGTTACCCGCCTGCGCCGCCTTCATGCCCGCCTCGTAGTCGTCCACCCAGTCCGCTCGCAGAGGAGAAGCGGCAAGGGCGAGAACGACGAGGAAAAGAGGGAGTCGGAACCGGGTCATTGCTTCAGGATGTCCTCGACGACGTCATCGAGATCGACGGGCTCCGGAAAATCGACCTGCACCGTGGCGAGCGGTCCGTCGATCGTTTTGAGTTGGGTCATCGATTTCCCGTTCGGATCTTTATACGTGATCCGGTAACTGCCCGGGGCGAGGCCGTCGAGGCGGAAGGGAAACCCCCGGTCGGACTCACTGAGCTCGATCGGGCCGCCGCCCACCTGCTCGATCTTCTCGAGCTCGGCGTAAAGGCTTCCCTTCAGGATGAGGGCGCTCGTCCTGGCGGGCGGCGCGGTCGACGTCGTCGCGGTTCCGGTGATGCTCGCGATCGACGTCGTCGTCGGCAGATCGGCGTCGGCGCCGCGGGTGAGCATGATCGCGACGATCGTGATGACGAGAGCCGCGGCCGCGGCGATGCCGCCGCCGAGCATGAGCTTCTTCGTTTTCGGCGGAGCGGTCGCGAGGCGCTCGATCACCGTGGCCGCCGCGGCCGTGTCGAATTTCGACTCGATGACGGTCGGCGCCGCGCCGCCGAGACTCTCGACGACGGTCGGAGCCGCGCCGGTCGCGAGGTGATCGACGACGGTCGCGGCGGATCCGGAGCGTTCGACGACCGTGGGCGCGGCTCCCGACTCGGTGCCGCCGCGGTCGACCAGCGTGGGCGCCGGACGCGCGCCGGCGGTCGGCGAAGCGCCCGTCGGCCGCGTGTCCACCATCGTCGGCGACGAGGAGAGCGTCATCATCCGGTCGCCGAGGCCGAACTTCGGGTCCGGCGCGATCGACTCGCGCACGCTCTTCAACTCTTCGATCAGCTCGTCGGCCGTCGCGTGACGCGCGTCGCGGTCCTTCTCGAGCACGCGCATGACGATGCCCTCGAGCGCCGGCGGCACGGACACCTTCGGGTTCGCCTGGGCGAACGGCAGCGGCTTCTCCGTCGCGTGCTTCAGGATGTATCCCTGCGGGTTCGTCGCCAGGAACGGCGCGCGTCCTGCGAGCATCTCGTACAGGACGATGCCGAACGAGTAGAGATCGCTCCGCGCGTCGAGGTGCTCTCCCTCGCGGATGAAACCGGCCTGCTCGGGGGAGGCGTACTTGAGCTTCCCAAGGAACATGCCGGTCTGCGTGAGTCCTTGGCCGCTCTCGTGCTCCGAAAGCTGCTTGGCGATCCCGAAGTCGATCACCTTCGCGAGCAGGCGCCCCTGATGGTCCTGCGAGAGCATGATGTTCTCGGGGGAGATGTCGCGGTGGATGATGCCCATCTGATGGAGGGCTTCGAGTCCGCCGAGCGCCTGGATGGCGATCTCCACCGTGAGCCGCGGCGGGACGGGACCGTTCTTGGAGATCCACTTCTGGATGTTCACCCCGTCGATGAACTCCCAGACCATGTAGTAGGAGCCGTCGTCGAGAGTGGAGAAGTCGTAGAGCATCGCGAGGCTGCGATGCTTCACGGTGGTGGCGAGCTTGGCTTCGGCGAGGAACCGCTGCAGCGCCTGATCGTCCGAGGCGATGTTGGCGCGCATGATCTTGATGACGCGCTGCTCGCCGAGGTGAATGTGGCGGACCTTGAAGATCTCGCCCATGCCGCCGACGCCGAGCCGGTCGAGGATCTGGTACTTGCCGTCGATCAGTTTCGCGGAGTAGGTCCGCTGGAACTGCGTGACCTTCTCACTGCACTGAGGACACGCCTCGACGTCGGGCGCCAGAGGCGTTTTGCAGCGGAGACAAACCAGCTCGGTGGTGGCCATGGACATTTTCCCCCGCCGCCCGTCAGCTCTCGCGCGGCCGGATCGTGTAGCTGCACGCCGGATCAGCACCGAACCGGACCACGTCCCCCGGCTTGAGGTTCGCGCGTTCGATCCGCGTGTTGTTCACGTATGTGCCGTTTGCCGATTTCAGGTCCTCGAGGAGGAACGTGGAGTCGGTAACAATAATTCTTGCGTGGCGGCGCGACACCGCGGGATGCGTCAGCACGATCGAGCACGAGCGATCGCGACCGATGAGGACGCTCTCCTGCCTCAGTTCGTGCCTCTCGCCGTCCCTCACGGCGACGAGCTGCCATTCCGGTTTCGCTTCGGCCGCACCGCCCGATCGCACGGTCGAGTCCGGAGGCTGCATCGGCGCGGTCGTCGCCTTCGCTTCCAGTCGCATCGTCTTGTACGCCTCGAGCGCACCGTGAAACGCCTCCGCGCTGCCGAACCGGCGCGCCGGATCGGAGTGCATTGCGCGCATCACGAGGGCGTCGAGTGCCGGATCGAGCGTCGGTCGCACCGCGCTCGGCGGCTTCTTGTCGCCCCGATAGATCGCGTCGATCAGTTTCGGCAGAGAGCGCTGCGTGAACGGGAGCGTCCCCGTCAGCATCTCGTACAGCACGACGGCGGTCGAATAGACGTCACAGAGTGCCCCGGCATTCTTCGGGTCCCGGATCTGCTCCGGCGACATGTAGTGCGGCGTCCCGAGGAGGAATCCCGCCTTCGTGAGGACCGTCTGTCCCTCGCCCGAGGTCTCCTTGATCTTCGCGATCCCGAAGTCGGTGACCTTGATCCCGCCCGTCTTCTGCTGGATCAGGTTCGCCGGCTTGATGTCGCGGTGAATGATCCCTCTGCCGTGGGCGTACGCGAGCGCCTCGAGAAGCCCTTGCGTGATCGTCAGCGCCTCGAGGACGTCGAGCGCTCCCCGCTCGGCGATCACCTGGTCGACGGGTTTTCCGTCGACGAACTCCATGACCAGCACGCCGCCTTCGTCGCGCGGGATGAATTCGTAGAACCGCGTGATGTAGCGGTGGCGGAGCTGCGAGAGGATCTGGGCCTCTTTCGCGAACCGCTTCCGGGCGACCTGCTCGCCGGCCAGCTCCGACGACATCACCTTGAGAACGACGAGGTACCCCTCGGGCAGCCCCTCCGTCGCGGTGACCGTCCGGCCGACGTACACGTGGCTCATGCCTCCCTCGGAGAGCTCTCGTTCCACGCGATAGCTGCCGATCACGTTGCCGATCATGAGGGCGGCACCGCCTCGTCCCACGAGTACTCGAGCTGCACGAACAGGAACGTCTGCGAGCCGATGCGCACGCGGTCGTGATGCGCCAGGTTCCGGCGCGGCTCGATCTCTTCGTCGTTGACGTAGGTCCCGTTCGTCGAATTGTGATCCATGAGGATGAAGCGCTTTTCCTCGGGACGGTAAACCAGGTCGGCGTGATGTCCGGACGTCTGGTTGTCGGGGACGACGACGTCGGAGCCGGGGTTCCGTCCGATGGTCGTCTTGCCGATGCGGACGGGGAAGCTCTCGCCCCGGACCGGCCCCGTGAGACCGACGAGCCAGCCGACGACGAGCCGCGCCGACGCCTGCTCGAGACCGACGTCGGCCTTCGGCACGGCGATCGTGCGCGATACAGGAGGTACGGCGTCGAACTGGGGCGCGGTTCGCGGCCGCGACGCCTCGTCGGCCGCTGCCGGGGCCGCGGCGCGATGTCCGCCCGTCACCCGGTGCGGCCGGCTCTCGGACGCCCCGCGCGGCTTCACGACCGAAATCTCGCCCGTGAACGGGTCCGGAGGGCAGTACGGGCAGAGATCCCACGCCGCATCGATGACATGCCCATTGGCGCAGCGCTTTTCGGCCACGGATTACTCGTGAAACGCGGCCGCGACCGCGTTTCGCCCTCCGAAATAGATGATGTCGCCGTCCTTCAGGTACTCGCGATCGATCTTCCTGTCGTTGACCCAGGTGCCGTTCGACGAGTTCCGATCGATCAATAATACCCTTCCGTCGAGCCGGACGATCTCGGCATGGAGACGGGAGACTTTCGGGTCGTGGAGGACGATCTCGCACTGGCGGAGCTCGCGACCGATCCGGATGCCGGAGCCGCCGAGGCCGAGCCGCTCGCCGGCGCGGGAGCCGTTGAGGATGGTGAGCCGCCCGATCAGGCCATCCGATCGTGGCTCGCGGGAGGGGAGGACGACGCGCGTTTCCCCCGGCGGCGGCTCGGTGCCAACGAGCGTCCGCCGGCGACGGCGGCGCCGCAGCGCGATCGTCGACGCCGTTCCGACTCCCGCGAGTGCGACGACCGTGAGCGCCGTCGGGACGGCGCGCGCCCGCCAGGCGCGGCTCTGACGCCGCGCCGCGACTTCCGCTTCACCGAGGAGGCGCGCGATGTCGGGATTTCCGGGGAATTCGTCGTTCGCGCGGCGCAGGTCGCGCACGGCCGCGCTCCAGCCCCCGCTTTCCGCCGCCGCGAGCGCCGCCTCGTACGCGGGCGTGAAGCTCCCCTGCTCCGTCAGATCGATGCGCTGCCGCTCGAGGTATGGCCGCGCAACGTCGATCGGGACGAGGAACTTGATCGCGTCGGCCGTCGCGTGTCCCCACGTCGCCATCCCGATGACTTCGCCGCGCGCGTTCACCGCGGGTCCGCCGGAGTTGCCGCGGTAGATCGGGACGTCGGTCTGGAACACCGGGACGTCGGCGACATTGCGCTTGATCGACGTGATGCTTCCCGAATTCATCGTCGACTCGAGATCGGTCTCCTGCGAGAGCCACCCGCCGACCATGTCGTCCGAGGTGCTCGCGACGGCCGGATAGCCGACGACCCAGATCGTCTCCTGGACGTGAACGGATCCGGAGCTGCCGAGGCGCAGGGTGGGGAGGTCGTGGCGGTCGATCCGGAGCAGGGCCACGTCATCGCCGCGCTGGGCGAGGGACGGCGAGAACTCGACGATCGAGAAGGCGGCGCGCTCGCCGTTCGAGAGGTCGATCTCGCGGAACGTTCGAATGTCGCGGAGCGACCCGGCCCCGCTCACTTCCTCGAGCAGCGGCACGAGAGCTCCGTCGCGGTGGAGGGCGCGGAGGACGTCGATGGGATATCGGGCGAGGAGGACGGCGACGGCGCCGTTGCGGAGGAGCTCCCGCTGTACGGCCGCGGGATCGCGAATGAGGGCGACGACGTGGCCGCTCGTCAGGATCGCGCCGTCCGGATGCACGATGAAGCCGCTCCCGGACCCGCCGGCCCCGGTTTCGACCGTGATCGGCGCGCCCCTCGCGGGTCCGGCGAGCCCGCGACGCGCGATCTCGGCGTCGACGCGCGCGATTGCCGGCGGCGGCGCCGTGAACGTCGCGGTCGCATACGCGCGCACGCGGACCACGGCCGGACGGACGAGATACGCCATCTTCTGGACGCCCTCGAGGCCGGGCTCGGCTTCCGTCGCACATCCGCCCGCGGCGACGACGGCGAGCGCCGTCATGGACAGCATGCGTTTCCACGCACCGGGATTCATGAAGTGGGAGTGGCTTTCGGGAATGGGAATGCGGAAAACGGCGGGTCGAATTCCGTTTCAAACACGGGACGACGAACCGGTTGCCACGCCGACCGGGATCTCCACCGTCGCCTCGGCCGCACCCTTCGGTCCGTCGGCGCTTTCCGCGCGACAGACGATGACCGTCACGTTGTCGGGGGCTCCGGCCGCGTGCGCGAGCTCGACGCAGCGATCGGCGGCCTGGTCGACCGGGAGATCGAGCGCCTCGCGGATCCTGTCCAGGGCAACGAAGCCGTGGAGTCCGTCCGAGCAGAGGAGGAACGTGTCGCCGTCCTGAACGTCGATGCCGTCCCGGTGGTCGACCTCGACTTCCGTGGCGACCCCGAGCGACCTCTGCAGCACGTTGCGCCGCGGGTGAACCGCCGCTTCCTCGGGCGTGATCAGCTTCTCCTTGACCATGGTCGCGACGAGCGAATGGTCCTCGGTCAACTGGTGGAGCTTGCCTTCGCGGAGGAGGTAAATGCGGGAGTCGCCGACATGCGCGAGCCAGGCGCATCCGTGCCGGACGACGAGCGCACTGACGGTCGTTCCCATCCCGCGAAGCTCGGCGTTCCGTCGCGACTCCTCGAAAACGGCGCCATTCGCCCTTTCGATCGCGCGGAGGAGCGCGGAGGCGGTGTCGCCGTCCCTCGCCGCGAGGAAGTCCTGCTCGATGGTGGATGCCGCGAGTCGCGAGGCCGTCGCGCCGCCGCGGTGGCCTCCCATGCCGTCGGCGACGAGCATCAGAATGCCCTCGGCCGGATCCCAGGAATCGGGCGAGGTCACGAGGCCGAAATCCTGGTTCTCGCTCCGCACCTTTCCCACGTCGCTGCGCAGAGCGACCGCGAAGCCGAACGAGCCTCGGTGCGACGGAGCGTTCATCGGTGCCAGATGAGGACAGTGCAGCCCGGGGTGTGCCGAATTCGGCTGGGATTATACAGGTTCCCCGGTGCCGATATAATTCGCTTCACCCATGGATCAGCTCCAGCTCCACTTCGTCGACCTCGGCGCATCGCGCACATTCGATCTGCGCGGCGACGGCGCGACCATCGGCCGTGTCGAGGGGAACGATCTCGTTCTGAACCATCCGTCCGTCTCGCGCCGCCACGCGCTGATCGAGCGGCGGGAGGACGACTGGTGGATCGTCGATCTCAAGTCGACGAACGGCATCAAGTTGAACGGGGCCCCCGTTCCCGAAGGTCGTCTCAGCGCGGGGGATCAGCTCCTGGTCGGCTCGGTCCAGGTCGACGTGCGCGGCACGGCGGCGGTGGAGTTCTCGGACGACTCGCCCTTCGAGAACCTCTCGGGGACGGTCGTCCGCCGAATCTCCGACTTCAACTCCGACTTCGGTCTCGAGGCGGTGCCGGAGGTCGGCAAACCGGCGGCCGCGGCCCCGCCGGGACAGTCGCGCGAGCGGATCTTCTCGGTCCTCGTCCAGGTCGCGAAGGTCCTTCTCGAATCCGAAGAGCTGAATCAGGTCCTCCGGAACGTGATGGACCTCATCTTCAAGTACCTCCCGGTCGATCGCGGTCTTCTGATCCTGTTCGACGCGGAAGGGAATCCGGTGCCGCGCCTCACGAAGTTCCGCAGCGAGACGGTCGAGCAGGACATTCCGATCTCGCGGACGATCCTGAAGATGGTCGCGGACCAGCAGGTCGCGCTCCTCACCTCGGACGCGCTCGAGGACTCGCGGCTGCTCGGCGGGAAATCGATCGCGATCCACGGGATCCGGTCGGCGATGTGCGCGCCGCTGTGGAACCGCGGCCGCGTCATCGGCGCGGTGCAGGTCGACTCGCCGATTCACATCGGCCGCTTCACCGAGGAAGACCTCGACCTGCTCACGGCGCTGTCGAATTTCGCGGCGGTCGCCGTCGAGCGCGCGCAGCTCTCCGAGCGCATCGAGGAAGAGAAGAAGATCCGCGGAAAGCTCGAGCGCTATCACTCGCCGGGAGTCGTCGAGGAGATCGTGCGCCGCGCCGACACCGGGGACGAAGAAGAGGTCCGGAACGCCGAGGTCTCGGTTCTGTTCGCGGACATCTGCGGGTTCACCACGATCTCGGAGACGAAGAAGCCCGAGGAGGTCTCGGAGTTCCTGTCGCACTTCTTCGGGTGCGCGGTCGAGGCGATCTTCGCGAACGGCGGCACGCTGGACAAGTTCATCGGCGACGCCGTCATGGCGTTCTTCGGGGCGCCGCTGAGCCAGGAGGATCACGCGGCGCGGGCCGTCAGGGCGGGAGTGATGATGAGGCGCCTCGTGGGCGAGTGGAACCGCGTGCGGGAGAGCGAAGGTCTGCCCGCGGTCCGGATCCGCGTCGGCATCAACAGCGGTCCCGCGGTCGTCGGCAACGTAGGGACCGAAAAGCGCGTCGACTATACGGTGCTCGGCTCGTCGGTCAACATCGCGTCGCGTCTAGAGAGCGGCGTCGCGAAGCCGGGCCAGGTCGTCGTCTCGCAGAACACGTTCGACCGCCTCGACGGCGAGTTTCAGACGGTCGCTCTCGGAGAGGTCCCCCTCAAGGGGCTGCAGCAGAGGATGCCGGTATACCAGATCGTGGACGAGGAGCCGGAAGCCGGCGCGACGTTGCCGCGCGCGGAACCCGTGGCCGATGAAGAAGGCGTGCGTACTCACGATCGCGGGAAGTGACTCCGGCGGAGGGGCCGGGATTCAGGCCGACCTCAAGACGATCGCCCTGCTCGGAGCCCACGGGGCGAGCGCGATCGCGGCCATCACCGCCCAGAACAGCCGCGCCGTCACCGACGTGCTGATCCTCCCGGAGCGGATCATCGAAGCGCAGATCGATGCCGTGATGTCCGACCTCGCGCCCGAAGTCGTCAAGCTCGGGATGCTGGGGAACGCCGCGACCGTGCGCCTCGTCGCGCGGAAGCTCCGCGAGTGGCGCCCGCGCGCCGTCGTTCTCGATCCGGTCATGATCGCGTCGAGCGGCGCACGCCTTCTGGAAGAGGACGCCGTCGCCGCGATGCGCGAGGAGCTGCTCCCCCTGGCGACGGTGACGACCCCGAACTGGCCGGAGGCCGCGGCGCTCGTCGGTGCGCCCGGAGCGGCGCTCGAGGACATCGACCGGATCGCCGCGGGGTTCCGGCAGCTCGGCGCCGAGCGCGTCCTCATCAAGGGGGGACACCTTCCTGGAGCGACGGTCGTCGACACTCTGTTCGAGGGGACGGCGCGTTTCGAATACCGCCATCCGCGCATCGAGGCGGCGGAAGGACATGGTACCGGTTGTGCTTTGGCGTCGGCCGTGGCGACGGGTCTCGCCCTCGGTCGCGCGCTCGCCGACGCCGTGCAGGTCGCGACCGATTTCGTCCACCAGGCGCTTCTGGAACGATACGCCGTCGGCCCCTCGAAACCGGTGTACCTGGGACTACGACACTAGTGCCGTGACCTCGACCGGAACCGCAGCCACCCCCGATCGTCGGAAGGAAGGTATGACCTTCCCTACGGCCAGGGCGTTCGTCTCGATCGTCCGCGTGATCGTGCAGCCGCTCTCGATCGGCATCATCGCCGCTCTCGTCGTGAGGGCGACGCTGCTGCAGGCGTACTCGATTCCCTCGGCGTCGATGGCGCCGACGCTCGAGCCGGGCGACCACATTCTCGTCACCCCCTTCGGCGAGGTGGACCGCGGCGACGTCGTCGTGTTCCGGAATCCGGGCGTGGGCCCCGGGTACTTCGTGAAGCGGATCGTCGCGACGGCGGGGGATTACATCGAGATCCGCGGCGGGAGCGTCTGGATCAACGGCCGGCGCGCGGAGGAACCGTACCTGCCGCCGGGTGTCGGGACGACGGGACGCGTCGCCGATCTGGTGCCCGACGGTCATGTCTTCGTCATGGGGGATCATCGCGCCGACTCGATCGACAGCCGCGCGTGGGGCTTCCTTCCGGAGGAGCGGATCGTGGGACGCGCGCGCCTGATCTTCTGGTCGGCCGGCGGCGTCGAAACGGCGAGCGCGCATTCCCGCGGGGGCGAGGGGTGGGTCTCGGCGCCGCGGTGGAGACGAATGCTGCGCGTGATTCGGTAACGTGGCCGCGGCGTCTCGCCGCGAGCCCTGGGCTCCAACGTCACGAAGTGAGAAGGGGGCGCGCCGAGACGGCGCGCCCACATCGTTGACTTCGCTGCCCCTGGTCTTTACTCTCGTCCGAGAGCACACGCGAGGGGGAATCGATGCGTCGCACCGGCAACAGACAGCGGGGTGAGGGACAGCTCGGATGCATTTTCGGTCTGCTCTTTCTGATCGCCGCCGCGTTCATCGCGTACAAGATGATTCCTGTGAAGGTGAAGACGGTCGAGTTGGGCGACGAGATCACCGACGTCGCGCGCGCGGCGGGAATGTTCAAGGAGCCGGCGATCCGGAAACGGATCATGTCGAGGGCCGACGAGCTGGATCTGCCGCTCGACCCCGATAATCTCATCGTCAACCGCGGCGGGAATCGCATTTACATCAAGGCCACGTATACAGTTCCGGTCGAGTTCCCCGGGTTCACGTATGAATGGGAGTTCGAGCACGAGGAATCGAATCCGCTCTTCTGATCCCGTGAACCGCGCCCGCCTCACGATTTCCGACGTCCACCGGAAGACCGGGATTCCGGTCACCACGCTCCGCTTTTACGAAAAGGAGCTGCCCGACTTCTTCCAAGTCGAGAAGACGGCGGGAGGGCACCGGCGGTACACGGAATCGAGCGTCGCGCAGTTCCAGGCGATCCGCCGCATGGTCGAGCAGGACGGGCTGCGTCTCGGGCAGATCCGCGAGCGCCTCACTCCGTCGGGCGAGCAGGGGGAGCTCAGGCGGCACATCGATCTGCTGCTCGGCGTGCACGACGCGATGACGTCCGAGATCGAGACGCTCCGCGCGCGTGTCGAGGCGCTCGAGATCGAGCTCGCGCGCCTGCGGCGCAGCGGGGAGCGTCCGACGAGCGCGGACAAGAAGCGCCGCTGGTTCTGAATCCTCGGCCCGCTTGACGCCGGCCCGCTCACGGCGCAGACTGCGGCCTCGGGACCGCTGGCGACAGCGGCCGCACGGAGCCTAGGGGTGGCCGGCAACTCCGGCCTGAGAGCACACCCTCGCACCTGATCCGGATCATACCGGCGTAGGGAAGGCACCAGCCGCGATTCTCTCTCCCCGACGCTCCGCCGAGCGGCCGCGCAGGACGCGGCCATGGAGGAGACGTCATGATTCGATCCGAATGGGTGAACCGGCGCCACGACCTGCCGGTCAGGACGCAGTTGCTGTTCGCGCGGCGGGGGACCGTCACCGAGGAGATGGAGTTCGTCGCGCGACGGGAGGATCTCGATCCCGAGCTCGTGCGCGACGAGGTCGCGCGCGGCCGGATGATCATCCCCGCGAACGTCAATCATCCCGAGCTCGAGCCGATGGCGATCGGTGTCGCCTCCCGCTGCAAGATCAACGCGAACATCGGGACGTCCGCCGTCACCTCCTCGCTCGACGAGGAGGTCGACAAGCTGCGCCTCGCGATTCGCTACGGCGCGGATACGGTCATGGATCTCTCCACCGGCCGGCGGATCCCCGAGGTGCGCGAGGCGATCCTCCGCGCGTCGACGATTCCGATCGGCACGGTCCCGATCTACGAGGTCCTGGAGCGCGCGGGCAAAGTCGAGAGAATCACCCCCGAGCTGATTCTCCAGGTGATCGAGGAGCAGGCCGAGCAGGGCGTCGACTACATGACGATCCATGCGGGCATCCTGCTGCGCCACCTTCCGCTCGTGGCGGGACGCGTCACGGGCATCGTCTCGCGCGGCGGGTCGATTCTCGCGCAGTGGATGATGTACCACCACCAGGAAAACCCGCTCTACACGCACTTCGACCGCATCTGCGAGATCTTCCAGCGGTACGACGTCAGCTTCTCCCTCGGCGACTCCCTCCGGCCCGGGTGCCTCCACGATGCCTCGGACGCGGCCCAGTTCGCGGAGCTCGACGTCCTCGGCGACCTCACGCGCCGCGCGTGGGCCCGCGACGTCCAGGTCATGGTCGAGGGGCCGGGGCACGTCCCGATGGACCAGATCGACATGAACGTGAAGCGCCAGCAGGAGATCTGCGACGAGGCGCCCTTCTACGTTCTCGGTCCGCTCGTCACCGACATCGCTCCCGCCTACGATCACATCACGTCGGCCATCGGGGCCGCCCTCGCCGGCTGGTCCGGCGCCGCCATGCTCTGCTACGTCACCCCGAAGGAGCACCTCGGCCTCCCCGAGGCGGAGGACGTCCGGAACGGGATCATCGCGTACAAGATCGCCGCCCACGCCGCCGACGTCGCGCGGCACCGCAAGGGAGCCCGCGACCGCGATGACGCTCTCTCCCGCGCGCGCTACGCCTTCGACTGGAACGAGCAGTTCCGCCTCTCGCTCGATCCGGAGCGGGCCCGCGAGTTCCACGACGCCACGCTCCCGCAGGACCACTTCAAGACGGCGGAGTTCTGCTCGATGTGCGGCCCGAAGTTCTGCTCGATGTCGATCTCGCAGAAGCTCGGGAATCGGGAGGAGATCGAGGCCTTCGTCGCGGAGATCCAGAACCGGATGGAAAAGAAGGAGGCCGGCGCGGTCGCGCACGACGACGCCTAGCGGCTTCGGCTACTCGGGCGTGTCCGCGACCCACGGCTCCTCCTCGTCTCCGACGACGAAAACGACGGATTCCCATCCGTCCGGGGCGCGCTCGGCGCCTCGTTCGTTCTCGATCACGAACGCGGCCAGCTCCTCCATCGTCGGGCGGCGGGAGAGTGCACGGCGGCGGCCACGCGCGCGCGCGAGGGGAAGTCGTTGTGGGGAAAGCATCTCCGGGCGCGAAGGCGTCCGGACGGATGTAAAGAGTTTTTGCCCCCCTCGCGCGGCGGTCAGGAGACCGCGTTCGCCTCGGTCCGGCCGAGGCGCGGCGCTTCCCACGCCTCGATCTCGGGAGAGAAGAAGGCGAGGCGCGTCCGCTTGAACTCCTTCATCGGGAACAGAGCGCGCATGTCGTCGACGCCGACCTCGCCCGCGAGCTCGGCGAGCACCGCCTCGCACTCGTCGACCGAACGGCCGTGGACGATGGTGAAGACGTTGTACGGCCAGTCCTCGTACGTCGGGCGGACGTAGCACTGGGAGACGGCGCGATGGGCGGCCATGCGCGGCGCGACGGCGTCGACCGCGGCGGCGGGGACGTGCCAGACGCCCATGACGCTGGCCGTGAACGAGCTCCGGCGGGACTGGACGAGGGCGGCGAAGCGGCGGAGCTGCTGACGCGCGGCGAACGTGCGCGCCGCATCGAGGACCTCGTCGCCGGAGACGCCTCCCGTCCGGCCGAGAACGTCGAAGGGGCGGGGGTGAAGGGGGAGGTCCTTCTGGAGCAGCCGGACGAGCTCGATCTCCTTCGGCGTGAGAGGAGCCGCGGCGGACGTCGTCTCGTCCCCCGCCGCGTCCTCGTGCCCCAGGTCCGCCGCATCGGCCGCATTGGCGCGGAACGAGCGGATGGCCGGAAGGAGGCGGACGGCCTCGCACTCGGCTTCCTCGCCGAGAATCTCGACGGTCCTTTCGAGCCCGAGACGCGTGGTCGGCGGGACGGCGATCGTGAACCAGAGGTTGAAGTCGTGGTTGCGGCGGTAGTTCTGGTAGACGCCGGGGTGTGCGCTGATGATCGCGGCGGCGCGCTCGATCCGGTCGGGATCGACGCGCGCGGCGACGAGGGAGGCGCGATAGCCACAGGCTCGCGGATCGAACACGCCGCTGATCTGGCGGACCGCGCCTTCTTTCTTCAGGCGGTCGATCCGCTTGAGGACTTCCTTCTCCGACATGTCGATCTTCTGCCCGATGATCGCAAAGGGCGTCGACGCGAGGGGAACGTCTGCCTGTAGCGCGTCGAGGAGGTCGCGGTCGCGATGATCGAGTTCCTGCATGTCGCTCTCCGTGTAAATCGTGAGCCGATTGGTGAGGGACTCCGATTGTATCTCGCCCTTCCGCGTGATTGAAGTCATCGAACGAAGGCTTGACATCTCGGCGCGGAAGCCCTAGTCGTCGAAGGTCGCGCGGAGCTGCGGGGCTGCGGCGAGCCGCGGTTTCCCGCCCAGAATCGCCTGCGCCTGGGTCACGGCCTCGGACGCATCGATGCCGGCGAAGCCGGACGGATACGGCTCGAGCTTCCGGATCGCCGCGTCGAGGAGCCGGCGCGCGCCGCCGGGGTTGCCGCGACCGAGGTGGTGCCACCCCGCGGCGAGCTGGATCAGCCCCTGAACGTACGTGCGGAGCGGCTCGTCGGCGCGCAGCCAGAGCTCTTCCCACGCCTCGTGCGCGGCGAAGTAGGCCTCCGCGTTGAACAGCCGGAGACCTTCGCGGAGGGCGGCCTCACCGGACACGCTCGATCTCGTGGACGAGCGCCTCGGTGAACGAGCTGGTCGAGGCGCTGCCTCCGAGGTCGCGCGTGAGCGACTCGCCGGCGCGCAGCACGTTCATGATCGCCGTCCGGACGCGGCGCGCCGCGTCCCTCTCCCCGATGTGCTCGAGCATGAGCGCCGCCGACTGGAGCAGAGCCAGCGGGTTCGCCTTGTTCTGCCCGGCGATATCGGGCGCCGAGCCGTGGACCGCCTCGAATACCGCGCCGTTCTCGCCGATGTTCGCCCCGGCGACGACCCCGAGGCCGCCGACCAGGCCCGCGCAGAGATCGGAGACGATGTCGCCGTACAGGTTCTCCAGGCAGAGGACGTCGAACTGCTGCGGCCTCACGACGAGCTGCATGCAGAGGTTGTCGACGATCTTGTCCTCCGCCTCGATCTCCGGATACTCCTCGGAGATCTCGCGGAACGAGCGGAGAAACAGGCCGTCCGTCAGCTTCATGATGTTCGCCTTGTGGACGCAGGTGACCTTCTTCCGGCCGTTGTTTTTCGCGTACTCGAACGCGTAGCGCGCGATGCGGCGCGAGGCCTTCTGCGTGATGATCTTGAGCGACTCCATCACGCCCGGGACGACCTCGTGCTCGATGCCGCTGTAGAGCCCTTCCGTGTTCTCGCGGACGACGACGATGTCGACGTCTTTGAATGGCGTCTCGACGCCGGGGAGGGTCCGGACGGGGCGGACGTTCGCGTACAGGTCGAGCGTCTTCCGGAGCCGGACGTTGATCGAGATGAAGCCGGTCCCGACGGGCGTGGTGACCGGCCCCTTCAGCGCGACCTTGTTCCGGAGGATCGAGTCGAGGACCTCCCGGGGGAGAGGATCGCCACCGGCGGCGATGGCATCCGCGCCGACGACGTATTTCTCCCATTGAATGTCGACGCCGGTCGCCTCGAGGGCGGCGACGGTCGCCGCGGTGACCTCCGGGCCGATCCCGTCGCCCGGCAGCAGGGTGATGAGGTGCGGCAAACTGATGCTCCTTTCCGCGCCGCGCGAGGCGGCGGTCAGCTTTCGACAACCAGCGGCGGGCGCGCTTCCGACCATGCGAGCGGGAACGTTCCCAGCAGCTCGCGGTAGTCGGGCAGCTCGGCGATGCAGACGCGGATGCTCTCGAGAGTCGGGGGAATGTACGCCAGGTAGTGGTGACGTCCCCGCGTGATCGACTGCCGCGCGAACGTCCCGACGATCTTGACGGATCGCTGGAGCAGAGTCTCGAAGTAGCGTTTCCGCTGCTGCGCGTCGCCCGCCGTGCGCGCGCGATAATACTCGATGAGGTCGTCCTCGGCACGGGAGCCGAGCGTCCGCGCGACGCCGCGGTCGCGCAGAAGCGACGCGAGATCGTACGTGTCGGGCCCCCTCCGCATATCCTGATAGTCGATCACATAAATACCATCATTTATAATATGCAAATTTTGACCATGATAATCACGATGACATAACACGTATGGATGGGACGCGATCCGCTCGCTCAGCCGCTGGAACAGCGCATCGAGCGCCGCCAGCGTCGCCGGTTGCGTGACACCGCACATCCGCTCGACCCAGAACTCCCGCGTCATCTCGAGCTCGCGCCGGAAATCGCCGGCCGTGAACGGCGGGTTGATGGCCGCCGCGGCGTCGGCCGTGCGCTGGAACGCGACGAGGACGTCGATGGCGCGCCGGTAGAGGCGAAGCCCCCGCTCCGGATCGGTCTCGAGGATCTCGAAGAGGGTGACGTCGCCGACGTCCTGCTGCACGATCGCGCACGCTCCGTGGCGCATGATCCGCGGAACCGGATTCGCGTCCGCGAGCGCCCGGTACGCGTCGACGAAATGCGCGAGGTCGGGCCGCACGCCCTCCGGGTAGTACGCCACCATGTATCGCTCGCCGCGCGGCGTCGAAACGCGGTAGTAGGCCCGGGCGGAGGCGTCGCCCGGCAGCGGGTCGACCTCGAAGCTCTCGCCGAGGCACTCGCGTAGGAACGCGTCGAGCTCCCGAGGCGTCTGGTTCATGATCGGCTGCCTCGGAAAAATGCGGATTCGGGGCCAGCGCGGCTATTCGGCCGCCCGCACGGTGACGGTCTCGATGCGGACGGGATCGTCCGGATTTTCCTTCCCCTGCCCCGCGTCCACGATCGCGTCCGCGACCTCCATCCCACTCACGACCTCACCGAAGACCGTGTACTTCCCGTCGAGAGAAGGCGCCTCCTTCACCACGATGAAAAATTGCGAGGAGGCGCTGTCGGGATGCGCCGCCCGCGCCATCGAGAGGATGCCGCGGTTGTGCGGGATCTCGCTGAACTCCGCCGGAACGTTCTTCCCCGATCCGCCCGTTCCCCACGTCCGGCGATTCTCCGTCTTCGTGTTCGGGTCGCCGCCCTGGATCATGAATCCCGCGATCACCCGGTGAAAACGCGTGCCGTCGTAGAACCCCTGCTCGGCCAGGTCGATGAAGTTCCTCACGTGGTTCGGAGCCACGTCCGGAAAAAAGCGCACCGTGATCGTTCCCTTCGTCGTGACGATGTCGGCGACCTTGTTCGTGTAGGACTCCATCGGTTTTTCCTCCTCCTGGACGGGTGGTGCCGCCGCCGTTTCGACGGGTTCGGGCGGGGCCGGCCGGTCGCCGGCGCAACCGGCGATCAGGCTCACGACGAAAAGCGAAACGAGCAGCGGCTTGAACATGAAACCTCCAGAGAGGCGCCACTCCAGTGGATTGGGAGGGAAAAGTCAACAGCCGGGGAGGTTCGGGGTGCCCGCTACCTCGACGTCACGACATCCACGCTCCGCCGGATCTCGATCGTTCCGTCGGTGGCGCGGAGCACGACGGCGCGGCCGCCGCCGTTGAGCTTTCCGGTGGCGCGGATGCGCGTCCCGTTGCCCGAGGTCTCGCGCACGATCGTCAGGCCCGGAAAGTCGGACTGGATCGCGCCCGCGCCGTCGCCGCGCGTGGTGACGACCGCGTCGATGTCGGCGGCGAAGCCGTCCGGGATGTGGAGCGCGACGTTCCCGCCGTCGGTCTCCGCGTGAACGGTCTGCGAGGTGACCGTCGGCGCGATGCCGATCCAGATGTCGCCGGAGGTGGTGCGCGCGTCGATCGGACCGCCGGTGCGGTGGACGATGACGTCGCCTCCACCGGAGCGGAGCGTGAGCGCCCCGTTGGCGGTGGCGATGCGGACCATGCCGGCGTCGGTCGCGGCCGTCCCGCCGTTTTCGACCGAGCGGACGATGATGTCGCCGACCGAGGTGTGGGCGTCGAGTGGGCCGCGGACGTTGCCGAGGTGAATCGAGCCGCCGAGGGAGCGGATCTCGACGCGGCCGCCGACGCGACCGAGGACGACCTCGCCGGCGCGCGTCGAGACGGCCGCGTTCCCGTCGATCTGGCCGACGAAGATGCTGCCGATCGGCGCCTCGAACCGGAAATCGTCCGTGACGCGGTCCCGCTGGGTCGCGAACAGATGCGCCGTCGGCACCTGCATCAGCACTGTCGACGCGACCCGCCGGAAGGCGAGCTGCATGTCCGCGCGGAGGGGCTGCGGGCGGCGGGGAGACGCCGGCCGCGTTTCGGGAAGCGGATTCGCCTGCGCCTGCAGGATCGTCGCGCCCGGACGGAGAAAATAGACGTCGCCGAGAATGCTGCGCGTGACGATCGTCGGTGAGCCTCCGCCGTTGATCTGCGAGACGTAGCGCCGCAGCTCGTTTTGGCGGTTGAGGGCGGCGGAAACGTCGACGCTCGCGTACGCGCCACCCCGCATCGTCTCGGCGATCCAGGTGAACGCGGCGCGCGGCGGTGCTTCGACCTCGACGCGCCCCGTCAGACTCGCGAACCGCATGTCGTGCGACGGCCGCTCGGGCAGTAGCGCGCGGACCCTCCCGTTCACCGTCTCGACGTTGACCGGCGCGTCGATCCGGACGACCTCGATCGTCCCGTTGACGTTCTTGATGTTCACCGATCCCGTCACGCCGCTCACGCGGACGATCTCGCTGCTCATCGTCACGATCGTCAGGTCGATCCCCGCCGGAACCTCGACCGTGTACGACACCGAGCTCTCCCAGCGGCCGTTGCGCAGCGGGTACGCGATGACGGTCCGGAGCGCGCGATCGCGCGGGCCGCCGAAAAGCTCCAGCCGCGTGAACTCGCGTCCTTCCTGGACGTACGTCGCCGAGAGGCCGCGGACGGTCTTGACCGCTTCCCACCGGAGCCGCGCGTGCGGCGTCCCGATGACGGTGACCGGACCGATCATGTTGTCGATCAGCAGGGAGCCGTCGGCCTCGAGGGCGACCTGGCTCCGGAAGCGGTCCGTGCTCACCTCGACCGCCCACGCGGGGGTGATGCTCGCGGCGAGGAGCGCGAGCGCAACCAGCGTCAGGCTGCCCGGTTTCATCGGAAGGGGTTCTCTCACAGGTCGATCTGGCTCAACGCCTCGGCGGCCTTCACGCGGACGTAAAGGATCTCGTCGTCCTGCCCCGCCTTCTGGCGGAGCGTCTCGACCATGGCGGGATCGAGCGGCGAGCCCCCCCGCGCGACGTTCGCGAGAGCTTCGACGGCCTTGAGCCGCACCGCCGGATTCGGGTCGTTCTTCAGCACTTCGATGAGAGCCGCCTGGGCCTGCGCGGTCGCGGCGGCCGGCAGCTCCTTGAGAGCGTCCATCGCGTTGAGACGCACGCCCTCGTTCGTCTCGGTCTCGAGCACGCCGGCCAGCGCGCGCGCGATCGCCGGACTCGCCGTATGTCCCGCGCCGAATCCGTCGCGAATGAGCTGAATCGCCGTCGACCGCGAGTTGCTCTCCGGTCCCTGCGCCTGGACCAGATACGCGAGCAGCGTCGCCATGCTCTCGTCCTCGGGGCCGCCGGTGACGGTCCACTGCGAGGTCACCTCGAACGCGAGACGGACGTCGCTCTCGGCGGGGGCGGACAGGAGCCGCACGTTGTCGATTCGCGGCGCGCCCTCGATCACCGGCGAAAGACGCGAGGCCGGAACGATGTGGGAGCCGGCGAGCTGGACGGCCGTGATCTCCGCCTCGTCCATCGGCGTCGGCCCGAGGGGCCCCGACGGGCGCGTCCGTCCGGCCCAGAACGAGCCGCCGACCAGAACCGCGACGGCGGCGGCTTGGGAGATCCACCGCACCGACGGCCGCCGATGGAACGGAACCACGTTCGGCGCCGCGGGGAGACCGAGCGACGAGAGGAAGCCGTCGCGGACCCGATCCGGCACCGGAACGTCCGGCAGGCCGCCCATGGCGCGCCACGTCTCGCGGTACGCGGACCATTCGCGCTCGCAGGCGGAGCACCCTTCGATGTGAACGTGGGCGCTCTCCCTGTGGGGCGCGTCCAGAGCTTCCACGAGAAGCTCCGGCATCCGTTCACGAACTACATCACACTCAGACATCGTTCTCCTCCCGTCTCTTCGCGCGTGAGCGCCTTCTTCAGCGTCTCCATCGCGCGGAAGACACGAGTCTTCACGGCTCCCTCGGAACAGCCGGCGATCTTCGCGATCTCCGCGTACGAGAGTCCCTGATACCGCGAGAGCAGAATCGCCTCGCGCTGCTCGGGCGTGAGCAGATCGAGCGCCTTCCGGACCCGCAGCTCGTCCTGTTTCTTTTCCATGTTCCGGTCGGGGGCATCGTCGCCGGCCGCAAGCGTGAGCAGCGTCTCTTCGCTCTCCTTCGCTCGGTTGTCCGCCTTCCGCAGGTGATCCCGGCAGTGGTTCGCCGCGATCGAGAACAGCCAGGTCGAAAGTTTCGCGTCGCCGTGGAACTGCTTCGCGTACCGGATCATCTTGACGAAGACTTCCTGGGTCGCGTCTTCCGCCGCTTCAGCGTTCTTGAGAAACCGGAGTGCAAAGTTGTAAATCCTCGCGCTGTAGCGGTCGAAAATTTCGCCTGCCGGAGTGAGGTCCCCGTCCTGAAGGAGTTTCATCAACTCCTGATCGCTCAGGTGGTTCATCTCCGGTGCTGTCCTGTTCGACGGGCGCATTCTGGAAAAGGTTACGGCCGGACCGGGGCCATCAGGGCGCCAGAACAACGGGGGGCGCCTGGGGATTCGCGGCCGGTCCGGGCGGGGGGAGAAGGGCCAGGGCCCAGATGTCCAGCGAGGTCAGCAGCACCTCGGTATCCCCGAAATTGAACTCGAACAGCCCCGCCACGAAAAGGGCGAGAGCCGTGGCGATTCCCGCCTCCGCCCAGGGGCGCAGGTCGGGGTCGCGCCGCCGGGCGAGCATCGCCGCCAGGAAGAGCACCTGGAGAGCGAGGTACGCCGCCAGCGCCAGCACGCCGCGCTCGGCCCAGAGCTGGACCGGGTTGCTGTGCAGGTGGGGAATCCGGAAGCGGGGCGCGTCGTCCTTGCGATAGAGGGGATAGATCTCCTTCACGTTGGCCGGGCCGACGCCGAGAAGGGGACGGTCGCGGATGATCTCGATCCCGCCCTCGACCATGCGGATCCGATCCAGGACCGAGGTCTGGCGGAAATCGAAGCTCGAGACCAGGCGCGCGAAGAGGGGAAGAGGGCTGAAGGTGATCGCGAGGATGAGAACGGGAACGAGCCATACCATCGCGCGCGGCCGCCGCAGGAGCACGAGGACGAGCACGCCGACCATCCATCCGAGCCACGCGCCGCGAGTGAAGCTGAGGGCGACCGCGAGCGATCCGGCCGCGGCGGCAAGAAGGTAGAGCGGGCGGCGGAGGCGACTGGCGCCGAGGCTCAGGAAGAGGAGCGAGAGCGGGAGGACGATCCCCGAGTACGTCATGACGTGCGCGGTCGTCCCGGTGATGCGCTTCTCGAGGGCGTCGTGCCCGAGAAAGAGGAACTGGGTCGCGCCGACGGCGGACTGGAAGAGGACGAGCGCGAGAAGCGCCCCGACGCCGTACCGCCGGACCTGCGGAAATCGCGAGTAGAGCGCGAGGGCGAGCGGCAGTGTCAGAAAGCCGAACCACTCGTTCGCGTTCAGTAGAGAAACGAACGGACGGAATGACGCGGCGGCCGAGACGACCGAAGCGGCGACGAAGATCGCGAGGGGAACGTACAGCGGATGGAACGGAACGGTGAGCTCGCCCCGTTTCCACGCGACGACCGCGGCGACGAGGGCGATCCCGAGAAACGCCTCCGAGCTTCCGATCCACCCTTCGCAGAGGAGGTGGGCGAGATAGGCGAGGGCGGCGATCCGGACTGCGGGCGAGGCGGGAAGATCGGGGAGGATCGGACGGGTCGCGCGCAACGATCAGGACTCGACGATCGCCTCTTCGACCAGCATGACCGGAATGCTGCTCACGACCGGGTAGACGCGGCCGCACCGGACGCAGCGGAGGCCTTCCTCGACGACCGGTTCCTCGCCCCGGAACTTGTCGCGGTAGCGGTCTCTCAGCTCGGCGCGCCGCGCCTGGTCCAGCGGGACGAGTTTGACCTCGTCCTTGCAGAGCGGACAGGCGAGGATCTCGAGCAGTTCCGGGTCGACGGCCATGGGCGGGCGGTAGTCTATCATCGCGACGAATAGATAGGACGAATAGGACCCATAGGACGAATGAGACCAGGAATCCCCTTCCGCCTGTCCTATACGTCCTATACGTCCCATACGTCCTATTCGTCCTATCGAGCTGAATGAAAATCCTCCACCTCGCCTCGTTCAACCGCTGGACCGGCGCCGCGGCTCCGGCGTTCGAGGAAGTCGAGGCGCTCCGGCGCGCCGGAGCGGACGCGCACTACGGCTATGTCGGAGGTTCGAATCTCGAAGCGCGGATCGGGTCCCTCCCCTGGACGCATGCGATCCTGCGCCGGGAGCAGGATCCCGTCTCGCTGCTCCGCACGATGCGCGCGCTGCGCGCGTTCGTCGCGGGCGGAGGATTCGACCTCGTCCACGCGCATCTCGCCCACGACCATTGGCTCGCGCGGCTCGCGATCGGTCGGCTCGAGAAACGGTCGCTCGTCCGCACGTTTCATTCGCGGCGGACGCTGCGGCGCGACCCGGCTTCGCGATGGCTCCTCCGCAGGACCGACGGGATCTGCGTGAACAACGCGACGTTTCTCGAGGACCCGCTCCTGCGCGACCGCGGCGCGCTCTTCACGCCGCCGCCGGTGGACGAGCGCATCTTCCGTCCCGGCTCCGATCTGCGCGACGAGCTCGGCATCGGCCGCGGCGTCCCGCTCCTCGGTTTCATCGGCAAGGTCGCACCAGGTCGTGGATTCGAGGACGCGCTCGACGTGCACGCGCGCGTGCGCGCGGCGCTCCCCGAGGCGCGCCTCCTCGTCGTCGGGCGCGGCCCGCATCGGTCGGCGCTCGAGAAGCGCGCCGCGAAGCTCGGCACGGCGGACGCGGTCGTATGGGCCGGGTACCGCGACCGCGATCTCCCCGAGGCGCTTCGCGCGCCGGACGTGATGCTGTTCACCGCGCGCGGCTCGGACGAAGGGCACCGCGCGATCGTCGAAGCCCTCGCGTGCGGGACCCCGGTCGCGGCCTATCCGATCTACGGCGTCCGCGAGCTCCTCGGCCCGCTCGCCTCGCGCTTCGTCGCCCGCTCGGCCGATCCGGAGGCGCTCGCCGCCGTCTGCCTCGACCTTCTCGCCGGACGCATCACGGTCCCGCCCGAGGAATGCATCGCTGCGACGGCCCCGTCGCGGCACGCGCCGACGGCCGAGCGTCTCCTCGATTTCTACCGCGCGCTGCCGGCCGGCCGGCGAAACGCCATGGGATAGAATCCGCCGGCCATGAGACTGAGCGTCACGAGCGAGATCGGGCGGCTGCGGAGCGTCCTCGTGCACCTTCCCGCGCGCGAGATCGACCTCATGACCCCGTCGATGATGGAGCAGCTCCTCTTCGACGACATCCTCTACAGCCAGGTCGCGCGCGAGGAGCACCGGAAGTTCCAGCAGGTCGTCCGCTACGTCGCCGACGAAGTGCTCGACATCCAGGATCTTCTCGAGGAGACGCTGGAGGACGAGGAGACGAGGAAGACGATCCTCGCCGATTTCGCCCGGCGGGAGAGTCTCAGCAAGAAGACGCGCGATCTGCTCGCCGGAGCGCCGCCGGCGCGTCTGGCCGAGATGCTCATCGCGGGTGTCGAGGCGCCCCCCGGTCGGAAGAACGCGACGCGCGCGTTCGAGGTCCCGCCGGTTCCGAACCTCTTCTTCACGCGCGATCCGCAGGTCGTCGTCGGCGACGGCGTCGTGATCTCCGCGATGGCCTCGCAGGCGCGCCGGCGCGAGTCGCTCCTCTCCCGCTACGTCTTCGGCTTCCATCCGGCGTTCCGGAGCCAGGACCTGTTCTGGCTCGATCACTACGACACCCCGTGGCCGAAGACGGCCGCCGGGGTGCGGCGGCAGCCGTCGATCGAAGGGGGCGACGTCCTCGTCCCGCGCAGCGACCTCCTGCTCGCCGGCATCACCGAGCGGACCAACCGCGCCGGGGTCGAGCGCCTCGCCGAGTCGCTTCGCGGTTCCGACGTGAAGACGATCCTCGTCGTCGACATCCCGAGAAAACGGTCGTACATGCACCTCGACACCGTCTTCACGATCATCAGTCCGGGCGAATGCCTCGTGCATCCTCCCGTGATCCTCGAAGGAGGAGAGGAAGAGGCGGACGTCTACGAGATCGACCTCGGAAAGAAGGACATCGATTTCAAGCCGGTCCGGTCGCTCCTCGCGGGGCTCGAGAAGCACGGAATCGAGCTCGAGCCGATCTCGTGCGGCGGGAGCGATCCGATCGACCAGCAGCGCGAGCAGTGGACCGACGGCGCGAATGCGTTCGCGCTCGCGCCGGGCGTGATCCTCCTGTACGAGCGCAACGTGCGGACGGCCGAAGAGCTCGCGGCGCACGGCTACTCCATCGTCTACGAAGACGACCTCCTCCTAGGCCGCGCCGAGCTCGAGACCTGGACCGATCGGAAGTACGCGATCCAGATCCAGGGTCACGAGCTGTCGCGGGCGCGCGGCGGGCCGCGGTGCATGACCATGCCGCTCGAGCGCGAGCCGGTGGCCTGATCGTCTCGCCATGGAAGGTCGCGTCGCTCTCATCGCATTCGGCGGCAACGCGCTGCTCCGCCCGGAAGATCGCGGAACGCAGGAGGAGCAGATCGCCCGCGCGCGCCAGGCCGCGCGGTGGCTCGCCGAGATCGTCCGCCGCGGCTTCCGTCTCGTCATCGTGCACGGCAACGGGCCGCAGGTCGGAAATATCCTGATCCAGGCCGAGGAAGCGTCGACGAAGATTCCGCCGCAGTCGCTCGACGTCGCCGTCGCGCAGACCGAAGGGTCGATGGGATTCCTCCTGCAGCAGGCGATGCGGAATCGTCTGGAGGCGATCGGCGTGGACGCGCTCGTCACGACGGTCCTGACGGAGGTCGAAGTCGATCCGAACGACGTCGCGTTCCGCCGTCCCACCAAGCCGATCGGTCCTTTCTTCACCCGCTACCGCGCGGAGGCGCTCGCGCGCGACTACGGATGGACCGTGCGCGAGGACGCCGGCCGCGGCTGGAGGAAGGTCGTGCCGTCGCCGCGGCCGCGCCGCATCCTCGGCCTCGAGTCCATCGCGGCCGCTCTCGAGCGGTCGACGGTAGTCATTGCCGCGGGCGGCGGAGGGATCCCGGTCGTCCGCGGCCGCGACGGCCAGTGGCGCGGCGTCGAGGCCGTCATCGACAAGGACCGCGCCTCCGCGCTCCTCGGGGCGGAGCTCGGCGTCGACCTCTTCATCATCCTCACAGGCGTGCCGCAGGTCGCGATCGGATTCGGTACGCCTGGCGAGCGGAGCGTCGATACGATGAGTCCCGAGCAAGCCGAGCGCTGGCTCGCCGCGGGGGAGTTCCCGGCCGGATCGATGGGCCCGAAGATCGAAGCCGCGGTCGATTTCGTCCGCCGAACGGGGCGGGACGTCGTGATCACCGACGTCGAGCACGTCCGCGACGCGCTGGAGGGGAAGGCCGGGACGCGGATCGGGTCTCGGGCGTCTTGAGCGTCTTGGGCGTCTTGAGCGTCTAGGGCGTCCTGGAAGAGTCGTCATCCTGAGGAGCGAAGCGACACTTCGTCGCTGCCGCTCCTCAGTGCAGGCTCCGGATCTCCTCAGCTGCGACTCAGACTCGCGACTTGCCGGATTGAGTCG
>JBOGJQ010000460.1:0-3290 GCA_050745405.1 Thermoanaerobaculia bacterium | reverse complement strand
CGCGACGCCTTTCGGGGGAATGAGCTCGCAGGAAAGGTGCTGGGGATCGTCGGGATGGGCCGCGTCGGGTCGCAGGTCGCGGAGTTCGGTCGGGCATTTCGGATGTCCGTGGTCGCATTTGATCCCCTACTCGACGATTGGGCTCCCGATGTGGGCCGCGCGCGATCGATCGAGGACCTGGTCCGACGAGCGGAGGTCGTCTCGATCCACCTTTTGCTGGACGATGCGACGAAAGGGCTTTTCGGGCGAGGAGTGATTTCGGCGATGCGGCGCGGGTCATGGCTCGTGAACACGTCTCGGGGCGAGATCGTGAATGAGCTCGCGCTCGCGGAGTCGCTCGCGCGAGGGCACCTGGCGGGAGCTGCCGTGGACGTGCTCGCGGACGAGCACGATGGCGAACGGCGGGGTTCGAGTCCGTTGCTGGATTACGCCCGGCAGCACGATAATCTCATCATCACACCCCACGTCGCCGGTGCGACAGTGGAATCAATGCGGCGAACCGAGGAGTTCATGGCCCAGCAGGTGCTCGAGCTGCACGGCCGGGCATCGGGTCCGCGAGAAGGCTCAAGATGACAAGTCCTGGCGGCGGCGTTCGCCGCGTCTGCGTCGTGATCACGGCCCGTCCGAGCTACGCACGAATCAAGTCGGTTCTGCAGGCCATTCAGGCGCGCCCGGATCTGGAGCTGCAGCTCGTCGTCGCGGCCTCGGCTCTGCTGGAGCGCTACGGCGCCGTCGTAGACGTCATTCGAGCCGACGGCTTCGAGCCCGCCGCCGTGGTGTACATGGTGGTCGAGGGCGAGAACCTCGTCACATCGGCGAAGTCGACCGGCCTCGGCGTGGTCGAGCTCGCGACCATTTTCGACAACCTGAAGCCGGATGTCGTGATCAGTGTCGCGGATCGATACGAGACGATCGCGACCGCGATCGCCGCTGCCTATCTGAACATCCCCGTCGCCCACGTTCAGGGAGGCGAAATCACGGGCTCGATCGACGAAAAGGTGCGCCACGCGGTCACGAAGCTCTCGAACCTGCACTTCGTCTCGAACGAGGCGGCCGCCCGGCGCGTGATTGCGATGGGGGAGACTCCGGAGAGCGTGTTCGTGACCGGATGCCCCTCGGTCGATCTCGCGGCGCGCGTCGCGGCCGAACCGAATCCGTCGTTCGATCCATTCGCGAAGTACGGCGGCGTCGGCGCGGAATTCGACTTCGAGGCCGGCTACCTCGTCGTGATGCAGCATCCGGTCACGACCGAATACGAGGACGCCCTCGAGCAGATCCAGCAGACACTGGCGGTGGTCGAAGAGCTCCGAATGCCCACGTTCTGGTTCTGGCCGAATGTCGACGCCGGCTCCGATGGCATCTCGAAGGGCATTCGTCATTTCCGCGAGACCCGCCGTGTGCCCTTCATCCATTTTTTCAAGAACATGTCGCCTGAAGACTTCCTGCGCCTCCTGTCACGCGCATCCTGCCTCATCGGCAACTCGAGCGTCGGAATCAGAGAGTCTTCTTATCTGGGGCTCCCCGTCGTGAACATCGGAAACCGCCAGGCCGGCAGAGACCGCGGCGGGAACGTCATTGACGTCGACTACGACCGGCAGCAGATCGGGGCGGCCGTCCAGAAGCACCTCGAGCACGGCCGATACGAGCGCGAGTACGTTTATGGTGACGGGTCCGCCGGGGAGCGGATCGCCCGTCTCGCCGCGGAAGTCCCGCTGGTCATCGAGAAGCGGCTGACCTATTCATGAAACCGAAAATCCTGGCGGTGGTGCCGGCGCGGGGAGGCTCCAAGGGCGTTCCGCGGAAGAACGTCAGAGTCGTCGCTGGAAAACCCCTGATCGCGTACACGATCGAGACCGCCCTGGCGGCGGGCGATCTCTTTTTCGACGCGGTCGTCAGCACGGACGACCCGGAGATCGCCGAGATCGCGCGCGCTTTCGGCGCCTCGGTCCCGTTCCTGCGACCGGCCGAGCTCGCGGGCGATCGCGTCGCGACCGTGCCGGTTCTCCAGCACGCGGTCGAGACGATGGAGCGCTTTCACGGTGTCACGTTCGAGTGGGTCTGTCTGCTCCAGCCGACCGAGCCCTTCCGGACGGTCGACGATCTGGTCGGCGCCGTTCGTCTCGCGGAGCTCGGCGATTGCGACTCGGTGATCAGCGTCGTCCAGGTGTTCGCGCATCACCCGATTCTCATGAAGAAGATCGTCGACGACCGCCTCCAGCCTTACTGCGTCGAAGAGGTGGAAGGAACGCGCCGCCAGGACTACTTCCCCCCGGCGTACATGCGGAATGGCGCCATCTACCTGACGAAGCGCCTCACGCTGATGGAACAGAATTCGATCTGGGGCGGGTCCATTCGTCCGCTCGTCATGCCTCCGGAGCGCTCGGTGAGCGTCGACGACGAGCGCGATCTCAAACTCGTGGAAATTCTCATGCTGGAACGGAGAGGAGAGAGCTCGGCGTGAGCGAGAACAAAGAAGCGCAGCGGACGCTCGAGAAGACGACCGGGGAGCGCTTCGGACGTCTCTGGGCGCCGTACGACACCGCTCTTTTCGAGGACTCGGTCGGTCTTTTCTCGCGCCGGCTGGTCGCCAGCGGCTTCGACACCAGTTGGTTCCGGGGAAAGCGGTGTCTCGATGCCGGCTGCGGCGGCGGCAGAAACAGCGTGGCGATGGCCCGTCTCGGCGCGTCGGAGGTCGTCGGAATCGACGTGGGCGAAGAGGGAATCAGAAACGCGCAGGAGCGAGCCAGCGGTCTTCCCAATGTGAGGTTTCAGGTGGGCTCGCTCCTTGATCTGCCGTTTGCGGACGCCTCGTTCGATCTCGTCTGGTGTGCAGGTGTTCTGATGCACACCGCGGACGAGGAGCGCGCGCTGGACGAGCTGGTACGGGTCCTCCGCCCCGGCGGTTACCTTTACCTGCTCGTTTACGCGACCGGCGGTCTGCGCTGGCCTCTGATCCAGTGGCTGCGTCCGCTCGCCGCAGCCATCGGCGAGTCAGCCGTCCAGGATGCGATGCGTGACGCGAATCTTCCCGCGAACAAGCGCCGGACCTTTCTCGATGACTTGTTCACCCCTCGCATCTATTTCTATGACTGGGTCGTCGTCGAGCGGATGCTTCGCTCCCGCGGAATGACGCGGGTCGAGCGGTGGGATCCGGAGACGCGCTTCGATCACGAAGAGAGCCTCGCCGCCTACCGCGGAGATCTCGAGGATCTCCTCCGCCTCTTTTCGATTGATTCGTGGCCCGACGCAGTGCGGCCGCTCGCGGAGGCGAGCCGTGACATGGTGCGACG
>JBOGJQ010000459.1:0-6075 GCA_050745405.1 Thermoanaerobaculia bacterium | reverse complement strand
GGGGAACAACGCGCCGGCCGGCGAGGCGGGTGAGGCGCAGCATCCGGCGGGGAAAGGTCCGGGGCGCTCGCGCCGCCGCCGCTCGCGTCACCGCGGCGGCCGTCGCGGCGAAGGACCGCAGGCCGAGGGCGCGCCCGAGGCCGAGCCGGTCGCGGGAGGCGAGCCGACGCGGGTGGAAGGCGTGCTGTTCGTCAAGCCGAACGGCGCCGGCATTCTCGTCCGCCCCTCCAACAATTACGTCCCGCAGCCGGGCGATCCCACCGTCGGCCGTTCGATCATCGACCGGAACAAGCTGCAGGCGGGGCTCCGCCTCGAAGGCGACGGCCGCCGCACTGGCGCGGGCGCCGAGCTCGTGACGCTCGAGAACGTAGAAGGAATGCCGCTCGCCGAGTTCCAGGAATCGCGGCAGCCGTTCTCGGAGCTGATCTCGGTCGATCCGCTCGAGAAGTTCCACCTCGAGACCGAGTCGCACCGGCTGACGACACGGGTCATCGATCTGCTCGCGCCGATCGGGAAGGGGCAGCGCTGCCTCGTCGTCGCGCCGCCGAAGGCCGGCAAGACGACCCTCCTCAAGGACATCGCGCACGGGATCGAAATGAATCATCCCGAGGCGATCCTGATGGTCCTCCTCGTCGACGAGCGGCCAGAGGAGGTCACGGACTTCCGCCGATCGGTCGAGCACGGCGAGGTGATCGCCTCGAGCTCCGATGAATCGGCCGAGAACCACATCCTGATCGCGGAGGTCGTGCTCGAGAGAGCGCGGCGTCTCGTGGAGCTCAAGCATGACGTCGTGATCCTCTGCGACTCGATCACGCGCATGTCGAGGGCGTACAATAACGAGCAGAAGAGCAGCGGCCGGATCATGTCGGGCGGCATCGACGCCCGGACGATGGAAAAGCCGCGGCGGTTCTTCGGATCGGCCCGCAATGCAGAGGACTGGGGATCGCTCACGATCGTCGCGACCGCTCTGGTCGACACGGGCTCTCGAATGGACGAAGTGATCTTTCAGGAGTTCAAGGGAACCGGGAACACGGAGATCGTGCTCGACCGCGGTCTGTTCGAGCGGCGGATCTTCCCCGCGATCAACATCGCGCAGACGGGGACGCGGAAGGAAGAGAAGCTCCTTTCGCCGGAGGCGCTGCCGAAGATCCAGACGCTGCGGCGGGCGCTCGCGGGGACGGACCCGATGAACGCGATGCGGATGCTGCTCGAACGGCTGCAGAAGTTCCCGACGAACGATGCGTTTCTGAAGAGTTTCTGATCCCGCTCTGCGGGATTGTGTGCGGCGCGGCGGGGTCCCGGAATCGACGAGAAGCAGCGTGCAGCGCCGACTCATGACAAGGGGTTCAACCATCGGTCGCGGCTCGTCCAGCCGCGGTCCAATCTTTTTAGGAGGGTTTATGTCCCGCAAGGTTCTTCAGGCAGTGCTGTGCCTGGTCCTCGCCGCGGGGGCGGTCTTCGCACAGTCGACGGCCACCACGGGCGAGATCAACGGGACGGTCGTCGACAACACGGGAGCGGTGCTCCCGGGGGTGACCGTCACCGCGAGAAACGTCGACACGGGTCTCGAGCGTGTCGTCTACACGGATGCGAGCGGGCTGTACGTGGTGCCGCTGCTGCAGCCGGGCGTCTACACCGTCACGGCGGAGCTGGCCGGGCTCGGAACCGCGCAGCGGGCCGAGGTCCAGGTCTTTCTCGGTCAGGCGGCGAACGTTCGCCTGACGCTCACGCCGCAGATCGCCGAAGAGATCACCGTCACGGCCGAGACTCCCCTGGTCGATACGACGGCGACGGCGGCGGCGGAAGCCGTCACCCAGGAGCAGATCGAGAACCTGCCGATCCTCGGGCGCGACTTCAAGGATCTGATCCTGCTCACGCCGGGCGTGGCCAACTCCTTCGGCGGCCGCGTTGCGCTGGTCGGCGCGCGCGGTACGGCGGTCGACTTCAACATCGACGGCGCGAACGCGAACTCGGACTTCTTCGCCGAGGAGCGCGGCGGCACCGAAGCGCCGTTCGTCTTCAGCCAGGCGGCCATCAAGGAGTTCCAGGTCATCCGCACGACCTACAGCGCCGAGTACTCGCGCGGCGGCGGCGGCACGATGAACGCGATCACCAAGAGCGGTACCAACGAGCTCACCGGTGAGGTGTTCTTCTACCACCGCGACGAGGAGTGGTCGGACGAGCGCGACCTGCCCGAGGACGTCAACGAGTTCTTCGATCCGCGCGACGCCGATCAGTACGGCTTCGCCGCGGGCGGTCCGATCAGCCGCGACCGGCTCTTCTATTTCGTGAATGGCGATTTCCAGGAGATCTCCCAGCCGTTCACGACCGAGACCTTCCTGACGGACGACGAGTTCCTCGAGCTGCCGGATGCGACCCAGCAGGCGTTCATCAGCCGGATCGAGCAGCTCACCGGAACCTCGATCGCCGAGCAGTTCTCCTACGACACGCGCGAAGACCAGGAGACCTGGCTCGCGAAGGTCGACTGGAACATCGGCGCGAGCCAGCACTTCAACATCCGCTGGAACGGCTCCGACTACAACAACTTCCCCTCGGAGGGCAGCGGCAGCCTTTCGAACCAGGGCGACGAGTTCAACACGGTCAACAGCATCGTGTCGCAGCTCGACTCGATCCTGAGCCCCTCGATGTACAACTTCGCCCTCGTGCAGTACTCGCTCGAGGAGCGGCCGATCAACGCGCTCACGACGAGCTTCCCCCAGATCGGCATCTCCATGGACGACACGTTCTTCTTCGGCCAGCGCGACTTCCTGCCGAACGGGACGGACGAGGAGAAGTTGGAACTCAAGGACACGCTCTCGTGGATGCTCGACGAGCACACCGTGAAAGCGGGATTCAACTATCTCACCGTCGACATCTCGAATCTCTTCGTCCGCGATCGGGCAGGCGACTTCCGGTTCGGCAGCGTCGAGGACTTCCTGAACGACGAGCCCTTCCGGTTCGAGCAGGGAGCCGGCATCGGCACGGGAGCCACCGAGTTCGACTTCAACCAGTGGGGCCTCTTCCTCATGGACACGTGGCGGCCGAACAGCCGCCTCACGTTGGACTACGGCATCCGCTACGACACGCAGTCGATGCCGAAGCCCTCCCGGAACATTTACGAGGCAACCAATCCAGAGCTCGACGACAACTTCCAGAGCGACGATGACAACATCGCTCCACGAATCGGCTTCGCCTACGACCTGAACGGAGACGGCCAGTCCGTGATCCGCGGCGGCGTCGGGATGTACTACAACTTCCTGCCCGCGATCCTCATGGCGAACCCGATCCAGCAGATCTCGGGCATCTTCAACAACTTCGTCTTCGACTGCGACGAGGTCGACTGCCCCGAGTTTCCCAACCTGTTCACGCCGCAGCAGCTCCAGAACCCAAGGATCAACCCGGAGCTGACGACCGTGTCGCGTGACTTCGAAGCCGCCGAATCGGTCCGCGGAAGCCTCGGCTACGAGCGCGAGCTCTCGCGGGGCTACAGCTTCGAGGTCGAGGGCGTCTTCGCCACCCACGATAAGCAGCAGCGCCTCGTCAACGTCAACGCGGTGCCGACCGGTCTCATGTTCGGCGACATCGTGCAGTACACCGTTCCCGACGATCCGGCCGCGCGCCCGTTTCCGGAGTTCACGAACGTTCGGATGCACGTGAGCGACGCCGAAGGGGAGTACACCTCGGCCACCGTGAGCTTCCGCAAGATCGCTGTCGGTGACAGCCGCCTCACCTGGCTCGCGCACTACACCTGGTCCGAAGCCATCGACCAGGACACGAACTCCCGGTCGACCTCGACCTCGTTCTCGCTCGATCCCTTCAACCCCGAGATCAGCGAGGGGCCGTCGGACAACGACGTGACGCACCGCGTCGTCGCCAGCGCCACGTACGAGCTCCCGTACGGCTTCTTCGTGTCGGGCATCTACAACTGGCGCTCCGGCCAGCCTTTCACGCGGTTCATCGACTTCGACTCGTTCCCCTTCAACCTCGTGGGGCTCGAGCGGATCGGCGTCGACGTCCCCGTGTTCGTCGACGGCAACGGGAATGTCATCGACATCACCCAGGCCAGCGGGTCGACGCCGGCGGAGTTCGCACAGTTCCTCGCCGAGCGTGATGCGCGCATCATCGGCCGCAACACGGAAAACCAGCCGGACTTTTCGAACTTCGACCTCCGTCTATCGAAGCGCTTCGACCTTCCGGCGGGCGTCGAGCTCGAGCTCATCGCCGAGATCTTCAACGTGTTCAACGAGACGAACACGTTCCTGACCTCGAGGTCCCAGAACGAGTTCGACATCCGCGTCTCGCGCGGCCGCTATACCATCACGAGAAACGACGACTTCGGCGTGCCGAACGCACTCGACTTCAACTCGCCGCCGCGTCAGTACCAGGGCGCGGTGCGGATCCGCTTCTGATCCGCGCCTGATCGCAGCATCGAGGCCGCTCCTCCGGGAGCGGCCTTTTTCGTTTCTGCATAGAATCACGCCACCATGCGACGCTTCCTCGTCCTCGCCCTTCTCGCCCTCCCCTCCCTCGCCGCGCCGCCCGACCTCGTCGTCGTCGTCTCCATCGATCAGTTCCCGCAGGAGTACATCGAGCGCTTCGAGCCGTGGTTCGGCGAGGGCGGGTTCCGCCGTTTCATGACCGAGGGGGCCTACTATCCCGATGCCTGGTATCCGTTCGCGACCACGTATACGTGCGTCGGCCACGCGACGATCGGAACCGGGCAGCTCCCGAGAACCCACGGGATCATCGCGAACGAATGGTTCGACGACGACACGCGCGAGAGCGTCTACTGCGTCGAAGACCCGCGCGCCCGATCCAGCTCGGGAGAGGAAGGATCGTACTCACCGCTTCGCCTCGGCGCCGACACGCTGGGCGACCGGCTGCAGGAACGCTTCGATGGCTCGGAGGTCATCGGGGTCGGCCTCAAGGACCGCTCGGGAATCCTGATGGCCGGGAGGAAAGGCGACGCGGCGTACTGGTTCGAGGGCGGCAGGTTCGTCTCGTCGTCCTACTACGACTACTCCACGCGCGTCCTCGAGTTCAACGGGTCGCTCGAAGCCTTCCTCCGGCGTCATCCGCGGTGGGAGGCCTCGGGCCTGATCCCCGAGGCCGACCTCGCGCGGGTCACGTACGACCCCGAGGCGCTGCGGAAGCACAAAGGGGGGCCGTCGCTTCCGATCACGATCGAGACCGTCGGCGACCTGACGTACACGCCATTCGGCAACGACCTGGTCCTGGAGCTCGCGCGCCACGTCATCGAGGTCGAATGGATGGGCCGCGCCGACGGCGCGCCCGACATTCTGTGGGTCGGCCTCTCGTCGATGGACTACCTCGGCCATCGCTACGGTCCCGATTCGCGCGAGGTGGCGGACGCGGTCGTCCGGCTCGACCGCTCGCTCGCGGCGTTCGTCGCCGACCTCGAGGAGCGGTTCGGCGACCGCGTCACCGTCGCGCTCACGGCGGATCACGGAACGCAGGCCATTCCGGAGGTCGCACGGGCTCGCGGTCGCGACGCGGGGCGAGTCGACATCCGCGAGAGAGCGCAGGAGCTCGAGGCTGGCATCGCGCGGAATCTCGGTCTCGAGGTCCCCGAGCCGTCGCCGCTCAACCGCTTCATTCTCGCCGTCGAGCAGCCTTCGTTCTACCTCAACTGGGATTACGTCGAGGCGCTCGGCCTCGACGGCGCGCGCGTCGCCGACGCCGTCGCCGCCGCGCTCGAGGAGATCCCGGGCGTCGACGACGCGTTCACGGCCGTCGAGCTGATGTCGACGGCGCCGCCGTCGACCGCGCTGGAGCGCGCGGCGCGTCTCTCGTTCCGCGCCGATCGGGCTGGAGACGTCCTCGCCTACCTCGAGCCGGGGTGGATCTACAGCGGAGGGACGACGGGATCGACGCACGGCCAGGCCGTCGAAGCCGACCAGCACGTCGTCCTGATGCTGTGGGGGAACGGAGTGCCGCGCGGGGTGTTCACCGACCGGGCGGAGATCCAGCAGCTCGCCCGCACCCTCGGCGCGCTACTCGGCGTCGACGCCGGCACGCCGGGAGGGGCCGTGCTGCCGGGCTGGTGAACGACGC
>JBOGJQ010000458.1:0-4556 GCA_050745405.1 Thermoanaerobaculia bacterium | reverse complement strand
TCGGCTCGACTTCCTCTTCTGATACCCTCTTCTCATGGCGGTTCTCCTTTCATACTCAGCCGAATCGTACGATCCGGCGAAAGGAACCGCCATCTCACTTTTCAACTAAACTCGGGACATCCTCCAGCGACGCGCGTGCATCTGATAAGACGGTTCTCCACTTCCACTATGAGTAACGTACGCGTTAGCGTCGATCCCACGATCAGCAGGATCTCGGGCAGGGCCGTCTATATAGCATCCGATTATGCGCTGCGATACGACCCACTCGATCTCCAACGATCCAGTGGCGCGTGGAGACAAACGGGGCGCCGCAGATACGTAACCGCAGGCACTTTGACGCTAGTCTTCGACGGCACGCCTCCAGTCCTGATCTCCTTGGATACGTATACGAACCAAGCTCGGTGGGCCGAGACTAAGATCAGGATTCCCGTGATCAAGGGTCACGGTGCGCTGATAATCGAATCCCCAGACCTCGAAAGAGTCTCATCGGAGGTCGAGGCGTCGTACGAAATTGACCGGCAAGAACGTACGATTCGTACTGTTCTTAACCCCGAGGAGTCAGTTGACTATTTTCAGGTCGGAACGAGCTTGCTCGTCGGAATAAGTAACGGAGATTTGTGCGACCTAATGCTTCTACACGTGGCGTTCGAATGAGGGGCTCTCTTGAGCTGCGTAGAAACGTGCTGTCCGTTCGAACCGAATCGCTACCAGCCGTCAGCCGAGGTGGATTGACTCCGGCCCAGAGGCATTCGAGCACTGACCTTAAACGTGCGGCCGCCCCGAGGCGAAGTGGGAGGGGATCACGACCGAGCGGCGGTATTCCGGCGCCGGCAGGTCCTTCTCGTAATCCTTGAGGATGTCCGCGAGCGTCTCGCCGTCGGTCTGTCGCGCCTTGAAGTAGAGGAGCGCGAGCCCGGCGATCACGATCGGGTGGACGAGGACCGAGAGCGACAGCGACGCGGTGACGTACGCGAGCTCGCCAAGGCCCTCGAGGCGCGGGTTCTGCGGGTTCAGCAGGAATCCTTCCGTCGCGATATCGACTCCGAACCAGACGGCCAGCAGCGCGGTCCATCCGAAAAGCGGCCGGCGAATCCTCGCCGCGAGCTCCCGCGAGCGGGCGATCGCGCGCGAGCCGCCGATCTCTTCCATGATCACGGCGGGACCATAGAGAAGCGTAGCGACGATCTTCGGCACCGAGCGGACGATCCAGAAGAGCCAGACGAGGAGGATCGCCACGCCGGCGAGGAGAGCCCCGATGGCGACCGCCTTGACCACGGGACTCTTCGCCGCGGCGGCGCCCGCCTCCTTTCCGGCTTCGAACGCCTGGCCGCCCTCGGCAGCAGCCGGCGGCGGCGTCGAATCCGGAGCATCGACCTGCGCGAGTCCCACCCCGATCCCGATCAGGAGCGCGACGGAAAGAATGACGGCGATGAGGCGCCCGTAGAAGCGGGCCGACGCCCAGGCGAACGGCTGGAACCGCTCGACGAGGCGCCGGACCGCTCCGCGGATGCGGATCGGACTGAGCGGCCGGACCAGAAGGTGCGCGACCGCCGGAACGATGAGACCGATGCTCACGGCAAAGGTGATCAGGAACGCCGCGAAGCCGAAAACGAACGCCAGGAGAAGGGGTCCGGGAGAGATCTCGTCGATGCTCGTTTCGTAGAGCTTCGCCAGGATCGTCGGGATGAACGCGATCAGCGAGATGAGGAGGAACGTCCCGAAATGCTCCGTATAGAGGATGAACGCGCGGCGCAGCGTCGCGCCCAATCCCTCGGAGCGGGCTCGCAGCGCGCTCGCGAATCCCGCCGCACTCGCCGGGCGATCCTCGGCGTTCTTCGCCATCGCCGACGCCACGAGCTCGCCGACGCCGCGCGGGATCGAGGAGCGCCGCTCGTGCGCCGCCGGCGGATCCGCCTCGACGTGCTGCTTGATCAGCTCGGGCGTGGTCTTGCCGGGAAACGGCCGCGCGCCCGTCAGCATCTCGTACGCGATCACGCCGAGGCTGTAGATGTCGGTGCGGTGATCGACGGGCTTGCCGAGACACTGTTCCGGGGACATGTAATGCGGACTCCCGAGGACGCTGCCGGCGGTCGTCAGCTCGGTGGACGTCGTGCCGGAGACATCACTCCGCTCCGCCTCCGTCTCGCGCGCGTGGATGCGCGTGCTGTCGGGCTTCGGCTCGCCGAGAACCACGGTCGCCTCGTCCGGCGCCGGCATCCCCTCCTCCGCGGCTCCCGGCGCGGCGAGGCGCGCGAGGCCGAAGTCGAGGACCTTCACCGTATGGCCGCCGAGGTCGTTCGGCTCGAGCCAGATGTTGTCCGGCTTGAGGTCGCGGTGAATGATGCCGCGGGAGTGCGCCTTTTCCATCGCGACGCAGACCTGCTCGAGGATCTCGACGACCCACGCGACGGGGAGCCGCTTCTCTTCCTTGAGGACCTCGCCGAGGGAGATGCCGTCGAGGTACTCCATGACGAGATAGGCGACCGGCCCCTCGTCGCGTTGCCAGAAGCCGAAGTCGGTCACGTTCACGACGTTCGGATGGCGGAGCTTCCCCGCGGCCTTCGCCTCGCGCGAGAAGCGCTCGACCAGCTCCGACTGGTTGATGAGCTTCGAGGAGATGACCTTCAGCGCGACGGTCCGCTCGGTGTGGACGTGCGTCGCCCGGTAGACGGCACCCATGCCGCCGCGGCCCAGCTCTCTCTCGATGCGGTACTTCCCATCGACGAGCTGGCCGGTCAGGTCATCGTTTTCAGATCGCGCCATCGTGAAGAGTGTTCGGCCGAAAATGTAGCACGCTGCAGCCGGTCGGGCGATAATGACCAACGGAGGAGCTCGCCATGCGCGTTGCCGCTCTCGTTTCGATCCTCGCCCTCGTTGCCTGCGAGGGGATCGCCGCCGGACGTCCGAACATGGAGAAGATCTACGCCGAGATCGAGAAGCAGACCGGTCTCGTTCGCACCGACGTCCCCGGCGCGGAAGGGGAGTACCTCGGAAAAACGCACCGCGGCTATCGCGTGCTCTACACGGCGAAGGCGGGGAACGTTTGGGGGCGCTACGCGGCGCGCCTGACGATGGGGGAGGTCGGCCGCGAAGTCGGCGGCGTGCTCGGGTATCTCACCGGACAGCGGCCGGGCGGCGTCGGCACGATCGTCGGAAGTCCGCTCGACCGTCTCCTCTCGGACATCATCGGCCAGCCGCTCGTCGTGACGGTCCTCCTCGATCACGGCAAACCCGGCGCGCCGCGGCTCGACATCGTCAGCCGCTCCTTCCCCCTGCCGCACGAGGAGGCGATGGCGCAGCAGGCGAAGATCAGCATGAAAGCTGGCGTCATCTACTCGGACGACGCGACGTTCGCCGCAAGCATCGCGGAGAACGACGCGCTGATGAAGCGCCTCCGGAAGCTGCGCGGGGAAATGATTCGCGTCGACGAGGAGGTCGTCGCGTTTCTGTGGGCGGGGAGCGAAACGGATTACAGCGGGATGATCCGCGACCACGGCGGCTACTATCCGATGGTGAACGCGATCCTCGACGACCTCGCGGACATCGCGGACGCGGTGCCGGCGGACGACAGCCCCGCGCGTTGATTCCAAAACTGGCGTACCGATTGCGATCTCATCGGGCATGGTCCAACGTCCCGATTTCCGCAAGTCGCCAGTTCTCAAAGACTTCCGTCGATACGCCCTCGTCGCGATCGGCTTCCTTCTCACGGTTTCCGTGTCCGCTCGCGCGGAATCGCGTAGCCGTGAGGAGACAGTCGAGCGCGTGATCGGCGCCGCCGTCGGCGCAGTTCTCAATGGAGGGCTCGAAGATCCGGAGCGTGCCGCGAAGGCGGTGGCGATCGGAGAGCTGGAGCGGATCCTCCGCGAGCGCGCGCGCCGGCAGGAGCCGTCCCGCCGGCGCGAGCCGTCGCGGAGGCGCGAGCCGTCACGCCGGTATCCGGGACGCTACGACGGGGACTTCGTCATGCCGGTCGTCGGCGTCGAATGGCACGAGCTGCAGGACACCTACGGCGCTCCGCGGTCCGGAGGACGGCGGCACAAGGGCGTCGACATCTTCGCGCCGCGCTGGACGGAAGTCGTCGCGGTGACGAGCGGATGGATCGACTCGGTCGCGAACGGCGGGCTCGGTGGGCGGACGATCTGGCTTCGCGGCGAGGACGGCCGCTCGTACTACTACGCGCATCTCCAGGACTGGGCCGAAGGGCTGCGGCGCGGCATGCGCGTCGGGCCGGGACAGCTCATCGGGTACGTGGGGAACACGGGAAACGCGCGGACGACACCCCCGCACCTTCACTTCGGCGTGCGCGACGGCGGGCGCGCGGTGAATCCGTACTACGTGCTCGCGGACGCGACGCCGACGCGGCGGAGCGGCGGGCAGGTGGTTTTGGCGGATAACAGGGGCGGGTCGCGGGGATCCTTCTGGGATCAGATTTTTGGGTGGTGGTGAGCAGGCTGAGATAGGACGAATAGGACGTATGGGACGTATGGGACGAATAGGACCGGATTCGCCGCGGGCATGTTGCCGCCCGCCCGTCCTATAGGTCCTATACGTCCTAT
>JBOGJQ010000457.1:0-7015 GCA_050745405.1 Thermoanaerobaculia bacterium | reverse complement strand
CACAAGAGGAGCCTCGTCTTGTTCGATACGCTATCTTCAGAGCAGCGAGGGATCAGGGACGGGTGGGAAACCCCTGATTGGAGGGGCTCAGGTCGGCGCGAGGGCGAAAATTCGCTCTTCCGCCGATTCACGATCCCGCGTCACGCGCGTCCCGCCCGACCCTGATCCCTCGCTACGCTCGGGATGACGGCTCCGCTCGGGATGACGTACTGACTACAATCCACGCCGTGATCGCCGTCCCCTTCCTCCTCTACGCGCTCGTCATCCTCGGGCTGTGGCTCGCGCTCTATCACCTCGTCCCCGCGGCGTCGTACGCCGCGACGGCGGCGTGGCGGTGGGTTCTCGGGACGATCGACCGCCATCCGCGCCTCGCGCGCGGGCGCGCGGCGATCGCGCGGCGGACGGAACCGCTTCATAGCTACATCCCCGCGATCGCGATCGCCGCCGTTGGGGCGGTCGCGGCCGTCGCCGCCGGGGATCTGTTTCTCGATCTCGCCGAGGTCCTCGAGCAGGAGTCCGCGGCCGTGGAGCGGATCGACCAGTGGGTGTGGGAGTCGGCGACGCTCTACCACGCCGCCGGGACGACGGCGTTCTTCACGTTCTTCACCATCGTCGGGACCCCGGTCGCGCTCGGCCTCGCCGTCGCGATCATCGCCATCGCGTTTGCGAAGGACGGCCGCTGGCGCTGGGCCGCGTACCTCGTCCTCACGACGTCGATCGGCGGCGTGCTCAACTGGATCCTCAAGGCCTACTTTCACCGCCAGCGGCCGGACCTCGCCGAGGCGATGCGAAGCGCGACGGGATATTCGTTTCCGAGCGGCCACGCGATGGGATCGACGATCGTCTTCGGCGCGCTCGCCTACCTCGCCATGAGGTACTTCCGGTCGTGGCGCACGCGCAGCGCGGCGCTCTCGATCGCCATCGCCTCCGTCCTCGCGATCTGCCTCTCGCGCGTCTACCTGGGAGTGCACTGGCTGACGGACATCGTCGCCGGCGTGTCGGCAGGCCTCGTCTGGGTGCTCGCGACGACGGCGTCCTACGAAACGTTCCGGCGGGCGCGGCTCGCGCGCCGCCGCGATTACGACTCGCGCGCGGTCGGGAGATAGTCGGCGGAGCGGCTCGGCTTGCGCGGACCGTAGAGCTGCCGGACGAACTGACCGACGGTCAACCGGTTCAGCGCCTCCCGCGTGGACGTCCGCACGGTAGCGAAGATTCCTTCCACGGCATCGCGCTCCGCGCTCTCGGTCGCCGCGGGAGGGATGTCGCGGGTCCCCCCCTCCATCTCCTGAATGAGCTCCTCGACCGAAATGCGGTCGGGATCGCATCCCGGAACGTACCCGGTCCACTCGCCGCGGATCTCCTTGACGAGACCCGTCGCCTCGAGCTTCCGGAGGACCCGCAGCATCTGCGCGTCCGTCGCGCCGAATTCCTCCGCGAGGCGGTACGACGACGGCGCGTCCTCCCGCTGCTCGAACCGGCGCGCGACCTCCACGATCCCGCGGAGTGCGAAGTAGAGGTCGTAGGTCGGGCTTTCGTCGAGCTGCTGCTCCGACGCGCGGAGGATGCCCTGGAGGTTCTGGTACACGTAGCTGACGGTGACGCCGAGGAGGATGACGACCCACATCAGTTCGACGGAGATGAGGAAAACGAGAAAAAGGCCGAGCGTGCCATAGATGGCGTTGATGCGCCCCTCGAAGAGCGCGCTGGCGTAGATGGCGAAGCCCGCGCGGACGAGCTCGAAAGAGATCGCCGCCGCCGCCGCGCCGACCATCGCGGCCTGCAACCGCACGCGCGTGGACGGAACGAGCCAGAAGAGCATCGTGAACCCGACGAAGAGCGCGAAGAACGGGAAGATCCGCAGCACGACCGGGTTCGTCAGAAGTCCGCTCACGTACGGCTCGTTCTCGAGCGAGACGACCATCGTGAACGAGAGGCCGATCAGGACCGGGCCCCAGAAGAGAATCATCGTGAAGGTGCGCAGCCTCTGCCGGTACCCGCGGACGGTCTCGACCCGCCAGATCTGATTGAACGCCCCTTCGACGGCCATGAAGAGGCGGAAGGAAATGAGGAGGAAAACCAATCCCCCGATTCCCGAAATCGGGCTCGTATCGGCGCGGAGGAGGAACTCGTTGATGTGGTGGGCGAACTCCGCCGACTCGTACGGCAGGACGATGTTGAGAAACTGGTCGAGACGTGATTGGAGACTGGGAAGCGACGCCTCGAACCATCCGGCGAGCTGCTGCGAGAGGGCGATCAGGAGCGGGATCAACGAGAGCAGCGTCGTGTAGGCCAGCGACGCCGCCCGCGCCGTCACTTCCGTGCGCCAGAAGTCGCGGTAGAGCTCCCGGACGAACAGGAAGAGCTCGACCATCCGGATCTGGGCTTTGTCCTTGCCCCGCGCGGCCCGGCGATAGACGAGGACGGCCTCGTCGGTCCAGCTCTGCCAGAACCAGCGGCGGGCCCGGCGCAGGCGCTCCAGCGCGCTCGGCCGCTCCTGCGGCGGCGGGTCGTCGTTCCGTTCCGGACCGTCCATCGACTAAGCTCGAGGGGTACTGAAGCATAAATCGTACTAAATTCACGCCTTTGGCGTCTTTTCCGCAATCGGACACATCGCCGTGACGAGCACGAAGGCCCTCATTCCCGAAATCGTCGAGCCCGACGAGAACCTCCCGCAGGACCTCGTCGCGCTCCGGCGCCTGGCCTGGCTCCTCGACGCCGCCGTCGCGATCCCGGGCACCCGGAAGCGCGTCGGCATCTCGGCCGCCGTCGGCCTCGTTCCGGGCGTCGGCGACGCCGTCGGCGCGTTCCTCGCCGCCTGGATCGTCGTCGGGGCCTTCCGGCACCGCGTGCCGTTCCCGAAGATCCTCCGGATGCTGATGAACATCGTCGTCGACGCGCTCGTCGGCGCGATTCCCGTCATCGGCGACATCACCGACATCCTGTTCAAGGAGAACCTCGGGAACATCGACATCGTCATCCGGAGCCGGAATCGCACCCGGCCGCCGCGGACCGCCGGCGAGATCGTGCTCGGGACCCTCCTCATCTTCGCCTTCATCACGCTGCTCGGTCTCGTCGCGATTCTCATCGCGATCGTCGCGATCGCGTGGCTCCTCCGGGGGATCGCGTGATCTTCGGACGCCGCTATCCGCCGTATCCGATCCGCTCCGCTCTTCCGCTCATCCGCCGGAAGCATCCGATGGAGTACCGCATCAAGCATCAGTTCGGAGTCGAGGACGAGGCGTTCCTGCAGACGATGCACGCGCTGACGGGAACGCCGATCGAGCAAGGGAACCGCGTCGACGTTCTAGAGAACGGCGTCCGGTTCTTTCCGTCGATGCTCGCCGCGATCCGCGCGGCGAAGCGGTCGATCACGATGGAGACCTACATCTACTGGGACGGGGAGACCGCGCGCATGTTCGCGGAAGCCCTCGCCGAGAGAGCGCGCGCGGGAGTGGACGTCAAGATCATTCTCGACGCCGTCGGTTCCGCGCCGATGTCGCGCTCCCTGATCGCGTTTCTCCGGAAGAACGGCGTCGACGCGCTCTGGTATCACCCGATCCGCTGGTACACGCTCTCGCGCGTCAACCACAGGACGCACCGGAAGCTGCTGATCGTCGATGGACGCGTCGGCTTCACCGGCGGCGCCGGGATCGCGGACTACTGGCAGGGCGACGCCGACTCTCCCGATCACTGGCGCGAGACGCAGGTCCGGATCGAGGGGCCCGCCGTCACGCAAATGCAGTACGCGTTCATGGACAACTGGATCAAGGCGGGCGGGCTCATTCCGACGGGCCTCGACTACTACCCGCGCGTCGAGCGCGCCGGAGACGTGCCGGTCCACGTGATCAAGTCGTCGCCGTCCGAGGGGGTGTCGACGGTGAAGGTCTTCTATGCGCTTGCCCTGGTGAGCGCGCGCCGCTCGGTCTCGATCTCGAACGCCTACTTCATCCCGGACGACGACGCGATCCGCGCGCTCGAGGGGGCGGTCCGCCGCGGCGTCGAGGTGCGCGTCATCGTTCCCGGCCGCTGGACGGACGTCGCGATCGTCCGGCAGGCGAGCCGCTGGCACTACGAGCGCCTCCTCCGCCGCGGCATCCGGATCTTCGAGTACCAGGGAACGATGATGCATTCGAAGACGATGGCCGTCGACGGCCTCTGGACCACGATCGGCTCGTCGAACTTCGACGAACGGAGCTTCCGCCTCAACGACGAAGTCAACGTCGGGATCTACGACGCGGGCGTCGCCGGCGAGATGGAAGCGATGTTCGCGAAAGATCTCGCCCGCTCGGTCGAGATCACCCTCGGGCGCTGGAAGCGCCGGTCATGGCTCGCCCGCGCGAAAGAGGCGGTCGGGGGGTTCCTGAAGCCGCAACTTTGAGTTGCACAGTTGAACTCTTCAACTCTTCAACTCCCGTACTGCTTCGCGTAATACTCGCGATAGTGCGCGCTCTTTTCCTTGATCGCGCGCCACCACGGCTCGTTCTCGACGTACCAGCGGACGGTCTCCGCGAGAGCCGATTCGAAATCGGCCTTCGGCGAAAACCCGAGGCGCGCGAGCTTCGAGGCGTCGAGGGAGTAGCGCCGGTCGTGCCCCTGCCGGTCGGCGACCTGACGGATCAGCGTCTTCGGTTTTCCGAGAAGCTCGAGGATCGCCGCGGTGACCTCGCGGTTCTCCCGCTCGTTGCCGCCCGCGATGTTGTAGACCTCCCCCTTCTCCCCCTTCTCGATGAGGAAGTCGACCGCCGCGCAGTGATCCTCCGCCCAGAGCCAGTCGCGGATGTTGCGCCCGTCGCCGTACAGAGGGAGCGGCTGATCGTCGATCGCGTTCGTGACGAAGAGCGGGATCAGCTTCTCGGGGTATTGAAAGGGTCCGAAGTTGTTCGACGCCCGCGTGATTACGACAGGCATCCCGTACGTCTCCGCGTACGCGTACGCCATGCGGTCGCCGCCGGCCTTCGACGCCGAGTACGGGTTCCGCGGGCGGAGCGGATCGTCCTCGGTGAACGAGCCGCTCTCGATCGAGCCGTAGACCTCGTCGGTCGAGATCTGAACGAACTTGCGCAGGTTCGGCGCGTGCTTGCGCGCTTCCTCGAGGAGGACGAGCACACCGTGCACGTCCGTCTCGATGAACGTTCCCGCCTCCATGAGCGAGCGGTCGACGTGCGTCTCGGCCGCGAAGTTCACGACCACGTCGACGCCGCTCCCGTCGACGCCGCCGTACGCGCGCGCGACGTCGTCCGGGTTCGCGATGTCCCCCTGCAGAAAGAGGTAATTCGGCTTTCCCTCGAACTCGGCGAGGTTCTCGCGGATCCCCGCGTAGGTCAGCTTGTCGAGATTGACGACGCGCGCGTCGTCGCCGTACTTCTCGAACAGAAAGCGGATGAAATTCGAACCGATGAACCCGGCGCCGCCGGTGACGAGGTAACGCATGGCGGCGGCATCTTATACTCGATCCGGAGAGATTCCGCCGATGAACTTTCTGATCAAAAACTTCCTTCGCGGCCTCGCGATCGTCGTCCCCATCACCGTCACGGTCTGGATCGTCGTGGGGACTGTCGCGGCCCTCGACCGGTGGCTCGGGATCCCCTGGCCCGGCGCGGGGATCGGCGCCGCGCTCCTCCTGATCCTGCTCGTGGGAATCCTCGCGGGCAACGTCTTCGGCCGGACGCTGTTCCACTGGACCGAGCAGCTCTTCGTCCGCGCGCCGATCGTGAAGATCGTCTATTCGGCGATCAAGGACCTGGTCGAGGCCTTCGTTGGGGACCGGCGAAAGTTCAACCGCCCGGTCATCGTCGACCTCACCGAGCTCGGCGACGTGAAGGCGCTCGGCTTCGTCACGCGCGACGTCCCGCCGTTCGGCGCGCCGTCCGGTCTCGTCGCCGTCTACCTTCCGCAGTCGTACAACATCGCCGGCAATCTGCTGCTCGTCCCCGCCGCGCGCGTCCGACCGATCGAGGCCGACAGCGCGCAGGTCATGGCGTTCATCGTCTCCGGCGGCATCTCCGGTCCACAGATGACGCAGAAGACTTGATCCACAGATTTCACAGATTTCACAGATTTCACAGATTTCACAGATTTCACAGATTTACACAGATTGAAACGAAAGTAAGACGAACCAAGACAAGTAAGACAAAAAAATCTGTGTAAATCTGTGTAATCTGTGGATAACCCTCCGTGAAATCTGTGGACTAGGGATGCAGGACAATGCGCGCCACCGAGCCGGGCGTGATGTCCCCGACGGAGCCCGACAGATCGCCGGCCGCGGTCGTCGCGAACAGCCCATCGGCGTCGAGCCGCGCTTCCACGACCATCGACGCGGGGAACGCGTCTCCCTCCATCAGATCGGCGGGCGTGATCTCGACACGCACAGGGAACGTCGAGATCGGCTCGCGGCGGATCGCAATCGGCGGCGCATCCGCGGCGGGCCGAAGCACCACGAAGAGCGTGCCGCGGCGTGAGGCCGCATCCGGTGGCGCGTCGATCTCGACCGTCACGTTGCCGCTCGCTGCCGGCGCGCCGGGACCGAGAATCTCCGCGCGAAGGCGCTCGAGGGCGGAGGCGTCGCCCGGGAAGAGGCGGATCGCTTCGTCGAGCACCGCGGCGGCGCGCCCCGTCTCGCCGATCTGCGCGAGGATGATCGCGAGATGGACGCGCGGCTCGGGATTCGACGGGTCGAGCTCGATCGAGCGCTCGGCGGCAGCGACGGCGCCCGGGAGATCGCCGCGCGCGAAGCGGACGAGTGCCGCGTAGCTGAGCGCCCTCGGATGATCGGGAGCGCGCGCGAGGACGGCCTCGATCTGCGACTCGGCGCCGGCGACCTCGCCCGCGATGACGAGGGACTGCGCGAGGTCGAGCCGCGCCTCGACGTTCGTGGGGTCCGCCTCGACCCGCTGCCGCAGGGCCTCGATGTTCATCGGGTCGATCGCCGCCGCCGGCGCGGCTTCCGGTTCACGATCGGACGCCGACTCGGATACGAAGACGGCGAGGAGCACGATCGCCAGGACGCTGCCGACTC
>JBOGJQ010000456.1:0-21692 GCA_050745405.1 Thermoanaerobaculia bacterium | reverse complement strand
ATAGGACGTATAGGACGTACGGGACGTATAGGACGGAGGCGGCGCCGACAGCTCCCGTCCTATTCGTCCTATGTCGCATACGTCCTATACGTCCCATACGTCCTATACGTCCTATGGTGACGCAGTTTCGCAACAGGAACCAAGTCAAGTCCTGTCAGCAACTTAGGCTATCTTCTTCCCCATGAAATTTCGCTTCATCTGGATCCGTTCCCATGCTGAACTCGCGCTCACGGAGCTGATCGAACGGTACGCGAACCGGATTCGGCACTTCTATCCGGTCGATCTGATCGAGCTCGCTCCCGAGCGGGGGAGAAAGTCGAAAGACGACGCCGTCGTCCTCAAGTCCGACTCGGCACGGCTCCTCGCGGCGCTCCCGCCGCAGGGCCTGACGGTGGTTCTGGACGAGCGGGGAGAGTTGCTCGACTCATTGACATTCTCACGGTGGCTCGAGCGCGCGACCATCGACCAGCCGCACGGCGTCTCGTTCGTCATGGGAGGCGACGTCGGCCTCGGCGAGGACGTGCGGAAACGGGGAGATCGGGTGCTCGCGCTCTCGCGGATGACGCTTCCGCACCAGCTCGCGCGCGTCGTCCTGCTCGAGCAGGTCTACCGTGCCTGTACGCTGATCCGGAACGTGCCCTATCACAAGTAAGGAGATCGACCCGAACATGGCCAGGACCAAGACGAAGGCGAACCCGCACGCCGCGCATCGCGAGGCGCTCGAGAGAAAGCAGCGCGAGATGCTCGAGTCCTACAATCGCGATCGCGCCGCCGGCAACGCGCAGCCGGACGACGGCATCCAGGATCTGGCCGACAAGGCCGCCAGCGCCTACTCCAAGGAGCTGAACTTCTCCCTCTCCGACTCCGACCGCGAGATCCTCGTCCAGGTGGGCGACGCCCTCAAGCGGATGGACCGCGGCGGCTACGGCGCCTGCACGAACTGCGGCGCGACCATCGGCGAGAGGCGCCTTCAGGCGATCCCCTGGACGCCGTTCTGCATCGACTGCCAGGAGCTTCAGGAGAAGGGACTCCTCTGACCCGGCTCGGGAGCCCGTGCTGACGACCGAATCCGAACTGCTCCGGGCGATCGACTCCGGATCGGTGCCGCCGCTCGTCCTGATCGGCGGCGATAATGAGTACCTCGTCGAGCGCGCCTTCCGCGCGGTGCGGGACCGCGTTCTCGAGCGCGACCCCGCGGCCGCCGTCGAGTCGTTTCCTCCCGGCGCCGACCTCGCGACCGTTCTCGACTCGTTCCGTACGCACTCCCTTTTCTCCGGCAGCCGGATCCTGATTCTCCCCGAGGTCCACGCCTTCGTCAGCAGGAAGGAGACCTCCGGCCTGCTCGACAAGGCGCTCGGCGACTGGAAAACGGCGAAGACGGACCGGAAGCGCTCGTCGGCGATGGCGAAGCTGCTTCACGTTCTCGGCCTCGCCGCAGTCGACGTCTCCGAGAGTGACGACGCGATCGCCGAGGCGCTCGGTCTGCGGAAGGCGGACGGCGCACTCGCCGACATGCTCGCGCTCGCGCGCGGCACCGGGAAGAAAGCGACGCGGGGAGAGGACGACGCGGCGCTCCTCGCGGAAGCCGCCGCGCAGGGGGGTGCCCCCGGCACGGTGCTCCTGATGCGGACCGGCGAGATTCCCTCGGGTTCCGCGACCATCGACGCGATCGCCCGCCGCGGCGCCGTCGTCGTCTGCAACCTCGGGCGCGCCGACTTCGACGCCGCGCTCGGCGAGGCCATCGCGGAGATCGCGTCCGTCTCGGGCGTGCGCGTCGATGCAGCGGCGGTCGACGAGCTGAAGAAGCGTCTCGGCATCGGCCGCGTCCTCGGCGACAAGTTCTCGCGCGAGATCCCGGACCTGCGTCTCGCGATCGGCGAGATCGACCGTCTCGCGACGTTCGCCGGATCGGGCGGGCGGATCACGCGCGAGCTCGTCGCGCAGCAGGTGGCCGAGGTCGCCGGGGGGATGCGGTGGGAGCTCGGCTCGCTCTTCGCCGAAGGAAAGACACTCGAGGCGATCGCGAAGCTTCGCGAGCTCGTCGCGCAGGGCGCGCGCGAAGAAGGGCGCGGCGGTGAGGAGATCCAGTACGGCCGGTACCTCTTCGCGATCGCCGAGGAGATCCGGCAGCTCCTCGGGATCCATTCGTGGGCGAGGCGGAAGGGGCTCGATCTGCGCCGGGGCATTCCGTACAACCGTTTCAAGGACGGTCTGGCCGACGAGCTCGGCGAGTTCCTGAAAACGAATCGGCTCGCGCGGCAGAAGCCGCATCCGTTCGCTCTCCACAAACGGTTCGAAGCGGCGCGTCTCCATCGGGAGGAAGATCTCCTCGCGAGCCTGGACCGCATTGCCGAGCTCGAGTTTCAACGCAAGTCGGGTGGCGTTCCGGTCGACGTCGGTCTCGAGACGATCATTCTCGCGTCGCGCTCGCGCTGATGGCACCATAATCGGCAACGCTGCGCATCGTTCGTGCATGTCCGCGCGCAGCGATGTGGTTCCGCGTCGAGTGGTTGCCGATAACGGATGAATCGGGAAAGCCGACGCCCATGGGCAACGCCACGCCCGAGTCCGCGTTTCTCGAAGCCGGCGACGCCGATGCCGCCCTGAGAGCGTTCCTCGGGCATCGCGACGCGACGCTGATCGGCACGCTCTCCCGCACCCACGGCTACGGCTCGGTCGGCACCGCCCGCAAGGGCGAGCGCGTCTACGCGGTCCAGGCGTTCTGGGAAAACCCGGAATGAGTCGTCAGTCGTCAGTCGTCAGTCGTGCGAAGACGTCATCCTGAGCGAGGCGGCGTGGGCGGGCGTGAGCGAAGGATCTCCTCAGCCGCGTCTCAATCCGGAACGGGATTGCGAGTCTGAGTCGCAGCTGAGGAGATCCTTCCTCGCTTCGCTCGTCAGGATGACCGCTCCATTGAACGTAGATCTGACGACTGACGACTTACGAGTGACGACAGACGACGACTGACCACTGACGACGAGCGTCACACCAACACCGCGATCGGAAAGTCCGCGAACAGGTCGGCGGCGCGCACGCTCTTCCGCCCTCGCACGATCTCGTCCGTGAAGACGTTCCGCAGCGGCGTTCGCTGCCCGGTCGGGAGAACGATGGCCGTGTCGTCCCACACGTCTTCGCCCAGCGGGAAGCGCGATCCGCGGACGAGGCGGGCGGTCAGCCGTGGGACGGCGACGATCGTGTGCTCTTCGCGCAGGACGCGCGCGAACGCGAGGACGTGAGCGCGCCGGCTTCCGGTCACGCGCAGCGGGACGTAGTCGCCGTCGCGGAAGAGGGCGGCGCGCTCGTTCCGGGCGGAGAGGAGGCGGTGGGTGGCGTAGAGCTTGACGCGCCCATCGCGCCACCGGCGGAGGAGCTCGCCGCAGAAGCGCTTCGCATCGCCGCGCCCGAGGCGCTCCCGGATTCCGGCGAGCATCTCCGCGCGGCGTGCGTAGTCGACGGGGCGGCGGTTGTCCGGATCGACGAGCGATAGGTCCCACAGCTCACAACCCTGATAGAAATCGGGAACGCCCGGAGCCGTGGCCTTCAGGACGAGCTGCGCGAGCGAGTTCACCGCACCGCGCTGGGCGATCTCGCGCTGGAGTCGGGCGAAGTCGGCGTGGAACTTCGGCGTCTTCGCCGGGTCCGCGACTGTCCGGGCGAAGCGGACGAGCGCCTTCTCCCACTTCTCGTCCGGCTCGAGCCAGCTCGTGTGCATCTTCGCCTCGCGCGCCGCTTTCACGACGTACGCCTCGAGGCGGTCGGTGAGCCCGGGGATCTCCTTCGCGTCGAGCGGCCACGCGCCGAGCAGAGTCTGATAGATGAGCCACTCCTCGTTCGATCCCGGCACGCGCCTGCCGTCGACGACGGTGCGATGCTCCTCGTTCAGCCGATGCCAGCGCTCGACGGCCTCGAGCCACCGGTCCGGCATTTCCGAGAGAACGTCGAGCCGGGCGCGGACGTCCTCGCTCCGTTTCGTGTCGTGCGTCGAGCTCGCGTTGAGCGTGTGCGGCATGCGCGCGAGCCGGGCCGCCGACTCCCGATGGAACGCCTCGGGCGAGAGGCTCGCCGGATCGGGATCGGGCTCGGAGCCGACCTCGTTGAGCGAGAGGAGGCGGTTCGCGCGGTAAAGGGCCGTGTCCTCGAAGCCTTTCGCCATCGCCGGCCCGGTGAACTGCTGCCAGCGCATGATGAGGTCGATCCACTCTTCCCGCTGCGGCTCGCTCTCTTCCGACAGCTCGAGCTTGAGGCTGCGCGCGATGAAGTCGATCGCCGGGTGGAGGACCTTCGGGCTGGCGCGACGCGCCTGTCGCGCCGCGCGATCGACGAGGTCGCGGTCGAGCGCTTCGGGCGTTCCGTTCCGGACGTAGGTCCGGTACACGGGAAGGCAGGCGGAGATCTCGACGAGCGCGCGCCGGAGATCGGAGAAAGGGATGTCGCGGCCGACGCGGTCGCGCCCGGCGAGGGCGCCGAGGCGCATGCCGAGCCGGGCCAGCTCTCCGGGGAGGAGTCGCTTGATCGCCAGGCGTTTGGTCCGGTAGACGACGTTCGCGAACGAGAAGTGGCGTTCGCTGAACGCGCGGTACCCGCCGTCGATCTTCCGAAGCCCCGCGGCGTCGACGAAGACGCGGTTGATCGTGTTGAGGTACTCGTATCCCGTGGTGCCGGAGAGCGCGAACTCCTCGCGCACCGGCTCGCTCGTGCCGAGAATCTTCTCGACGACGACGTAGAAGCGTTTGCCGGGGAGCGCGTCCCGCAGGCGCTCGAGATAGCCGATCGGGTCGCGCAGTCCATCGATGTGATCGATGCGCAGACCGGTGACGATGCCGCGCCGCGCGAGCTCGAGGGGAAGGCGGTGGACGGCTTCGAAGGTCTCGCGCGACTCGATCGTCAGTCCCGCCAGCTCGCTGATGTCGAAAAAGCGGCGGTAGTTCAGCTCCTCGGCCGCCATGCGCCAGAACGAGAGGCGGTAGTGCTGCAGCTCGAGGAGGCGGTCGAGCTCCGCGAAGTGAGGGGTGGTCGACGACCCGTCGTTGACCCGCGCGATGAGCCCTTCGAGATGCGCGCGTCCTTCGCTGCCGCGCGGGGTGGCGTCCAGGATGCCGATCGCGACCGTGCGCGGGTCTTCCTCCGCAGCGAGAAGCGAGAGGGCGTGCGCCGCCTGTTCGTGGTCGATCATCTCGCGCAGCCAGACGGCGAGCAGGCGCAGCGAGGCCGCGCTCATCGGAAAGCGGTGGTCGAAGTAGCGGATCGAGAACCCGTGCTCGTCGAGCGTCAGCCGGAGCTCGCGCGCGCCGAGGATTTCCCCATACGGCCGCCCCAGAACCGGGAGAAGCAGCTTGTTGCGCATCTGCCCCTTGCCGTACGAAGGCGACCAGTCGACGTCGAAGAAACGCGCGTAGGGAGAGAAGACGCCCTTCGCGAGGAGGTCGAACCACCAGTCGTTCTCGAGGCTCGCCGCCATGTGATTCGGGACGATGTCGAGCAGGAGCCCCATGCGGCGCTCGCGCAGCGCCGCGGCAAAGTGCTCGAACTCGTCGTTCGAGCCGATCTCCGGGTTGATCTCCTGCGGATTCGCCACGTCGTAGCCGTGGCTGCTGCCGCGCGTGGCGCGGGAGATCGGCGAGGCGTAGACGTCGGTGATCCCGAGCCGCCGAAGGTAGTCGAGGATCGCGGTGGCCTGCGGGAACGTGAATGTGTGGTTGAGCTGCAGGCGATACGTCGAGCCCGGCACGCGATAGCGCGGCATCATTCTCCCCTGACGGCGAGTCGGTCGCCGATCGAGCGGAAGTGCCGGAGCCAGATTCGCGCCTGTTCGTTTCCGTTGCCCGTCCGGTCGAGAAAATCGGGCATCACGTTCTGCAGCAGCCGGTAATAGACGTTCTGCGCCTTCCAGACGTCGATGCCGAACGGCATGAGGGAGACGATCTCGAGGAGAGAGTCGAGCCGCTTGAGGTTCGCCACGGCGCTCGGGTCAGCGTCGAGCCGTTCGATCGCGCGGTCGAATGCTTTCGTGACGACGTAGGAGAGCGTCGCCTGGTCGAGGTCGATCTGCTGGCCGCGGATCTCGGCGAGGATGCTTCTGATCTGGCCGACCGGAGGCGTCTCCTTCTCGAGGATGCGCCGCAGGTGCATGTTGAGCGCGAACTCGACCGCGAGGCGGAGGATGCGCGGAAGCGGAATGCCGAGGTCGGCGTGGAACCGCATCAGCGGGATGTAGCGCTCGTAGAGCTCGCGCGAGATCGGGTCGACGTCGGCGAGGGTGGCCGTCCACGTCGCCTCGAGGATGCGGCGCTGCTCGTCGCTGAAGAGCGACTTGATGGAAAACGTGAGGGCTCCGAACTCGGAGTCGAGCGTGCGCATGACGGCCGAGAAGTCGCCGCGATGGAACGGCTCGGCGAGGTCGTCGCAGAGCGTGCGGTAGGCCTCGTCGCCCGCGAACTCGCGGACGCCGCCGGTGAGGTTCAGCTCGCCGAGGTGGAGGACGCCCCAGGTCGAGCTCTTTTCGCTTCGGGTGATCGTGGAGCGGACGCGGGCGCGGCCGACGACGACCTGCGGCCGCCCCGCCTCGAGCACCATCTGGTCCTCGCGCTCGACCTCGTAGCAGTAGATCCGGCTGACGGCCGGGTGCTCGTGGAACAGCGACGACACCGCGTAGTGCGCCGTGACGTTGAGCAGGTCGAGCATGGACGGCCGGACGTGCGTCTCGTAGATCTCGCGGGCGGTTCCTTTTTCGGGGATGTTGCTCGTTGCGAGCGCGAGCCGCTCGAGGAAATCGGCTTCGAGGTCGACGTCCGCGGCGTAGCGAGCGAGCTGGATGGCGCGCGCGGCGTAAGCGAGCACCTGGACCGTCTCGATCCCCGAGACTTCGTTGAAGAACCACCCGCAGCTCGTGAACATGAGCATCGCGTGGCGCTGCATCTCGAGAAGCTGGAGAGTGCGCACGATCTCGTCCTGCGAAAGCTCGTGAAGAGCATGGTCGGCGACGAACCGCACCAGGGCCTCGTCGGAGCGGTCGAGGACGATGGAGATGTAGTCGTCGCGCGCGGCCCACGGCTCCTTCAGCGTTCGCCGCGCTACCTCTTCGAACACGGGGACGAGCTGGTTACGGAGCCAGTCGAGTGCGTCGCGCAGCGGCGCGCGCCACGCCTGGTTCCAGTGCGGCTCGCCCCCCGTCCGGCACCCGCAGTCGCTCCGCCAGCGCTCGATGCCGTGGCTGCAGCTCCAGGAGCTGTGCTCGAGGATCTCGATCTCGTCTTCGGGCGGATACTTCGCGAGGAACTCGGCGTAGTTCGTGAGCGCGATCCCGGCGCGCGCGTCGATCCGCTCGAGCGCGAACGCGAGCGCCATCTCCCCGTGCCGGTGGTGGTGGCCGTAACTCTCCCCGTCGGTGGCGATGTTGACGAGGTGGCCCGCCGTCCGCGCGTGGCCGTCGAACGCCGACTGAAGCCGGTCGGCGAAACGGTCGCCGCTGTCGAGCAGCCCCTCGAACGCGACCGCGCGCGAGACGAGCGAGTCGTAGAAGACGATCGCGATCGACTTTCCCGACGGAAGGCGGCAGGCGTAGGGGCGGGTGGTATCGAGGCCATCGGTGGCGTCGATCCACGTCGCGCCCGACCGGACGCGCTTCGCCTGATACGGCGCCAGGATCGTGAACCGGATCCCCTCGGCGACCATCAGATCGAGCGTCTCGAGGTCCACCGCCGTCTCCGGCAGCCACATCCCCTCGGGCGCGCGCCCGAACCGCGCGCGGAAGTCGCGGATCCCCCAACGGATCTGCGTCTCCTTGTCTCGCCGGTTCGCCAGCGGCATGATCACGTGGTTGTACGCCTGCGCGATCGCCGAGCCGTGGCCGCCGAAGCGGCGCGTGCTCTCGGCGTCTCCCTCGAGCACCGCTCTGTACGTGTCCGGCGCCTCCTCCTGCATCCAGGCGAGCAGCGTCGGGCCGAAGTTGAAGCTCATCCGGCCGTAGTTGTTGACGATCTTCACGATGCGATTGCGCGCGTCGAGGATGCGCGCCGCGCCGTTCGGCGCGTAGCACTCGGCCGTGATCCGCTCGTTCCAGTCGTGGTAAGGCGCGGCCGACTCCTGCAGCTCGATCGCCTCGAGCCACGGATTCTCCCGGGGCGGCTGGTAGAAGTGGCCGTGAATGCAGACGTAGCGCATTACGAGGCCGCGACGAGAGCGTGTCGTTCGAAATGACTGAACGCAGAACGCAGAACGCAGAACGTAGAAGAAAGAAAGCCGACCGCCCCGTGAGGCGAATGCAAAATGCAGAATGCAGAATGCAAAATGTAAAAATGCACTTCACCCGAATCGCGGCATGCCGCGATCGTGGTGCGTGCGTCTTTTACATTCTGCATTTTGCATTCTGCATTCTGCATTCGCGTTCCGGCCTTTTCTTCCTTTTACGTCCTGCGTCCTGCGTTCTGCGTTCGCTTCTCAAGACTCCCGCACCCACGCCACCGCGGCATGGGGAGGCAAGGATATCGCGGCCGATCCGTCCGCTTCCAAGCGCTCGGGCGCGGACGAGCCGGGGCCGTCCCATCGCTCCTCGGCCGTGTCGACGACTTTGCGCCAGCGACCGCCGATCTCGGCCTGCGCGGTCCGCGGCACGTCGGCGAAATTGAGCGCGATCAACGCCGCCGATTCTCCTTCGACACGATAGACGAGTAGCGTCCGCGCCTCCTCGTCGGGGGTTGCGCGCGTCGCGCCGGCGGAGCCGGGGCCCAGCGACGGAACGCTCCTGCGGAGACGGATCAGCTCGCGATGGAGCTCCCACAGGACCTGATGGTGGGCGTGCTCGATGCGCGCCGCGTCGATGCGGCTTCGCAGGAACGTCTCCTCCGCCTGGGGGTCGGGCGGGTCGCCCGCCCAGGCGAACGCGGCGAACTCGTCGCGCCGCCCCTTCCGCACGGCTTCGATCAGATCGCGATCGGCGTGGCTGACGAAGTAGAGGAACGGCGCAAGATCGCCGTACTCCTCTCCCATGAAGAGGAGCGGGAGGAAGGGGGAGAGAAGGAGGGCCGCCGCGGCGAGCTTGAGCTGTTCGCTCTCGACCAGATTGGCGAGGCGCTCGCCGAGCATGCGGTTTCCGATCTGATCGTGATTCTGCGCCGCGACGACGAGGCGCCACCCGTCGAGGTCGCGCGCGCCGGCGCCGTGGCGCCGCCGCCGGTGCGGCGAGTACCGCCCCGCGTACGCGTATCCCTCCGCGTACACCGCCGCCAGATCGGCGACGCGCCCGAAGTCTTCGTAGTAGCCGGCGCGCTCGCCCGTGACGAGCGCGTGAAGCGCGTGATGGAAGTCGTCGCTCCAATGCGCGTCGAGACCGAGGCCGCCTCGCTCGGCGGGGCGGACGAGGCGCGGATCGTTGAGGTCACTCTCCGGCACGACCAGGACCTCCCTCCCGAGACTCCGTCCCCGCTCGTGAACGCGGTCGGCGAGCTCGCGCAGAAAGGGATACGCCGAGTTGTCGAAGATGGCGTGCACGGCGTCGAGGCGGAGCGCGTCGACGTGGAACTCGTCGATCCACATCAGCGCGTTGTCGACGAAGTAGTCGCGGACGGCGTCGCTTTCGGGACCGTCGAAATTGATCGCCCGGCCCCACGGCGTCGCGTACCGCTCCGTAAAGTACGGTCCGAACGCGTCGAGATAGTTCCCTTCGGGGCCGAAGTGGTTGTAGACGACGTCGAGACAGACGCCGAGGCCTTCCCGGTGCGCGGCGTCGACCAGGCGCTTCAGGCCGGCCGCCCCGCCGTAGGTATTCTGAACGGCGTACGGCAGAACGCCGTCGTAACCCCAGTTCCTGTCGCCGGGGAACTGCGCGACGGGCATGATCTCGATCATCGTGATGCCGAGCTCGCGGAGGCGCGGGAGCTCCGGGAGAATCGCGTCGAACGTCCCCTCGCGCGAGAACGTCCCGACGTGCATCTCGTAAAAGATCGCGTCGCGGAGCGGGACGCCGCGCCACCCGGCGTCGGTCCAGTCGAAGCGCGGATCGACGACCTCGGAGGGCCCGTGCACCCCCTCCGGCTGGTGGCGCGAGGCCGGATCGGGAACCTCGCGCCCGTCGATGCGATACGCGTAGCGCGTGCCGGCGCCCGCGTCGACCTCGGCTTCGAAGTAGCCGGAGTCGGCGGGCGTCATCGCGACGGTGCGCCCGCCGCCGAGCGCGAGCTCGAGCTCCGGGAGGTTCGGCGCCCAGACGCGGAACAGCGTGCGATCTTCCGCCAGAAGGAACGCGCCCTGCGCGCGCTCGGGTGCGCCCTCCGTCAAGCCCCCTCCTCGGGGGTGAAGAGAACCGCGCCGAGAGGCGGCACCGTGACCGTCAGCGAGTACGGCCTGCCGTGCATCCCGACTGGAGCCGCGTCGGCTCCTCCCATGTTTCCTTGTCCGGCACCGCCGAACTCCTCCGCGTCGGAGTTGAAGATCTCGCCCCACCGCCCGCCGCGCGGGACGCCGATGCGATAGTTCGGCCGCGGCACGGGGGTGAAGTTCAGCACGACGGCGATCGGACGAGAGCCGTCGCGGCCGACGCGGAGATAGCTCAGCACGCTCTGATCGGCGTCGCTCCCGTCGATCCACTGGAATCCGGCAGGATCCGTATCGAGCTGGTGCAGCGCGGCGTAATCGCGGTACAGGCGATTCAGCTCGCGAATGAGGCGGCCGATTCCCGCGTGCGGTGCGTACTCGGCGAGGTGCCAGTCGAGACTCCGCTCGTGATTCCATTCGCTCCACTGCGCGAGCTCGCCGCCCATGAAGAGGAGCTTCTTGCCGGGCTGCGTCCACATGTACGTGTAGAGCAGGCGCAGGTTCGCGAACTTCTGCCAGTCGTCGCCGGGCATCTTCCCGAGCAGCGATCCCTTCCCGTGAACGACTTCGTCGTGCGACAGCGGCAGGGTGAAGTTCTCGTTGAAGGCGTAGATCATCCGGAACGTCAGCTCGCCGTGGTGGTAGCGGCGGTGGATCGGCGCGCGCGCGATGTAGTGCAGCGTGTCGTGCATCCACCCCATGTCCCATTTGAGACCGAACCCGAGGCCGCCGACGTAGACGGGGCGAGAGACCATCGGCCAGGCGGTCGACTCTTCCGCGATCGTCTGCGTCCCGGGATAGGTGCCGAAGACGTCCGCGTTCATGCGGCGGAGGAACTCGATCGCGTCGAGGTTCTCGCGGCCGCCGTACTGGTTCGGAATCCATTCGCCGGCCTGGCGCGAGTAGTCGAGGTAGAGCATCGACGCGACCGCGTCGACGCGCAGACCGTCCGCGTGGAACCGGTCGAGCCAGTAGATCGCACTCGAGAGAAGGAACGCGCGGACCTCGTGGCGGCCGTAGTTGAAGATGTAGCTCGCCCAGTCGGGATGGAAGCCCTGGCGCGGATCGGAGTGCTCGAACAGGTGCGTCCCGTCGAAGTACGCGAGGCCGTGCTCATCGCCGGGGAAATGCGACGGCACCCAGTCGAGGATCACGCCGATCCCGCGCTGATGGAGATAGTCGATGAGGTACATGAAGTCTTCCGGCGTCCCGAAGCGGCTCGACGGCGCGAAGTAGCCGGTCGTCTGGTAGCCCCAGGAGCCGTAGAAGGGGTGCTCCATGACGGGAAGGAACTCGACGTGCGTGAACCCGTGCGCCTTCACGTGCTCGGTGAGCGGCAGCGCGATCTCGCGGTAGCTCAGCCAGCGGTTGCCGTCTTCCGGGATCCGGCGCCACGACCCGAGGTGGACTTCGTAGACCGACATCGGCGCGTCGAGCGCCGAGCGCGGCGCCCGCGTGCGCATCCACTCGTCGTCCTCCCACTCGTACTCGGCCGGCCAGACGATCGACGCCGTCCGCGGCGGGTTCTCGTGGTGCGCTCCGAACGGGTCCGCCTTCTCGACCGCGTAGCCGTTGTGGCGCGACTTGACGAAGTACTTGTAGATCTCTCCCTTGCCGACGCCCGCGACGAAGCCTTCCCAGATGCCGGAGTTCCCGTGAGCGCGGAGGCGGTTCAGCTCGCGATCCCATCCATTGAAGTTCCCGATGACGGAGACTTCGTCGGCGTTGGGTGCCCAGACGGCGAAGTACGTCCCCGCGACGCCGCCGATGGTGACGGTGTGCGCACCGAGCTTCTCGTACAGGCGGTGGTGCGTCCCCTCGTTGAACAGGTAGATGTCCTGATCGGTGAGCAGCGTGAACGTTTCCGGGCGCGCGCCGGCGGGCGGCGCGGGAGGGGGCGGCTCGGGCGAGGGCATCGGAATGCGCGCGCCGTCTTCGGGGAGCGCCGCGGCCGCGTCGGAGACCGGCGGCCGCCTGGCCCCCGCCGGACGGCGGACTTCCTTCTTCTCCGCTGCTGGCGGGGCCGCCTTCTTGACCGGCGGCTTCCTCCCGACCTTCTCGGGCGCGGTCTCGGGCTCCTTCGCCTCGCTCTTCCGCTTGCGCGTCGGCTTCGGCTGCTTCGGATCGTTTCTGTCGGTCATCCCCGTCTCCCTTGTCTTCGCCACTCATCGATTCTCTGCAGGCGTCCGACGAGCTCCGGATCGTCCACGATATCCTCGATCCGGCGGTCGAGCTTGCGGCGCCAATTCGGGTGTTCGAGGTGCGTGCCCGGAAGGTTCTGCGACGCGGTCGCCTGCCAGAGGTCCTCCACGTTGACGAGCAGCAGCTCGGCATCGCTCCTGGCGAGGAACTCCGTCGCGCCGCGGAACAGCTCGGCGGCGTCCCGCCGCCCCGGGCCGAGGTAACCCTTCGACTCGAGAAAGCGGGCGAGGTCCTCCACGGTCGCCGCCCGTTCCCGGCGCTGCCTCTCCTCGTCGTCCGCCTGACCGTGAGCGGCGCGTTCGCCGATATCGGTCCCATGCAGGAATCCTGCGAACGGCGGCATGTCGTGCGTATTCAGGCTGGCGACGGCGTCGGGGGTCGGGTCGGCGACGTGCCCCCCGGGGCCGATCTCGTACTGCAGGACGTACATGCGCCGGATTCCGTGCCGGTTCATCCTTCTGCGGACGACGGCGGGGACGGTGCCGAGGTCTTCGCCGACGATCGTCGTCCGGTGGCGGTGCGACTCGATCGCGAGAATCGCGAAGTGCTCGTCCTTCGCGTAGCGGACGTAAACGCCGTCGTGCGCCGTCACGCCGCGCGGGATCCAGTAGAGCCGATGGAGCGCCATCACGTGATCGAACCGGAGCACCCCGGCGTAGCGCATGACGGCGCGGAGGGAGTCGATCAGATAGCGATAGCCGTTCTGGCGGAGGCACTCGGGGTGCAGCGGTGGGGCGCCCCAGTCCTGGCCGCCGCTGAACAGCAGGTCGGGCGGCGCGCCGGTCGACGCCTCGTGCGCGAAATCGTCGTGCTCGAGCCACGCATCGAATCCGCCGCCGTGCACGCCGAGCGGAAAATCGAGATAGAGCCCGAACCCGCTCGACCGCGCGAGGCCCGCGACGCTCTCGAGCTGCCGCTCGCACTGCCATTGCGCGTAGAGATGGTAGCGACGCCCCGCTTCCTCGCCGGGCTCGAGCTCGATCAGACCGTCCGCCGGAGCGGGTCCGGGCCAGCGCCCCTTCTCCACGGCCGCGCGGAAGCGCGCGTACGCCTCGGCGCGCGGGCGCGCCGCCTGGTACCGCGCGAGCTCGTCGCGCCGGGCGGCGGGCGCACGCTCGAAGAACTCCCCCGTCAGGATCTCGAGCACGCGCCGCTTCAGCGCCATCGTCTCGCGATAGTCGACGAAGTCGGCTCCGCGGCTCCGGTCGATCGCCTCCCGGAATGCGGCCGACTCGACCATCGCCCTGGCCGCTTCCGACGTGCGGAACTCGGCCGTGCGCGTCGGATCGAGAAAGAGCTCGTTCCAGAAGAGGCGGCTCACCGGCGCGTAGGGGCTCGGCTCGAACGGCTCCGAGAGGAACGTCGACAGGAGCGGAAGCGTCGCGACGCCCGATCCTCCGAAATCGACGATCTCGCGGATGAAGTTCGAGAAGTCGGTGAGATCGCCGACGCCCCAGTCGCGCGTCGACCGGAGGGCGTAGACCGGAGCGAAGAGTCCCCACATCCGCCGCCGGTTCGGCGTGGACCACGCGCGCTGCGGCGCGGCGAGCACGAGGGTCGCGTGCTCCGAGCCGGGCCACGCGACGTGCAGCCGGTGATAGCCCGGCTCGAGACGCGTGGCCGCGAAGTGAAACCAGCGCTGGACGAAACGGCGCGAGCCGAGCTCCGGTCCCGGCCGGTCGTGGGCCCAGAGCGGCTCGATCTCCCCCGTGGTGCCGTCTTCGCGGTCGATGCGGAAGCGGAATCCGGCGTCGCGGTGGCGGTCCTCGACCATGACGCGGAGGGCGAGCGGCTCGCCGCTCCACCAGACCGTCACGGGCTCGATCGCGCGCCGGCAGATCTCCTCGCGTCGCGCGCACAGCGCGTCCGCCACGTCGCGCGGCGACTGGACCGGAGCCCCGAGCGCCCGCAGCGTCGCGAGAAGCCCTTCGGGCGACGCCTCCTTCCGCCTCCCGGACGCGTCGCGGTATGCCGGCTGAATCGAATGGAGGATCGCGAGCTCGCGCAGTTCGCGGCCGGCGGACTGACCCCTCGCGGCCATGTCAGCGCTCCTCGTCGAGAAGCTGGAGAATGCCGCGAAGAGGGATGCCGACCCACTCGGGCCGGTTGTTCAACTCGTAGGAGACCTCGTACAGAGCTTTCTCGAGAAGGTATGCGCGCAGCAGGACGTCGAGCTCTTCGTCCGTCTTCGGCACGATGGGTCCGGTCCGGGCGAGCTCGAGATAGCGCCGGAGATAGATCGCGCTGACCCACCGGTGCCAGAAGCGCGCGGCACGATGGAGCAGAGGAGCGTCCTCGTCCCGGACGGCGCCGCCGACCTGACCGAACAGGACGGCGTACGGCGCGTAATTGAACGAGCGGAGCATCCCGGCGACGTCGCGAAGAGAGGAACGCTTGATGCGGCGCTCGCTCAACGGACGTCCCGGCTCGCCCTCGTAATCGATGATCACGAAATCGCGCCCGGTATAGAGCACCTGACCGAGATGGAAGTCGCCGTGCGTGCGGATGCGGACGGCGGAGATCTTGCGCTCGAGGAGGTCGCGGAAGCGCTCGAGGATCTCGCCCTCGCGCTCGAGCAGCGCGACGGCGTCGTCGCGCGCGTCCGGCGCGAGATCGCGCGCCTTTTTCCGGAGCAGCGCGAGCGACCGGGTCGCCTGCGTCCGCATGTGCTGATAGATCGACCGCTGATAGTGGGGCGTGAACGACTCGGGGGCGAAGACCGGGTCCTCCGGCTGCGACGCGAGCGCGAGGTGCATTTCCGCGGTGCGCTCGCCGAGGAGCGCGGCCGAGGAGGCATAGGCTCCGATGAGGTCGCGGGCGAGCGGGTCGACCTCGCCCGCGGCGAGCTCGAGAACGCTCTGTACCGGCACGGCCGCGTCGGTCTGCGTGAGCAGCTCGCGCTCGCTCAGCAGGCGCTCGAAGAAACGCCCGAGGTCGTCGAGCGTGAATCCCCACGCGTCCCCGAGGCTCGGCACGAACCCCTGCAGGAGCGCGATCGTCGTCTGCTCTTTCCCGCGGTGATACTCGAGAGCGCCGGCGAGCGGCGGCGTGTTCCGGAACGAGGTCTTTTCCGACAGGAACCGCGTCACTTCGAAGTCGGTGTTCACACCCGCCTCGATTTTGCGGTAGAGCTTCAGGAAAAGCCGCTCGCCGTAAATGACCGCGGAGTTGCTCTGCTCGGCGCGGAGGACGTGGGGGTCGAGCGGACCGGAGCCGCGGAGCTGGCGGAAGCCGCGCGTCGCCACGCCCTGGATCTCTCCCTGGTCTCCCTGGAACTCCCGCCGGCGGCCGATGGCTTCCAGCAGAAAACGGCTGAACTCCCGGTCGTACAGGGCGTCGAACAGGACCTGTTCTTCCGGCTCCTCGCCGAGGCGCGCGATCGCGGCGGCGCGGTTCTCCTCGCGGCCGAGGTCGAACTCGGCCGGCCGCGCGATCGCGAGAGGCAGGACGTAGGTCTCGTCCGCCCCCTCGGGATAACCGACGCGCAGGATCGCGATCGCTCCGCGCTCGATCGGAACGACGTCGGCGATCGTGACCGATTTGATCTTCCGCGACTTCCCGGCGAACCAGCGGCGGCCGGGAAGGTAGCTCGCCAGCACGCTCTCGAGCCGCGCGCGCGAGCGCGACGAGAAGAGATCGTCCCATCCCTTCGCGGGCAGGCGCGGAAGCTCCTGCGCCGTGCTGATCGCGAGCGCCGTTCCCGCCTGCGGCTCCAGAAGAAACCAGTAGAACGAGTGCGGTCCCATCGTGAGGAAGTACGGCTTGTCGCCGATCGTCGGGAACGGCGAGTGGCCGAAGATCTCGACGGGCGTCATTCCCGCGTGCGCGGCGAGATCGAGCTCGACGTACTGCACGAACCGCGAGAGGTTCGCGACGACGAGGATGGTCTCGTTCTCGTGCCTGCGCAGGAACGACAGGACGCGGCGGTTTTCCGGGTGAAGGAACTCGAGCGAGCCGCGTCCGAACGCCTTGTAGCGCTTCCGGATCGCGATGAGCCGCTTCATCCACCACAGCAGCGAGTGAGGGTTGTTCTGCTGCGCCTCGACGTTGATCGCTTCGTAGTGGTACTCGGGGTCGATGATGATCGGCAGGTAGAGCTTCTGCGGGTTCGAGCGGGAGAAGCCGGCGTTCCGGTCCGAGCTCCACTGCATCGGCGTCCGGACGCCGTTCCGGTCGCCGAGATAGATGTTGTCGCCCATCCCGATTTCGTCGCCGTAGTAGATGATCGGGGTTCCCGGGAACGAGAAGAGGAGCCCGTTCATGAGCTCGATCTTCCGCCGGTGATTGCCGAGCAGCGGCGCGAGGCGCCGGCGGATGCCGAGGTTGATGCGCGCCTGCGCGTCCTGGGCGTAGGTGCGCCACATGTAGTCGCGGTCCTCGTCCGTGACCATCTCGAGAGTGAGCTCGTCGTGGTTCCGGAGGAAGAGCGCCCACTGCGCGTTCTCCGGGATGTCGGGTGTCTGGTGGAGGATGTCGATGATCGGGAAGCGGTCTTCCATCGCTACCGCCATGAAGAGGCGCGGCATGAGCGGGAAGTGGAACGCCATCTGGCACTCGTCCCCGTTCCCGAAGTACGGCAGCGAGTCCTCGGGCCACTGGTTCGCCTCGGCGAGCAGCATCCGGTTCCGGAAGTTCGCATCGACGTGCGCCCGCAGCATCTTGAGAAACGCGTGCGTCTCCGGGAGGTTCTCGCTCGTCGTCCCCTCGCGCTCGTAGAGGTACGGAATCGCGTCGAGACGGAGGCCGTCGACTCCCATCTCCATCCACATGTCGAGAATGCGGAAGAGCTCGCGATGAACGGCCGGATTCTCGAAATTGAGATCCGGCTGATGGTGATAGAAGCGATGCCAGAAGTAGGCGTGCGCGACCGGGTCCCACGACCAGTTCGACGTCTCGAAGTCCTTGAAGATGATGCGCGCGTCCTTGTAGCGCTCCGCCGTGTCGCTCCAGACGTAGTAGTCGCGCATCGCGGAGCTGGGTTTCGCGCGCCTCGACTTCTGGAACCACGGGTGCTGATCCGAGGTGTGGTTGATGACGAGCTCGGTGATGACGCGGATCCCGCGCCGGTGCGCCGCCTTCATGACGTTGCGGAAGTCGCGGAGCTCGCCGTAGCTCGGGTTGATCGTGGTGTAGTCGGCGATGTCGTACCCGTCGTCCTTGAGAGGCGAGGGGTAGAACGGGAGCATCCAGATCGCGGTGACGCCGAGGTCCTGGAGGTAGTCGAGCTTTTCGGCGAGGCCGGCGAAGTCGCCGATGCCGTCCGCGTTGCTGTCGTGGTAGGCGCGGACGTGGAGCTGGTAGATGACCGCGTCCTTGTACCAGGACGGGTCGTCTTCGAGGATCGCCGTTTCTTGTCGTTTGCTGCGGGGCACCGCGTACCTCGTCGTGAGTCGTCAGTCGTCCGTCGTCAGTTCCGATCGCCCGTTCCGCCGGAGAGCCCTGACGACTGACGACCGGCGACTGACGACCGCCGGCCGGAGGCCGGCTAAAGGTAATAATCGAAGTCGCGCTCGGATCGCATCCGGTGGCGCACGCGGAAAACGTGCGCCGGGACGACGTGGGGATTCAGGTCGACGTAATTGCGCGGTCCATGCCAGTTGAACCGCGCATTCGTCAGCAAATCGTGCACCTGAAACTGCCGGTCCCACTCCAGACCGATCGCCGGCAGGTCGAGGTCCGTCCATCCCGCCTGCGGGTGGTACGGATCGACGTTGACGACGGTCAGGATCGTCTCGGTGCGCTCCACGTTCGTTTTGCTGTAGACGAGAATCTGGTCGTTGTCGCAGCCGTGAAAGACGAGCGAGTCGTTCGACTGCAGCGCGTCGTGCTCGCGCCGGATGCGGTTCACGCGCGCGATGAGCTCGGCGATGCTGCGCGGGTCGTCGAGCGTCCAGAAGCGGAGCTGGTACTTCTCCGAGTCGAGATACTCCTCGCTGCCCGAGTGACGAGGCACGTGCTCGCCGAGCTCGTACGCGGGACCGTAGATCCCGTAGCTCGCGGCGAGCGTCGCCGCGAGCACGAGCCGGGCGATGAACGCCGGCCGCCCGCCGTGCTGCAGGTGCTCGGTCAGAATGTCGGGCGTGTTCGGCCAGACGTTCGGGCGGAAGTACTCCTTCACTTCCGTGCGCGTCAGCTCGGTGAAGTACTCGCGCAGCTCCTGGCTCGTGTTCCGCCAGGCGAAGTAGGTGTAGGACTGCGTGAAGCCGGCCTTCGCGAGCCAGTACATGATCCGCGGCCGCGTGAACGCCTCCGCTAGGAAGATCGTGTCGGGATGGCGGCGCTTGATCTCGCCGATGCACCACTCCCAGAACGGGAGCGGCTTCGTGTGCGGATTGTCGACGCGGAAGATGCGGACGCCCTGGGAGATCCAGTGGAGGAAGACGTCCCGCAATCCCTCCCACAGCTCGTCCCATTTTTCCGTCTCGAAGTAGAAGGGATAGATGTCCTCGTATTTCTTGGGCGGGTTCTCCGCGTACTGCACGGTGCCGTCGGGCCGCCAGAGGAACCAGTCGGGGTGCTCGTCCACCCAGGGATGATCGGGGGAGGTCTGGAACGCGATGTCGAGGGCGACCTCGATCCCGTGGCCGCGCGCCGCCTCGACGAAGCGGCGGAAGTCGTCGAGGGTGCCGAGCTCGGGATGAACGGCCGTGTGACCGCCTTCGCTCGCGCCGATGGCCCACGGGCTCCCGACGTCGTCCGGCTCCGCGACGACGGCGTTGTTCTTCCCCTTCCGCTTCGTCTCGCCGATGGGATGAATGGGAGGGAGGTAGAGGACGTCGAAGCCCATCGAGGCGATGTAGGGGAGACGGCGCTCGGCGTCGCGGAACGTGCCGTGGCGCCCCGGTTCGGCGGCGGTGGACCGCTGGAACATCTCGTACCACGCCGAGAACCGCGCGCGGGGGGGATCGACGACGACGCCGAGCTCGCGCGGGTAGCGCGTGGCCCAGCGCCGGTCGGGGTGGCGAAGGGCGAGCGGCGTGATCTCCCGGTCGAGGAGGTCCTCGAGCTCGGCCGCGCCGCCCGTCGATTTCTCGAGGCGTTTCGCGAGAGACTCCAGTGCCTTCGCGTCCGCGCCTCCGGCGCGCGCCGCCGCGTCGCGAACGAGCTTGGCGCCGATCTGCAGCGGAACGTCGAGCTCCTGTCCCGCGTCGAGCCGCTTCCGGAGGTCGCGCCGCCACGTCAGATAGTGATCGACCCACGCCTCGAGCGTGTAGAGATACCGTCCGAGCTCCTCGGGGACGAACGACGCGCGCCAGCGGTCGTTCACGAGAGCCTCCATCGGGACTTCCGTCCAGCTCGTCGCTCCCTCGCGTTTCCAGAGGAGGCGCGCCGAGATCGAGTCGTGGCCGTCCGTGAAGATGTCCGCCTCGACGACGACCGGCTCGCGCGGAACGCGCTTGATCGGGAAGCGGCCGGCATCGATCTCCGGGCGCACGCCCTCGACGATCACGCGCTTTCTACCGTCGTCCGGTTTCATGGTTTTTCAGTCGTCATCGTTCGTTCGTTGTTCGTTGTTCGTTGTTCGTTGTTCGTTGTTCGTTGTTCGTTGTTTGTTGTTTTACCCATTGTTGGTTGTCGGTTGTCGGTTGTCGGTGTTCGTCATCCTGACGAGCGAAGCGGGGAAGGATCTTCTCAGTCGCGACTCCGACTCGGCCTTCCTGCCCGGTCGAGACGCAGCTGAGGAGATCCTTCGCTCACACCCGCCCAGCCGCCCTCGCTCAGGATGACGACGCCTGTCTGTTGTCTGGTCAACGAGCAGCGAGCAGCGAGCAGCGAGCAACGAGCAACCGACAACCGACAACGGTCAACGAACAACGAACAACGATCAACGAACAACGATCAACGAACAACGATCAACGAACAACGAACAACGAACAACGGCCAACGAGCACGTGCGAATTCGTTGCCGACCGCGGCGCATATACTTTCACACTCCGGCGGAACGGGTATGGCGAGCGCGGTCGAGATCTCGTGCGATCTGGGGGAGGCGGGCGATGCCGTGGGACGGGCGGTGGAGGCGGCGCTCTGGCCTCTGGTCGATGCGGCGAACGTCGCCTGCGGCGGGCACGCGGGCGACAGGGAGTCCATGGCCGAGGCGGTGAGGCGCGCGGGGGAGCTCGGGGTCGTTCTCGGCGCGCATCCGTCGTATCCCGACCGGGAGGGGTTCGGGCGGCGGCGGATCGGAATCGCCCCGGAGGCGCTTCGCGAGGCGCTGGTGGGGCAGATCGCGCTGCTCCGGCGGCTCGCGACGGAGGGCGGCGTCCGCCTCGATCGGGTGAAGCCGCACGGGGCGCTCTACAACGAGGCGCACCACGACGCGGACCTCGCGGAAATGGTCGTCGCGGCGGCCGGCGATGTGGATCGCGATCTCGCGCTGGTGGCGGCGCCCGGATCGATGCTCCTCGAGAGGGCGCGTGCGGCGGGGTTGCGCGTCGTCCGCGAGGCGTTCGCCGACCGGCGGTACGCGGCGGACGGCTCGCTCGTGCCGCGCGGGCGCGCGGGGGCGCTGCTGCTCGACCCAGTCGAGGCCGCGGCGCAGGCGCTCGGCCTCGCGCGCGACGGCGGCGTCGTGACGGAAGAGGGGACGCCGCTCGCGATCGCGTTCGATACGCTGTGCGTCCACGGCGACATGGAGGGCGCGGTCGAGCGATTGCAGGCGATCCGCCGCGCGCTCGGGCGGGGAGAGGCTTCGTCGCGGTGACGGCTTGACACGGGAAGCACGGAGAGGAAGAATGCGCGTGTTTGAGACTTAGTCTCAGTCTCAAGACGCCCATGCGCCGCCTCTCGCTTCCGATCGCCCTCGTCGCGCTCGCCGCCGCCTGCACCTCCGCTCCCGACGCTGCGGCCGAGCCCGCCGTCCGCACGCAGTACCTCATGGGGACGCTCTGCACCATCGAGCTCCCCGCCACTTCGTCCGCCGCACTCGATGCCGAAGCCGCCTTCCGCGAGATCGCCCGTGTCGAGGCACTTCTCTCCACCTGGCGCCCCGGCAGTCCGCTCTCGCGCGTCAATGCCGCGCCGGCGGGCGAGCCCGTCGCCGTCTCGCCCGAGCTCGCCCGGCTCCTGGCGAGGACGCTCGAGCTCTCCCGCGAGACCGGCGGCGCGTTCTCTCCCCTCGCCGGCCGGCTCATCGTCGAGCTGTGGGACCTTCGCGGAGAGGGACGCGTCCCTTCCGATGAGGC
>JBOGJQ010000455.1:0-19913 GCA_050745405.1 Thermoanaerobaculia bacterium | reverse complement strand
ACTCCGGCTCGACGATCACCGACTTCGCGACCGGCACCCCGGTGTACGACTTCTTCGGCGGCGCCTTCCTCGGCGCCCCCGTCTTCGGCAGCGCTCTCGGCGACAAGGTCCGCGACAGCGAGAACTTCCTGGTCAAGGGAACCTATTATCTGTCGACGCGTGGGCTCGGCACGCACAACCTCGTGGCCGGCTTCGACGAGTTCACGAACTCGCTCCTCGAGGACAACAGCCAGTCCGGCTCGGACTTCATGATCTACACCTTCAGCGACCCGCAGCGCGTGAACGGTTTCGTTCAGCCGACATTCTCGTTCGGCGACTACATCATTTACTGGCCGATCCTGCAGCGCAGCCTGGGCAACGACTTCACGACCACGTCCTTCTTCGTGAACGACAAATGGGACCTGAACGCGAAGTGGAGCATGAACGTGGGAGTCCGGTACGATCAGAACGAGGGCGTCGATCAGGCGGGCGCGAAAGTCGCCGACGACGAGATCGTGACGCCGCGTCTCGGCGTCACGTACGACGCCTTCGGCAACGGCCGCCTCCGTTTCAACGCGACCTACGGCGGCTACGCGTCGAAGATCGCGAACGGGAACATCGGCGACGCGGCCTCGCCCGCCGGCAGCCCATCGCTCCTCTACTGGGCGTATGGCGGCCCCGACATCACCGGCTTGCCCACCGACCAGGCTCTCGCGCAGATGTGGGAATGGTTCCAGAGCGAGGGCGGCATCGACAATCTCGGCTCGATCTTCACGGGTGAAGGGTGGCTGATCGGCGGCGGTACGTCCGGGATCGCAACCCAGATCCGCGAGCGGCTCGAGTCGCCGACGATGAACGAGTTCACCGTCGGCGCGTCGACCGTCATCGGCCGCCGCGGCTATGCCCGCATCGACTATCAGCATCGCGAGTGGGACAACTTCTACGGCAACGTGCAGCGTCTCGATACCGGCACGGCGTTCGATCCGCTCCGCGGGGGGAACGTCCGGGTCGCCCTCGTCGAGAACGTCGATGACCTGACGCGGGAGTACGACGCCGTCCTTCTGCAGGCCGGCTTCCAGATCTCGCCGCGACTGACCCTCGGCGGCAACTACACCTGGTCCGAAACGATCGGCAACGCGGTCGGCGAGACCGCCGGCTCGGGCCCTGTCGCGTCAACCGGTGCGGACTTCCAGCCGGAGCTTCTGAATTACGCGCAGAGGAACCCGATCGGCTTCCTCCCGGCGGATCAGACGCACAAGCTGCGCGCCTGGGCGACGTACGACCAGCCGACGCCGTTCGGCAACTTCAACTTCAGCGTTCTGCAGCGCTTCGACACCGGCACGCCGTTTTCGGCGATCGGCCTGATCGACGTGCATCAGCGCGAGGACTGCCCGCAGTGCCCGGCCAATCCCGGGTACGGCTCCGCGGTCTCCACGGACAACTTCTACTACTTCAGCGAGCGAGGCGAGTTCCGTTGGGACGATGTCACCGCGACCGATTTCGCGCTGAACTACAACCTGCCGATCTCGGGCCTCGAGCTCTTCGTTCAGGCCGAAGTCCTGAACCTGTTCGACGAATCGGCGCAGGTCGGCGGCAACACCACCGTCCTCACACTGAACAACGGCTGCGTGCAGGGGGCGAACGGGCCGGACCCGGGCGAGCCTTGCCTGGCGTTCAACCCGTTCACCGAAACTCCCGTCGAGGGCATTCATTACCAGCTCGGCTCGAACTTCGGCGAACCGCGCAATCCGACGACCCTGCTCACGCAGGGCGACTTCCAGCTCCCGCGTACGTACCGCTTCTCGGTCGGCTTCCGCTTCTGAAGCCGGACCGCGACGCGGTTCCTGTGGCGCCCCGGCTTCGGCCGGGGCGCTTTTTCGGGGGCATGTCACGGAATGCCCGCCGCGCCCCCGTGCTTTTCGCTCCCGTGAGAGCGATCCGCGTGCTCCTGCTTTTCCTCGCGATCATCGCTCCGGCGTGCGGTCCGAACGAACGCGACGCCGCCGCGCACCCGCACTTTCCCGACGCGCCCGTCATTGTGATCTCGATCGATACGGTGCGCGCCGACCACCTCTCCGCTTTCGGCGGCTCCGGCGCGGCCACGCCGCATCTCGACGCGCTCGCGGCCGAGTCGGTCGTCTTCGAGAACGCCTGGAGCCACGTCCCGCTGACTCTTCCTTCGCACCTCTCGATCCTCACCGGGACGATGCCGTACGAGCACGGCGTGCGGAGCAACATCGGCTACGTCTTCGACTCCGCCGCGCACCCGACGGTGCCGGGCCTCTTCCGCTCGGAGGACCGTCCCACGGGCGCCGCCGTGTCGGCCTTCGTGCTGCGGGGCGCGTCGGGCATCGGCGCGGCGTTCGACTTCTACGACGACGCGATCGAGGCGCGTCCCGGCGTGCCGCTCGGGCTCGTCGATCGCAGCGGGATGCGCACGGCCTCGATCGCCGCCGAATGGATCGAGCGCCATGCGGATCAGCCGTTCTTTTTCCTGCTCCACCTCTTCGAGCCGCACGCGCCGTACGAGCCGTCCGCCGCGTTCGCGAATGCACCATCACCCTACGACGGAGAGATCGCGGCCGCCGACGCCGCTCTCGGCTGGTTCCTCGAACGGCTCGACCGGCTCGGCCTCTACGACCGTGCCGTCATCGTCGTCCTCTCCGATCACGGCGAGGGCCTCGGCGATCACGGCGAGCCGGAGCACGGGATGTTTCTCTACAGAGAGTCCCTGCACGTTCCCCTTCTGATCCGGCTCCCGGGCGGCGCGCGGGGAGGCGAGCGCGTGGCGGCGCCGGTCGGACTCGCGGACGTCGCGCCGACGCTGCTCCGGATCGCGGGGATGGAGCCGCCGGCATTCCGGCATGCGCGTTCGCTCTTCGACCCGCCCGATCGTGGCCGCACCATCTACGCCGAGTCGATGTACCCGCGCATCCACCTCGGCTGGAGCGATCTCAGAGCCCTCGTCGGCGAGCGGCTTCACTACATCGAGGCGCCGCGTCCGGAGCTGTACGACTATGTCGCCGATCCCGGCGAGACGAACAACCTCCTTGCCGAGCAGCGTCGAGCGGCCGCTGACTTTCGGAAGTCGCTCGAGGCGATCCCCGAGGCGCTCGCGATTCCCGAAGCGGTCGATCCGGAGGATGCGGCGCGGCTCCAGGCTCTCGGGTACCTCGGCGGCATCAGCGGCGCCGCGGACGACGAGGTGCTCCCCGATCCGAAGGACCGGATCCATGTGATTCGGCGGATGCAGGAGGCGATGGAAGCGGCGGCGACCGGACGAACGGGCGAGGCGATGACGATTCTCCGCGCGATCCTGGAGGAGAACCCGGGATTCACGGACGGGTGGACGCGCCTCGCGATGCTGCTCGAGGAGAAGGGGGAGCTGCGGGAGGCGGTGCGCGTCTATCAGGACGCCATGCGCGCGCATCCGCGGCTGGCGGGGGAGTTCGCGCTATCGCTGTCGTCGATCTATCACCGTCTCGGCGATCTCGACGCGGCGGGGGAGCACGCGGAGCTCGCCCTGCGCGTGAATCCCGCGTCCGCGCACCAGAACCTCGGGCGGATCGCCCTCGAGCGAGGCGATCTCGCCGCGGCCCAGAGGCACGCGGAGCAGGTGCGCGCCCATCCGACGCACCGCATCGTCGGCTCGGTCCTTCTCGCGGAGGTGCTCACGCGGCAGGGGCGGCTCGAGCAGGCGCTCGGAATCATCGAGGAGGCGCGGCGCCAGGCGGCGCTGACCGGCTCCCCGGTCGAATCGCTCGAGTACCTGCGCGGCGACATCCTGGCGCGGCTCGAGCGCTTCGACGAGGCGATCGCCGCGTTCCGCGCCGAGATCGCGGCGTTCCCGCAGAACCGGCGCCCGTACATCGGGCTCGCGACGGTGCATCGCGTCCGCGGCGATCTGCGCGCCTCGCGCGCCGCGATCGGCGAGATGGTCGCCGCGATCCCGGGACCGGAATCGCGGCGAACCGCCGCGGTCACGCTCCGCCGGCTCGACGACCCCGAGGGCGCCGCGCGCTGGGAGTAACGTGGCCGGGCCGTCCCGGAACCCATTCGCACGGACGCGTACGTCGGGTTCCGGGGCGAGACGCCCCGGCCACATCGCCTCAATTCCGCGACGTCAGCATCTGCCATTCGCGCGCGAGCTGCGGCCGCGGCGGCACCGTCGTACGCGGGATCGACGGCATCTCGCTCGCCGCGTCGATCATCAGGCGCATCCGCGCGACGATCGCCGCCCGCGTTTTCTTCGGCAGCGCCTTCAGCTCCGCCGTCATCGCCTCGAGCTGCTCTTCCTCCGGCGTCACGTCCCACGGCGCGATCTTCCGGTCGAGCCGCTCGCTGAAGAACTCCTTCAGCGTCACGCCGTACGCGTGGAGGATCCGCTCGAGCTGCGCGAGCTTCATCGACGCGATCCGCTCCCCCGTCTCGAACGAGCTGATCGACTTCTCGCCGATCCCGGACCGATCCGCCACATCCTTCTGACTCAGCCCCCGCAGCCGCCGGAGCTCTCTCAGCCTGAGTACAACGTCCATCGTGTCCCCCTCGCGCCGTGTTCTCAGAACCGGCGCATCAAGCCGATTACGATTCCCTGGATCGCCACGTCCTCGGGGCGCGCGTAGATCGGCGCCATCGCCGCGTTCGCCGGCTGCAGCCGGACGCGCCCCCGGTCGCGATAGAACCGCTTGAGCGTGACTTCGCCCGCCACGTTCGCGACCACCATGTCCCCGTTCTCCGCCGTCTGGCGGTGCTCGATGATCACCAGGTCTCCATCGTGGATCCCGTCCTCGATCATCGAGTCGCCGCGTACCTTGAGCACGTAGTTCTCGCCGCGCCCGGTGAGGTGGTCGGGCACCGCAACGACCTCGTCCCCAGGCGCGACCTCGAGCGGCCGTCCCGCCGCGATGACCCCGAACAGCGGCAGCTCGCGCGTCCCGCTCTCCGCGGCGCGCGGGGCCGGCGGCTCGACCAGCTCGACTCCGCGCTTCTGGTTCCAGTCGCGGCGGATCAGCCCCTTTTTCTGAAGAATGGAGAGGTGCTTGTAGACCGTCCCGTACGACGAAAAGCCGAACGATTCGCAGATCTCCCGGTGCGTCGGCGCCACGCCGCGCTCCCGCTGGTACTCCCGGATGAACTGAAGAATGTCCCGCTGCCGCTCGGTCAGGTACGTCACTGCATCGCCTCCGCCGTACCGACCAATGTAGGCGGTAATCAGGCGTAAGTCAAGCGTTAGGCGGAAATGAGGCGTAAATTGTAACACGTCGAGCGTCTAGGGCGTCTAGGGCGTCTTGAGCGTCCTGGGCGTCTTTTGCTTCCGCGGCGTTGAGTCGTCTTCGCGTCCGGCTCCGAGGTAGCGGCCGAGTGCCTGAATGAGACGCGAGCAATGATCCGCCTCCTCGTAGGTCTCTTGCATCGCCTCTTCGTCGATGTATCCCTGGTCGAGGGCGGCGTAAAGGAGGGCCTGCGCCTCCGCGACCGACCCGTGAGCGATCGAGAGGAAATGCGCGAAATCGCGGTCGCTGCGCCTCGCGAAGCCCTCCGAGATATTCAGCATCGGCGAAAGCGCGGTCTTCCGGAACTGATTCACCATCGCGAAGTCGCGATTTATGGTCTCCCTCCTGCTGATCGCATACAGCGAACGCGCAAGTACTCGGGCCTGCTGCCACGCCTTCAGATCCTCGAATCGCGTTACCCGTGCCATGCCGAATACCTCCTGAGTATTTGACGGACACAAAAGCATCTCTGCCCTCCGGACGCCCCAGACGCCCAAGACGCCCAAGACGCCCAAGACGCCCAAGACGCCCAAGACGCCCAAGACGCCCAAGACGCCGAAGACGCCCAAGACGCCCAAGACGCCCAAGACGCCTTATCATCGTCTCGTGCCCCTCCTCCGCTGTCAGAAATGCGATCAGGCGTACGACGTGCCGGCGGCGGTGGCGGTGCTTCTCCCCTCCTCGCTCGCGCGGTGCACGTGCGGCGAGCTGGTGTTCGGGCTGCGCGACGTGCTCGTGGCGCGCTACGCCGCGGCGGGCGACCTGGTCGAGCTCGACCTGGCGCCCTACCGGGTCGCTTCGGCCCCCGTGGGAGACGAGACGCGGCTGGGGGCGGAGCCGGCGCCCGAGCCGGGAGCGAGCCGCAGCGTCCGCATCGTCGCCCGCGGAGCCGATGCGTCGGTCGACCGCGTGTTCCGCGTGGGTGCCCATCCGCTCGTGATCGGCCGCCGCGGCGCGCACGTCGAGCTCGACGACGCCGAGCTCTCGATCCGCCATTGCGAGATCGCGCTGCGCGGCTCGCAACTGGTTCTCCGCGACTGCGATTCGCACACGGGGACTTTCCTCGACGGCGAGCCGGTGACCGAGGCCGTGATCGGCGAGGGGACGCATCTGGTGCGCGCGGGCGAGGCGCTCATCTGCATCGAGACGACCGACGAGCCGGGAGTCGACGTCGAGCCGATCGAGCTGCCGGAACAGACGGTCCGCGAGGCCTCTCCCGCGCTGATGCGAAAGCTCTTCGAGGCGGGCGCGCGGAAAGTCCAGTCCTCCGGGCCGAAGCGTCGCGTCCTCGTCGCCGTCGAGGGACCCGCGACCGGCACGGAGTACGCGATTCCGGACGGAGGGCTCATCGTCGGCCGCGAGGGGGACGTCCGCGTCCCCGACGAGTTCCTGTCGCGGAAGCACTTCAGCCTGAACATCGACGAGCAGGGGGCGGTGCGGATCAAGGACCTCGGCAGTCGGAACGGGACGTTTCTCAACACGCTCCCGGCGCGGAACACGAAGATCCAGCCGGGCGACCGAATCCGGGCGGGTCTCAGCGTCTTTCGGGTGGAAGAACGATGAGAGAAACGTGGTTTCCGGGAGCCGTCATGGTCCGCGCGCTCGCGTTTCTCGCCCTCACCGCCCTCCTCACGTCGCCGGCGGCGGCGGCGTGCGTCAACAAATACGTCCACGAGAAGGACGGACCGCGCGTGCGCTTCACGCTCCTCACGGGAACGATGACGTACGACGAGGCGAAGGCGCTCGGGGAGGCGATCGCGTCGGGCGACAGCGATCCGGTCGCGTGGCTCTCCACCGAGGATGACGACGTCGTCGCGCGGCAGTACGGGCAGATCCGCGTCCTCCGCCCGATGCCCGTTGCGTGCGGCGACTCTCCCTCCGGCGTCGTCCTGGAGGTCGAATTCGCGACGTTCACGAACCCCGGGGCCGTGGTCCGCATCCATTTCGATGACGAGCGCGTGGTCGATTTCGCCGCGCAGAAGAACTGATCGGCTAAACTAGCCGGGGTCAGATGCTTCGGATAGGTGGAATACGGGCGGGCGGGGCGAACCTCCGGACCAAGTTCATCCTCGCGCTGGTTCTCCAGACGGCCGTCGTCGCCGTTCTCATCCTCCTCGTCGGGCAGTGGGCGATCCGCCGCGCGATGCGCGAGCAGATGGTCGAGCGTGGCAACGCCGTCGCGGACGCGATCCAGTCGACCTCGGCCTACTACGTCCTGTTCGGCCTGACCGACGACCTCCGCCCGATCGTCCACGATCTGGCGGCGAGCGAGACGATCGAGTACGCCGATTTCGTTTCGGCCTCGGGCGAAATCCTCGTCGCGAGTGATCCGGAGAGACGGCCGGCGGCGTTCGCCGATCCGCCATCGGGAAGCGCGGGATTCACGACGCGCGTCCGCGACGACGATGGCGAGCTGCAGCTCTTCGTCCGCCCTCTCATGCAGGCGGGGGAGGGAGGGGAGGCGGCGGAGCCCGGAGGGTGGTTCCGTCTCGCTCTCAACGACCGTGCCGTCCAGGCGGCCGTCCGCAGCGCGCTCTGGACCAACCTCGGCGCGCTCGCCCTCGCATTCGCCGCGGGGCTGCCGATCGCGATCGTCGGCTCCCGGCTCATGACCAGACCGATCCTCGATCTCGTCGGCTCCGCGCGGCAGATCGCGTCGGGGGACCTCACCCACCGCGCCGGCAAGCCGGCGAGCGACGAGATCGGGACCCTCGCCGAGACGTTCAACGCGATGGCCGGCAACCTCGAGTCGGCCGTTGCGAAGATCACCGCCGCGACCGAGAAGACGCGCAACGTCGCCGAGACGGTCGACGCGAAAACGCGGACGATCATCGGCAGCAGCGACGAGGGCGCCCGCGTCCTGAAGGAAGCCTACGAGTCGATCGACGGCCTCAACGCCGGCGCTCTCAAGATCGCGGAAAACGTCGAGGTCCTCGCCGCGTCGTCCGAAGACACCTCGTCGTCGATTCTCGAGATGGTCGCCTCGATGGAGGAGGTCTCGAAACAGACCGACAGCCTCTTCCACTCGGTCGAGCAGACCTCGTCCGCGACCGACCAGATGGTCTCGTCCATCCGCGAAGTCGACCGCAACGTCGATCATCTCCAGTCGTTCGTGACCGACACGACCGCGTCGATGCTCGAGATGAACGCGTCGATCACCGAGGTCCAGCAGAACGCGGCGCGGACGAGCGAGCTCGCCGCGGCGACCGAGAGCGCGGCGGAGAACGGCCGCCGCGCCGTCGGCGACACCGGACGCGCGATGGAGGAGATCCGCCGGTCGGTCGAGGAGTCGAACGCCGTCGTCGCGCGCCTCGGCCAGCGTTCGACCGAGATCGGGAAGATCCTGAACGTCATCGACGACATCGCCGAGCAGACGAATCTCCTCGCGCTCAACGCGGCGATCCTCGCGGCGCAGGCGGGCGAGCACGGGAAGGGCTTCTCCGTCGTCGCCGGCCAGATCCGCGATCTTTCCGAGCGGACCGCCCGGTCGACCAAGGAGATCGCGGCTCTCATCCACGACGTCCAGCAGGAGGTCGACAACTCGCTCCGCGCGATGGGCGCGGGCGCGCGGAACGTCGGCACGGGTGCCGAGCTCGCGCACGAGGCCGACCGGGCGCTCGAGAACATCCTCGAGGCGGCGCGCGCCGCCGCCGAGCGCGGGCGCGAGATCGCCGCGGCGACGCGCGAGCAGGCCGGCTCGAGCGCGCGCATCACCGCGGCCGTCGAGCGCCTCCAGGAGCTCGTCCGCCAGATCAATGCCGCGACGACGCAGCAGGCCTCCGGCTCCGGTCACATCCAGGAAGCGGTCGAGGCGATGCGCGAGGCGACGAACTACGTCCGCCAGGCGATGGCCGAGCAGCGGTCGGGCTCGCAGATGCTCGCCGCCGTCGCCGACAGAAACATGCAGATGGTCCACGAGATCCAGCAGGCGGGGAGCGCGCAGGGCGCCGAGGCGGGGCGGATCATTCGCGTCATGGAGACCCTCCGCGAGATCGCCGGCGCGAACCGCGACGCCGCGGCCGACTCCGCCGAGGCGGTCCGCCAGCTCGTCGAGGCGGCGCGGAGCCTCGAGGAGGAAGTCCGCCACCTCCGCGTCCGGCGGTAGCGATGACCGACGGCTCCCGTCAGATCCGTCTCATGACCTTCCGCGTCGGGAACGACTCGTTCGTTCTCGACATCATGGCCATCCGTCAGATCATCGCCTACGGCGGAACGACGCCCGTTCCGCACGCGCCGGAGTTCATCGAAGGCATCCTCATCCTGCGCGATCAGGTCATCCCCGTCGTCGACCTCCGCGCGCGCCTGCGGCCGAATCTTCCGCCGCCCGAGCGGACGCCTCTCGTGCTGATCCTCCAGACCGCGGCCGGCCAGATCGGCTTCAAAGTCGACGAGGTCCGCCGGATTCTGACGGTCGACCCCGAGGCGATCCTCCCGGCGCCGCCTCTCGTCCGCGGGTTGCGCGGCGAGCTCTTCATCGGCGTCGTCCCGCACGGCGAGGAGGTGCACCTGCTCCTCGACCCGGAGACGATCCTGAGTGCGGAGGAGAAGAAAGAGCTGGCTTCGGCGGACCTCGAGCCCACGGAGAACTCCGAGAAGCCGACGGCGGAAGGGCCCTCCGAGACTCGAGGGGAGTAGGACGAATAGGACGAATAGGACGAATAGGACGGGCGAGGCCCGGGTCCTATTCGTCCTATAGGTCCTATTCGTCCTATTTTCCCCCTTGACAGCCTACTACAAAAGTCGTAGCTTTACCGACATCCTTAGGAGCCACGGATGCCGCGCTCGCCGAAGGTCCGTCTCACCCGCCTCGAGCTCCAGCTCATGGACCACCTCTGGGATCTAGGTGAAGCGTCGGTCCGGGAAGTGCAGGAGGCGATCCCGGAAACGTCCCGCCCGGCCTATACCACGGTGCAGACGATCCTCGGGCGACTCGAGGAAAAGGGCGCGATCCGGAAGAGCCGCAAAGTGGGCAATGCGTTTCTCTTCGTTCCCGCGATCAGCCGGAAATCGACGTACCGGAGGCTCGTTGCCGATCTCGTCGAGACGCTCGGGGGGAGCCAGCACGTCGTTTCGCACCTCGTGGAGTCGGGTCACCTCACGCTCGAGGATCTGAAGGCGCTCGAGCGGACGCTCGCCGGGAAGCGGGAGGACTCATGAGCGGGATCCACGCCGTGCTGCACGCCCTCGTTTCGGGAGCCGGGGAGTTTCTCGCATGGCTCTTCGTGGCCGCCGTGCTCGCCGCCGCGGCGGGACTCGTTGCGGGGAAGGCGCGGCGGCTGGCGCCGCCGACGGCGTACCGGATCGTCTCCCTGGCCATCGCGGCGCCGGCCTTGTTCACCGTTCTCGCGATCGCCGATCTCCGGCGTCTCGCGCACCTGGCGCGCGCGGCCGGCGCGGAGGGCGACGCAAGTGTCAGAGTGGTCGGGGAGCTCGGGGCCGCCGGAGCGGTGCTGGCGCCGGCGGAGTGGCCATGCGTCGTCGCGGCGGTTTGGGGAGTGGGATCGCTGCTGGCGGTGGGACGGCTGGCGCGAGAGCACGTGCGGTGGCGCGCGATCGCGCGCCGCGCCGCCCCGCTGTCGCTCGATTCGTTCGAACGCGTCTGTCGCCGTCTCGGAGTCCGCGCGCGTCTCGCGACGAGCCGCGAGATCGGAGGACCGCTCGTCGTCGGTGCGTTCTCGCCGGCCGTCCTCCTCCCCAACGGATTCGAGCGGGATCTCACGGACGCGGAGCTCGAAGCGATTTTCCTGCACGAGCTCGCGCACGTGCGCCGGCGCGACAATCTCGCGGCGATCCTTCACGAGCTCGTTTTCAGCCTCGCCTGGTTCGATCCGCTGCATCGGGCGGCCCGTGGCCGCCTCGTCGAGCTCGCGGAGCGCGCCTGCGACGTCGCCGTCCTCGAGGCCGGCGGCGCAATCGATCGGTATCTGACGGCGCTCGGCAAGACATGCGCGTTGTCGGCCCGTCCGGCAGCCATTTCGTGCATGAGCGCCTTTCGGCTCAGGGAAAGGATGGACTCCATCATGAATTACTCGTCCGCTCGTCCCACGTTCGTGTCGCATCGCGCCGCGGTCGGGTTCGGCCTGGCCGTCGTCGTACTTTTCGGTCTCGTCTTCGGTCTGGTCACTCCGCGACCGTCGTTCGCCGCGTCCGCCGCCGCGGAAGAGAGCGCGAAACATACGCTTCACGTGACGCTCGCGCCGGCCGGCGAAGAACGCGTCGCCGTGCGCGTCCACGTGCGCGCTCCGGGCGGCGAGACGGTGATGCACGGCTATGCCATTACCAAAGAGGGTGAGCCCGTGGAGCTTCGCACGGTGACCGACGAGCGGACGTACGACGTGCGCGTGAGCTCCGGCGGCCCCGCGCCTACCCTGGCGCGGCTCGAAGTCTTCGAAAACGGACGGCTGGTGGAGACGATTGAGACGACGGTATCGCCTGCGCCCGAAACGACGATGTCACGCCAGAGACCTGCGGTGCAGACGCCCGACGGGGTCTACCGCGTCGGCGGAGACGTCAAGCCGCCGCAGATCCTTTCGCGCGTCAACCCAATTTATCCCGCCGAGGCGCGCGCGGCGCGGATCTCGGGGATCGTAATCATCGAAACGGTCATCTCGGCGAGCGGGATCGTCGAGGACGTGAAGGTGCTCAAGGGCCTTCCCTTCGGTCTCGACGAAGCGGCCGCGCACGCCGTGCGGCAGTGGACGTTCACGCCCGCGACCCTCGACGGCAAGGCGGTTCCGGTCATCTTCAATCTCACGGTCAACTTCCGTCTCGGCGAAGAAGTGAAACCGGCGCCCCAGACGCCCGAGACGCTCTAGACGCCCCAGACGCGATGAGACCCGCTATGCTTCGCCCGTGGAGTTCGGGCGAGCGCGGCTTCTCGAGATCGTCGACCGCATGCAGGGGAGGCGGGTCGTCGTCTACGGCGACCTGGTCGCGGACCGCTTTCTCTACGGTGTGCCGAAGCGGATCTCGCGCGAGGCGCCGGTCCTGATCCTGCGCCAGGACCGCGAGGACATTCTTCTCGGCGGCGGCGGCAATGCGATCCACAACGTCGCCGCGCTCGGCGGCGTCGCGCGCCCGATCGGTGTCGTCGGCGCCGATCCGGCCGGCGACGCGCTCGTCGACGCTCTGCGCGCGAAGGGCATCGACACGAAGGGCCTCCTTCGCCTCGAGCGCTACCACACGCCGACGAAGACGCGCGTCCTCGGCGGCATGCCGCACGCGGCGCGGCAGCAGATCGTCCGGTTCGACGTCGAGGACTTCGTCGAGCTTCGGGACGACGAGCGCGAGCGGATCGCGAAGGCACTCCGCAGCGAAACCGCGGCGGCGGACGCGGCGCTGATCTCCGACTACGGCTACGGCTCGGTCGCGACGGACCTCGCGCGCCTCCTCACCGACGGCGCGGGAAGCAAGCCGGTGACGCTCGATTCGCGCCATCGCCTCCTCGACTTCCGCGGGGTGACCGCCGCGACGCCCAACGAGGACGAGGCGGCGGTCGCCTCCGGTGTCGAGCTGTTCGGCACGGGCGAGGAGGAGAAGCTGCGGGACGTCGGCCGGGAGCTGCTCGACGGTCTCGGCGCGCGCGCCCTGCTCGTCACGCGCGGAAGCCGCGGCATGGCTCTGTTCGAGCGCGGCGCGGCGGAGCCGCTCGCCATCCCCGTCTGGGGAACCGACCAGATCGCCGACGTCACCGGAGCCGGCGATACGGTGATCGCCGCCTTCACGCTCGCCCTCGCGGCCGGCGCGACGTTCGCCGAAGCGGCGAAGATCGCGAATTACTGCGGCGGCATCGTGGTGATGAAGATGGGGACTGCGACGGCGTCGGCCGCCGAGCTGCGCGAGGCCATCGAGCGCGATCCGGCGATCCGATGAACGCGCCCGTTCTCGCCCACGACGACCTCGTCGCCGCCCTCGCGCGGGAGCGCGCGGCCGGCCGCACGATCGCGTTCGCCAACGGCATCTTCGATCTGCTTCACGTCGGCCATCTCCGTTACCTGCAGGGCGCCGCGGCCGTGGCCGACGTCCTCGTCGTCGCGGTCAACAGCGACCGCTCCGCGCGCGAGCTCAAAGGCGAGGGGCGGCCGGTCGTGCCGCAGGACGAGCGCGCCGAGCTCGTGTCCGCCCTCCGTGGCGTCGCGTACGTCACGATCTTCGAGGGGCGCAGCCCCGCGCCGCTCATCGAAACGCTCCGTCCCGACTTCCACTGCAAGGGGACCGACTACACGCCGGAGAACGTCCCGGAGGGGGAGATCGTCAGATCGTATGGAGGGCGCGTCGTCACCGTCGGGGATCCGAAGGAGCACTCGTCGACCGAACTCATAAAGCGAACGCAGAACGCAGAACGCAGAACGAAGAAGTGAGAAAAGGGGACCGGGTCGGGCGAATGCAGAATGCAAAATGCAGAATGAAAAATGTAAAAAGCGCGCGGAACGCGATCCCGGCGCACCGCGGGCGTGGTGAGCGAACTTTTTTCATTTTTCATTTTTCATTTTGCATTCTGCATTCGATCCCCGGGGCGGGCGGCTTTCTTCTTCCTTCTACGTTCTGCGTTCTGCGTTCTGCGTTCAATTCCGTTCGGCGTGCGAATCCCGCTAACGCGCAATGCCCGACTCTGTGTTGATCCTCCGCCTCTCCGCTCTCGGCGACGTGATCCACACGCTTCCCGCCGTGGCGATCCTCCGCGCGAGCTTTCCCGACGCGCGCATCGCGTGGGCGGTCGAGCGGCCGTATCGGGAGCTGGTCGCCGCGGTCGCGCCGGTGGACGAGGTCATCCCTCTGGCGACGAAAGCGTGGCGGCGGGCGCCGCTCCGTGGCGAGACGCGCGCGGGGCTGCGGCGGCTCCGGCGGGACCTCCGCGCCGCGGCGGCCGGCGGCGTCGCCGTCGATTTCCAGGGCCTCATGAAGTCGGCGATTCTCGGATGGATCGCTCGCGCTTCGGTCCGCTATGGGTTCACGCGCGACGCGATCCGGGAGCCGGGAGCGCTGCTCTTTCTGAACCGCACCGTCTCTCCGCCGCCCGGGATTCACGTCGTGGAGATGAACCAGGTCCTCGCGCGCGCCGTCGTCGAGCAGAGCGGCGGCACGACCTCCGCCGCCCCGGTCGAACCGGACCTCCGCGCGTGGGCCGCCGCTCCAACCGGGAAGCTCGCTCCGCTCGTCGCCGCGCCGCCGGTCGTGCTCCTTCCGGGCGCCGGCAGAGCCGGAAAACAATGGAATATTGATTGCTTCCGATCCCTTGCATCGATCGTCGTCGAAACGCTCGGCCACCCTGTCGTGGTGGCGTGGGGACCCGGCGAGCGGGAGCTCGCGGCGGCGATCGTGGAGGAGGGAAAGGGCGTGATGGCGCCGTCCACGGATCTTCGGGAGCTCGCCTTTCTGCTCGCGCGCGCCCGGCTCGTGATCGGCGGCGACACCGGGCCGCTCCACCTCGCAGCGGCGCTCGGCACCCGCGTCCTCGGCCTTTACGGCCCGACCGACCCGCGGCGCAACGGACCATGGGGGCAGACGGGCAGCGTCGTCGAGAGTTTCACCGGCGGAAAAACCATGAACGAAATTTCGGTGACAGCCGTAGCCGGGAAGGCCGAGGAGATCCTGGCGTGAGGCGGATCGTCCTTCTCTCACTCGTCGCGCTCATCGCGGCGCTTCCCGTTCCTGCGGCGAGCGTCGACCTCGAGAGCACGCCCTACATCCAGCGCGTCTTCTCCGACGGCGAACGGATCGAGTACGCGCTTTCGTGGCTCGGAATCGTCGGCGGGACCGCGACGATGACTGTCACCCCCTCGGCCGACAGCATCCGCATTCTTTCCCTCGCCAAATCCAAGGGAGCGATCGGGCGCCTCTATCCGGTGCGGGACGAGATCGTGTCGATCGTCAGCCGGTCGAATTTTTCGACCCTCCGGTACCACAAGAAGCTCGACGAGCGCGGCCGTTCCAAATCGGAGCTGACCGTCTTCGATCCGAAGAGAGGCGTTGCGCGCCTCGAGGGGGAGGAGATCCCCTACAAGCCTCCGATCTTCGATCCTCTTTCGTCGATTTACTACATCCGGACGCTCGACCTCGACCCGGGCGACGTCGCGTACGTCACGATGATGGCGGACGGCGAGATCTACGAGCTCCAGATCGACGCGATCCGGCGCGAGACGGTCGAGATCGAGGGGAGCACGTTCAAGACGATCCTGGTCGAGCCGAAGATGCGTCACGGCGGGATTTTCCGGGACGAGAACAACCGGCTGCTGATCTGGCTGACCGACGACGAGCGGCGGATCCCGGTGCGGATCCGCTCGGAGCTCGAGTTCGGCAGCATCACGGCGTCGATCCGTTCGGCGCGCCTCGGAGCGACCGCGACCGCGCGGCGCGGGACGCCTCGGGAGTAGCAATAACTTTGCTTTTTTCGTTGACCCCCTTGCGGAGGCGGTGCTAGACTCACCCGACGTAATAGTGTCCTAAATCACACAAACCCTTGCATTTGTCTGGCACGCTCTCCGGATGCGCGGGAGAGGAAGGTCCGGGGACGCCGAGGCCAGGTCCCCTGCGGAGAACGACGCAACCCATGAGTGTTCGGCTCGGTGAGCTGCTGATCAAAGCCAACCTGATCACCCAGGATCAGTTGAAGGAAGCCCTCAAGGCGCAGAAGGAGCTGGGCGGCGCGAAGCTCGGCGAGGCCCTCATCAAGCTGGGATTCGTCGCCGAGGAGGACATCACCGACTGCCTTTCCCAGCAGTTCGGCGTCCCGTCCATCAACCTGAACCATTTCGAGATCGACCCCTCGGTCATCAAGCTGATCCCCTCCGACGTCGCGCGGAAGTACAACATCCTTCCGGTCAACAAGACCGGCGCGACGATCACGATCGCCATGGCGGACCCGACGAACGTGTTCGCGATGGACGACATCAAGTTCATGACCGGCTACAACGTCGAGCCGGTCGTGGCCTCGGAGATCGGGATCAAGGCGGCGATCGACACGTACTACGGCACGGCCTCCTCGATCGAGCTGAAGAAGGTCATGGAGGACCTCCAGAGCTCCGAGAGCGCGGATCTCGAGCTGCTCGAGGACGAGGAAGAGCTCGACGTCGCGGAGCTGGCCGAGGCCTCGGAAGAGGCGCCGGTCGTCAAGCTCGTGAACCTGATCCTCACGGACGCCATCAAGCGCGGCGCCTCGGACATCCACATCGAGCCATACGAGAAGGAGTTCCGCGTCCGGTTCCGGATCGACGGCATCCTCTACGAGATCATGAACCCGCCGCTCAAGCTGCGGGACGCGATCACCTCGCGCATCAAGATTCTCGCGAAGCTCGACATCTCCGAGAAGCGGCTGCCGCAGGACGGACGCATCAAGCTCAAGATGAGGCTGAACGAGAAGAACAAGGAGCTCGACTTCCGGGTCTCCGTTCTTCCGACGCTGTTCGGCGAGAAGATCGTCCTCCGGCTCCTCGACAAGGACAACCTGATGCTCGATCTCACGAAACTGGGGTTCGAGCCGGAGTCGCTGCAGAAATTCGAGGAGGCGATCTTCAAGCCGTGGGGGATGGTCCTGGTCACGGGCCCGACGGGATCGGGAAAGACGAACACGCTCTACTCGGCCCTGTCGAAGGTCAACTCGCCGGAAGTGAACATCATGACGGCGGAGGATCCGGTGGAGTTCAACCTCCCCGGGATCAACCAGGTGCAGATGAAGGAGCAGATCGGCCTGAATTTCGCGGCGACGCTCCGGTCGTTCCTCCGGCAGGACCCGAACATCGTTCTGGTGGGCGAGATTCGCGACTTCGAGACGGCGGAGATCGCGATCAAGGCGGCGCTCACGGGCCACCTCGTCCTCTCGACGCTCCACACGAACGACGCGCCGTCGACGATCAACCGTCTGATGAACATGGGGATCGAGCCGTTCCTCGTGGCGACCTCGGTCCACCTCATCGCCGCGCAGCGCCTGGTGCGGCGCGTCTGCGCGAACTGCAAGGAAGAGGTCGAGATGGGCCCCGAGGCACTCATCAATCTCGGCTTCAAGAAGGACGAAGTGGGGACCTTCAAGGTGTTCAAGGGGCGGGGCTGCGAGAAGTGCAACAATACGGGGTACAAGGGGCGCGTGGGTCTGATCGAGGTCATGGCCGTCGACGACGAGCTCCGCGAGATGATTCTGGCCGGGGCTTCGGCGATCGAGATCAGGAAGCAGGCGATGCAGAACGGCATGGTTTCGCTCCGCCGCTCGGGATTGACTAAAATCAAGAACGGCGTCACCACGATCGAGGAAGTGGTTCGGGAAACGGTTCTGTAGGCCGCCGGGGCGGCCCTGGAGTACGGATGGCTCAGGTCACATTGCACCAGCTTCTGAAGACGATGGTCGAGCGTGGGGGCTCGGACCTCCACATCACCACGAATTCGCCGCCGCAGATCCGGATCGACGGCAAGCTCACGCCGCTCGACCTCGAGCCGATGATGGCTCCCGAGACCAAGCAGATCGTCTACTCCGTCCTCACGGACGCGCAGAAGCACCGGTTCGAGGAGAACCTCGAGCTCGATTTCTCCTTCGGCATCAAGGGGCTGGCGCGGTTCCGCGCGAACATCTTCAATCAGCGCGGCGCGACGGCGGCGGTCTACCGGCAGATCCCATACGAGATCCTCGGCTTCAAGGAGCTGGGGCTTCCGGCGGTCGTCGAGGAGATCTGCCAGAAGCCGCGCGGCCTGGTTCTCGTCACGGGGCCGACGGGCTCGGGCAAGTCGACCACGCTCGCCGCGATGATCGACAAGATCAACCGCGAGCGTCACGAGCACATCATCACGATCGAGGATCCGGTCGAGTTCCTCCACAGCCACAAGGCGTGCATCGTCAATCAGCGCGAGCTCCACGCGGACACGCACTCGTTCTCGAACGCGCTCCGCTCGGCGCTGCGCCAGGATCCGGACGTCGTCCTCATCGGCGAGATGCGCGACCTGGAGACGATCGTGTCGGCGCTCCGCATCGCGGAGACGGGCCACCTCACCTTCGGCACGCTCCACACGAACTCGGCGGCCCAGACCATCAACCGCATCGTCGACGTCTTTCCCGCGCACCAGCAGCCGCAGATCCGGGCGCAGCTCTCGTTCGTCCTCGAGGGCATCCTGTGTCAGACGCTCCTGCCGCGCGCGAACGGCAAGGGCCGCGTCATGGCCATGGAGATCCTCGTTCCGAACGCCGCGATCCGGAACCTGATCCGCGAAGACAAGGTCCATCAGATCTACTCGATGATGCAGACCGGCCAGTCGAAATACGGGATGCAGACGTTCAACCAGTCGCTGGCGACTCTCTACTTCCGCAAGCACATCACCCTGCAGACGGCGCTGAGCCGTTCGTCGAACCCGGACGAGCTGCAGGAGATGATCGCGCGCGGGGCGGGGCAGATCGCCCAGTCGGCTCCAGCGGGAGCGAAGCCGAGGGCGTGAGGACTTGGAGGTGAGGCATGCCGACATTTGAATGGAAAGGGCGCGGACGGGCGGGCCGGGACGAGACCGGCGTTCTCGTCGCCGACAACAAGGATGCCGCGATCGCGATGCTGCGCCGGCAGCAGATCATCGTCACCGCCGTCAAGGAAAAGGGGAAAGAGCTCGCCCTCCCGAAATTCGGCGGCAAGGTCCCCCCGAAGAACATCGCGATCTTCACGCGGCAGTTCTCGGTCATGATCGACGCGGGCCTTCCGCTCGTGCAGTGCCTCGAGATCCTCGGCTCCCAGCAGGACCACAAGACGTTCAAGCGCGGCCTGCTGCAGATCCGCCAGGACGTCGAGAGCGGCTCCACCCTCGCCGACTCGATGCGCAAGCACCCGAAGATCTTCGACGACCTCTACACGAACATGGTCGCCGCGGGTGAGGCCGGCGGTATTCTCGACACGATCCTCCAGCGTCTCGCGGCGTACATCGAGAAGGCCGTGAAGCTGAACTCGCAGGTCAAGTCGGCGATGATCTACCCGGTCGCCGTCATCTCGATCGCCGTCATCGTCGTCGCCGTCATTCTCTGGAAGGTCATCCCGGTGTTCGCCGCCCTCTTCACGGGCCTCGGCGCCGAGCTGCCCACGCCGACGGTCGTCGTCATCGCCCTCTCGAACTTCATCGCCGCCTTCTGGTGGCTGATCGGCATCGTCATCGTGGGCCTCGTCGTCTTCCTGAGGCGGTACCACAAGACGTACAAGGGGAAGCGCGTCCTCGACGGCCTCATGCTGAAGGCGCCCATCCTCGGGATGCTCCTCCGGAAAATCGCCGTCGCGCGGTTCTGCCGCACCCTCTCGACGCTCACCGCGTCGGGCGTCCCGATCCTCGATGGGCTCCAGATCACCGCGCGGACCGCGGGCAACTCGATCATCGAGGACGCGATCATGGCGACCCGGAAGTCGGTCGAGGAAGGCAAGACGATCAGCGAGCCGCTCGCCGACACGGAAGTCTTCCCGCCGATGGTCGTCCAGATGATCGCCGTCGGCGAGCAGACGGGCGCGATCGACACGATGCTGTCGAAGATCGCCGATTTCTACGAGGACGAGGTCGACACGGCGGTCGCCGGCATGATGAAGCTGCTCGAGCCGGTCCTGATCGCCTTCCTCGGCGTCGCGATCGGCGGCATCGTCATCGCCATGTACATGCCGATGTTCACCCTCATCGGCCAGGTCGGATAACAATTCGGTCGGCGGCGCCTTCGGGCGC
>JBOGJQ010000454.1:0-4777 GCA_050745405.1 Thermoanaerobaculia bacterium | reverse complement strand
GTGTAGCCGGGGGTCGAAGACCCCCGGATCATGACGACATCATGATTGGATGCCTTCGGCGTCCGGACCGCGAAGCGGTCCAAGAGGTGTAGCCGGGGGTCGAAGACCCCCGGATCATGACGACATCATGATTCATGCACCCCGGAGGGGTGCCGGAAACCGGTCGCCACGATGGCGGTGATCGCGAGGAGCGCGCCCAGGTGCATGCCGCGGAAGAACGCGGCCCACTCCGCGATCGGCCCCACCGCCATCCGCCGCCCGCCCCCCGGCTCGAGCGCCGGGCTCGGGCCCCAGCGCACAAGCAGCCCGCGCACCGCCGGTGTCGTGAGCCCTTCGTAGTCGCGGAACAGACCCCGTTCGTGCACCGTCATGTCGAAGGCGGCGACCCACGCGACGAACAGACAGACGGCGATGGTCCCACCTGCCCGCGCTCGAAGAAATGTCCGGAGAATCAGGGAGAGGAGAACGCCGTAGAACACCGGCGCGAGGGCGTACCAGTACCACCCTTCCTTTCCGCCGGCCGGGAGGACGCCGGCACCGCCTTCGGCGTGACGGAGATACGCGAGGAACTTCACGATCTGCGCGAAACCGAAGACGGCGACCGTCAGCGCGACGACGCCGAGCATCGGCCGCAGCTCGCGGCGGCGCGCGACGGCGACGATACCCGCCGCGACGAACAGGAAAATCGGCCCACTGAAAAGAACGAGGCCTGCCGGCGTCAGCGCGTTCTGGTGCTGCCCGCTCGTCCAGGCGAACGTCAGGACGAAGATCTTCGCCGCTTCGGTCCAGGCGACGTCGACGGCGGCAGACCGGCCGGAGGCTTCCGCGCGATCGAACGCGAAAAGGCCGAGAGGATTGTCCGTCCTCGTGGCGAGGTCGACGACCGTCAGAGCGAACCCGATCGCCCCCAGGCTCGACACGACGACCCAGCGGCGCCAGGACGCCCGCTGGATCCTCCAGACCAGAGGAAGAATCGCCGCCGCGGGCCACGCGTACAGCTTCGTGGCGAGCGCGAATCCCCACGCCGCCCCCTCCGCGATCCAGCCGCGCGCGCTCTCCGGCGCCAGGAACGTGATCCACAGCGCGACGGCAATCGCCGCGACGGACAAGGCATCGTTGCTCGCGCGCGCGACGAGCGTCAGCCACGTCGGCGTCGTCGCCAGGAGGGCTCCGGCGAGGATTCCCGCGTCGCCTGCGATCCGCCATCCGATCGCCGCCGTCGCGAGCACCGTCACCAGCGCGAACGGAATCGAGAAGAGGCGCCACGCGCGCAGCTCGCCGAGATCCGTTCCGCGCGTCACGGCGCGCGCGGCGATCGAGTAGTAGATCGACGGATGCTGCGCCTCGTAATTCGCCATCGTGTAGGTGCGTCGCTCCGCGTCCGGAACCGCCCGATCCTTCGTCCCCGCGCCCGAGGCGACGACCTCGGGCCACCTTTCGCCGATGACCCCGAACGCGGGCTGTTCGCCCGACTCCTGCAGAATGCTGCGCTCGAGATAGCGCGGGACCGACGGCTCCCCGATTGTCGGATTCCGCCCTTCCTCCCGCACGAACGCGAGCCGCGCGACGTGATGGATCTCGTCGAGCCCGGCGTACGGCGGCATCACCGCGATCTGGAGCAGGAGGCGGGCGGTCGCCGCGATCGCGAGAAGCACGAAGAGCAGGGCCGTGCGGCGCGTGAAGCGCGGCGTCCCGCTCATCGCGGCTGCGCGTCCCTGCGCGCGATCCGTTCGTGGAACGCGTGGAGCGCCCACGCGCTGAGCGCGATCCCGACGAAGCCCGCGACGAGCAGAAGGATGTAGCTGCCGCGGAGGAACGTCCATCCGAGATAGATCGCGCCCGCCGCGAACGGCAGCTCGGCGATCGCGAGCGCCAGGAGAAATCGCGGGAACGAGTAGCGGAGCGTTCCGAGGACGTACCCCGGGATCTCCGAGGGGAGCGCGATCTGAAAAAGGAGGATCAGCGGAAAACGGGCTCGCCGGCTCAGACGCGTCTCGTAAAACGCGACCCGCTCCTCGGACACCAGAAGCCGCACCACCGGCCGGCCCAGCCACCGTCCGATCCCGTACGTCAGCATCCCCCCGAGAAGCCATCCGCTCCATAGAAGAAGGAACGTGATCCCCTCGCCCCACGCCTTCACGCCGACCGGGACGATCACGGCGCTCGAGAAGAAGGCGAGGATCGCCGAGAACGCCGCGAGAACGACGAATGCGACCATGCCCCATTCCGGGCGCCGTCGCACGATTTCCTCGGCTGTCTCGACGAGCGCCGTCAGCGCCTCCCGCGGCGCGTCGCTCGCCGCGATCCACGCCGCCAGCGCCAGCAGCGCCGTCAGAACGAGCAGGCGTTTGCGGAAGGGCGACAGATGTCCGTGCGGCATCGCGACGGACGATTGTAGTCGGTCGCTCGCCCTCGTCGCTCGTCGTCAGTTCCCAGTTGTCAGTTGTCAGTTGTCAGTTGTCAGTAAAACATGGGCGCCGTCATCCTGAGCGAAGGGGGTTTTGGGTGGGTGTGAGCGAAGGATCTCCTCAGCCGGGTCTCAGACTCGCGACGCCCTCCGGGATTGAGACGCAGCTGAGGAGATCCTTCGTCGCTTCGCTCCTCAGGATGACGACGCTTCTGTTGGGAATCCAGCGACGAGCGACGAGCGACTCCCACGGGATGACTCGCCGCGGCGGAAACGTTGTCCAATCCGCGATGTCGAACCGTTCCCCGTCTGCCGACGAGCGCATCAGGCGCCTCAAGGCCCGGCTGAAAGAGTTGCCGGAGAGGCCCGGCGTGTATCTCCATCGCGACGGCGCGGCGAACGTCATCTACGTCGGGAAGGCGAGGAACATCCGCAGCCGCGCGACGTCCTACATCGCCGGACGCGGCGTGCGCGACCCGAAGACCTTCGCCCTGATCGCCGAGATCGACGGCATCGATTTCGTCGAGACGAACAACGAGCTCGAGGCGATCCTCCTCGAGAACAATCTGATCAAGACGCATCAGCCGAAGTACAACGTTCTCCTCCGGGACGACAAGACGTATCCGTACCTCAAGGTCACGATGTCCGAGGCGTTCCCGCGCGTCGTCTTCACGCGGCGCGTCGACAGGCGGAAGGGCGATCTCTACTTTGGTCCGTTTTTCGCCGGCACCGCGCGCCGCATCCTCAAGCTCGTCGGCGATCAGTTCAAGCTGCGGAGCTGCGACCTCGAGATCGTCGAAGGGAAGAGCGCCCTCACGCGTCCCTGTCTCTATTACGACATGCATCAGTGTCTCGGTCCCTGCGTGGTCGGACTGACCACGACCGAGGCGTACCGCGAGATGGTCGACGACGTCGTCCTCTTCCTCGGCGGAAAGAGGCGCGAGCTGATCGACCGCCTCAAGGAGCGGATGTACCGCGCGGCCGAGAAGGAGCAGTACGAGGTCGCGTCGTATTACCGCGACCTGATCCGCACCACCGAGCGCATCCAGGCGGAGCAGCAGGTTGCCTCCGCGGGCGGCAACGAGATCGACGTCTGGGGCGTGCACGAGGAAGGCGGAGACGTTTCGATCCAGGTCTTCGTCCTCCGCGAGGGGAACCTCGTCGACCGCCGCGAGCTGTTCTGGGAGAAGGTCGCCGGGTATGAACCGGCGGTGTTTCTGTCCGAGGTCCTGCAGCGGTACTACCAGGACAATCTGTTCCTGCCGGCGGAGGTCCATCTGCCGTTCCCGATCGACGAGCAGGAGCTCGTCGAAGTGTGGCTCTCGTCGCAGCGCGAGCGGCGCGTCACCGTGCGCGTCCCGCAGCGGGGGAGGGGCGTCGACCGCGTCGATCTGGCGAACCGGAACGCGCGGCTGGCGCACGAGTCCCGCTTCCGAAAGTCGACGCAGGACCGGCTGCAGATCGCCGCGTCGCGCCTCGGGGACGTGATCGGCGTCGAAGGAGAGGTCCGGACGATCGAGTCGTTCGACATTTCGAACATCCAGGGAACGGACTCGGTCGCGGGGATGGTCGCCTTCGACGGCGGCCGCTTCGACAAGTCGAAGTACCGCGTCTTCAACATCCGCAGCGTGGAGGGAGCCGACGACTTCCGCTCGATGGCCGAGGCGGTGGAGCGGCGGTACCGCCGCGTGATCGAGGACGGGAAGGATCTGCCCGACCTGATCCTCATCGATGGCGGGCGCGGACAGCTCAACGCGGCGACCTCCGCGCTGCGCCGGCTCGAGATCGACGACATCGCCGTCGCGGGACTCGCGAAGCGGGAGGAAGAGATCTATCTCCCGGGAGTCGAGGAGCCGGTCCGCCTCGAGCGGCACGATCCCGCGCTGCATCTGCTGCAGATGATCCGCGATGAAACGCACCGCTTTGCCGTATCATCGCATCGACGGCGGCGCGCGCGGCGCACGCTCACGAGCGAGCTCGATCTGCTCGCCGGCGTCGGCGCCAAACGGCGCAAGCTCCTCATCGAGCACTTCGGCAGCCTCTCGGCCGTCAAGCAGGCCTCGGCGATGGATCTGGCGAAGGTGCTCGGACCGAAAGTGGGGAAGGCGGTCTACGACCAGCTCCACACCAGTAGCTAGTAGCTAGTAGCTAGTAGCTCGTAGTTAGTAGCTAGCCTTAGCTACGAGCTACTAGCTACTAGCTACTAGCTACGAGCTACTAGCTGTCGCGTCTCAGGAGGTTGTTCTCACCTGCCAGGCGGCTAATCGGTGGATTGTAGCCGAGCGCTGAGTGACGGCGGTGGTTGTTGTAGAAGTGAGTGAAACGCGAAAGCGCGCGCCGGCGGTGATGGGAGCTGTCGAACGAAAAGCG
>JBOGJQ010000453.1:0-2036 GCA_050745405.1 Thermoanaerobaculia bacterium | reverse complement strand
GGTACACGCCCACGCTCGTCGTCGCCTACGGCGGCGTCTGGGGCGAGAACTACTGGTACCAGCACACGAACGTCTGGGAGAACGAGCGGCTGCTGAGCTTCGTACCGCGCCGCATCATCGACGCGCGGTCCCGGAGGCGGATGCTCGTGCCGGAGGGCGAGTTCAACCACATCGACATCGCGGAAGTCGCCGCGGAGCTCGCCGAGCGCGGCGTTCACGTCCAGCTCGGCGCGCACGGGCAGCGGGAAGGACTCGCCGCGCACTGGGAGCTCTGGATGTTCGTCCAGGGCGGCATGACGCCGCACGAGGCGCTCCGCGCGGCGACGCTGTGGGGCGCCGAGTACTTCGGGATGGAGGGAGACCTCGGCTCGATCGCTCCGGGCAAGCTCGCCGACCTCGTCGTCCTCGACGCGAACCCGCTCGAGAACATCCGGAGCTCGGAGAACATCCGCTGGGTCATGTCCAATGGACGCCTCTTCGATTCGATGACGATGAACGAGATCGGCAATCACCCGCGGACGCGCGAGCCGCTGTGGTTCCAGAGGGATTAGGGGCTAGGGGCTAGGGATGCGTGAACGAATCGGGCTCGTTCTCGGCCCCGTCGTCTTCGTCCTTTTCGTCGCGTTCCCGCCACCCGCCGGCATCGCGCCGGCGGCGTGGCGCACCGCGGCCGTGGCGGCGCTCATGGCCGTCTGGTGGGTGACCGAGGCCGTGCCGATCGCGGTGACGTCGCTCGTCCCGCTCGTGCTCTTTCCTCTCACCGGTATCGCCTCGATGGACGCCGCGGCCGCGCCGTACGCGAACCCCGTCATCTTTCTTTTTCTCGGCGGCTTTCTCGTCGCGGCGGGACTCGAGCGCTCCGGACTCCACAAGCGGATCGCGTTTCACGTGATCCGCGTCGTGGGAACCGCCCCGCGGCAGCTTCTGTTCGGCTTCATGCTCGCGACCGGCCTGCTGAGCGCGGGCGTTTCGAACACGGCGACGGTCGCGCTCATGCTGCCGATGGCGGCCTCCGTGCTCCGGCTCGTCGAAGGACGCGGCGAGGGAGAGGAGTCGGCGGAGCTCGGCCCGGCGCTCATGCTCGGCCTCGCGTACGCGGCGAGTCTCGGCGGGCTCGCGACGCTGATCGGAACGCCGCCGAATGCGCTTCTCGCCGGGTTCATGGCCGAGACGTACGGCCGGACGATCGGCTTCGCGCAGTGGATGCTCCTCGGCGTCCCGCTCGCGGCGGTCTCGATCCCTCTCTGCTGGCTCGTTCTCACCCGCCTTCACCGGCTGCCGCGGCGCGAGATCGCCGGCGGCCGGGAGCTGATCCGGCGCGAGATCGCCTCGCTCGGGCGCATCGACCGCGCCGAGGGGACGGTGGCCGTCGTCACGGTCGGGGTTGCCCTCGCGTGGATGTTCCGGCCTCTGCTCGACGATGTCGTGCCCGGCCTGTCGGATCCCGGAATCGCCGTCCTTGGAGCTCTTCTCCTCTTTCTGATTCCGATTCAAAGGACGCCGGTGAAGAGTGTCCTCACGCTTCCGGACCTCGAGGCGGTCCCGTGGTCGGTGCTGCTCCTCTTCGGCGGAGGTCTGTCGCTCGCGTCGGCGATCGAGTCGAGCGGACTCGCGCGCGCGATCGGCGACGCGATGGCGATGCTGGGCGGCGTGCCGGCGTGGGTGGCCGTCGCCGTCGTGACGGTCGTCGTGATCCTGCTCACCGAGTTGACGAGCAACACCGCCACCGCCGCGACCTTCCTTCCGATCGTCGGCTCCGCGGCCATCGGCATGGGTCTCGATCCGGCGACGCTCGCCGTGCCGGCGGCGCTCGCCGCGAGCTGCGCCTTCATGCTCCCCGTCGCGACTCCGCCGAACGCGATCGTCTTCGGGTCGGGAAAAATCACGATCGGTCAGATGGTCCGCGCGGGGATCTGGATGAACGCCGTGATGACGATCGTCATCATCCTCGCCGTCCACCTCCTCGCTCGCTTCGTTCTCGACTGAGCCTGGTCCGGACTATTCACGACCAAACGCACGCCGGAGGCGTGCAAGAC
>JBOGJQ010000452.1:0-2736 GCA_050745405.1 Thermoanaerobaculia bacterium | reverse complement strand
CGTCACCACCGGCTACCCTCTGGCGCGCCTCCGGCGCGCAGCTGGCGACTAGTACGCGTACCCCTCGCGCGCGCGGATGCGGAACTCCGGATTCCGCAGCGAGACGTCGATTTTCTGGTAGCCGTGCTCTCCTTCCGGCTTGCGGATGCGGTAAGTGAGCAGGTAGTAGCCGCTGCTCGCTTCTTCGATGCGGTCGAGCGGCGTTTCGAAGCTCGCGAAGTTCTTGAAGTACTCGCCGCCCGTTTCCGAGGCGATCCGGGAGAGGGTCTGCTCGGGGGCGAAGTGGACGACGTCGCGGAGGAGCGTCATCGCGTGAACGCTCACGTTCGCCGCGTTGAGCGACTGGATCATCGGCCGGTACCACATCTCCTCGTTGTCGACGATCTGCTCGATCATCTCATTCGGCTCGCCGATGCCGGGAGAGACGAGCGCCATCACCTTCCGCGCCGGAATCGGCCGGAGCGCGTCGCCGAGCAGCCGCAGCGCGTCGTAGATCCGTCCCGTGTCGTTCATCATTTCGCGCGTGTCGAGGTTCCGGAGGATCGAGACCTCGCCCGCGTACTCCGGCACCTTGCGCAGCCCGCGCGAGAACCCCGACATGTCGTTCAGCGCACGGCGGAGGATCTTCGGATCGGTCGTGAAGTCGGCGTAGACCTTGAGCCGGACGTCGTACCCCGCGATCGCGACGAGGTCCTGCGGCTGCAGCTCGTTCTGGACGAACTCGATCGCCGCCCGCTTCGCCCGCATCAGGTCGCCCATGTACCCCGGCACCGCCGTCGGATCGGCGAACTCGTGGAAGAAGAGGACGAAGTAGCGCTCCTGGCGCACACGATCGACCTGGAACGGAGCGTCCTCTTCGCGCGCCGTGAGCAGCGTCCGGTTCGTGAAGTAATCGACCGACGCGATCTCCTGCAGGGCGCCGTCCTCGCGAACGATGAAGTCGTCCTTCGCGAGTCCGAGGATCTGATTGCCGCGCGAGTCGGTGACGGTCACGTCGACCAGAACGAGGTCGACGTCGACTTTCTCGCGGAACGGCTCCTGCGCGAACGCGGCAGGGACGACGAGGGCGAGAGAGAGGAGAAACGCTCGAATTTTCATGGGGGCCTCATCCGGTGGAACGGACGCGGCCGAGGAGGGATTCCGGGAGAAGAATGGTCGGGGCAAGAGGATTTGAACCTCCGACCTCACGGTCCCGAACCGTGCGCTCTGACCAGGCTGAGCTATGCCCCGATTCGCAGCAAACCGGTCAAACGGGGTGCCCCCACTCGGAATTCCACGTCACGACACCCACGGAACGTCGGCGATTCCGGCCTGACGATTCGCCCATCGCGCGGAGACGAAGAGGTAATCGGAGAGGCGATTGAGGTACGCGATCGAGACGATCGTCCCTTCGTCGTCGCGTCCGAGGGAGACGACGCGGCGCTCGGCGCGGCGGCAGACGGTGCGGGCGAGATGAAGAAGCGCCGCGGCTCCCGCGCCTCCCGGAAGGATGAACGAGCGGAGCGGCTCGAGGTCGGCCTCCATCGCATCGATAGCGCGCTCGAGGTCGACGGTCCGCGAAGGATCGACGGTCTCGAATTTTCCCGCGGTCGCCGCGAGAAACGCGCCGATCCGGAACAGGTCCGACTGCACGGCCTCGAGCTCCGCGTCGCGCACCGATTCGGCGCAGACCGCGCGGACGACGCCGACGAGGGAGTTCAGCTCGTCGAGCGTGCCGTAGGCCTCGATGCGCGGGTCGTCCTTCGGGACGCGGTCGGGGCCGAGGAGCGAGGTCTCGCCCCGGTCGCCGCCGCGCGTGTAGATCTTCATCGGAGGCCGGCTATTCTTCGGATTCGAGCTGCCGGATCCGTTCGCGAACCACGCTCTGCGCGAGATCGGGGATCACTTCCCACGCGATGTCGCGCACGACCTTGTCGGAAAGGAGCTCGACGACGCGCCGCGCGATCCGGTCCACCTGCTCGTCCGTGAGGATCGCCGGCGGCGCCTCGGACGTCATGTACGACGGCTCCGCGGCGGGCTCGGGCTCCGGCTCGGGGGCTGCGGGCTCCGGCTGCGCCCATTCAGGTTCGGCCTGTGCTGCGCGCGGCCACTCCGGCTCGGCGGCGCGAGCCGGCTCGGGCTCCCGCCACGCGGGCTGCTCCGGCTCGGGTGGCGCCGCGGCCGCCTGCTCCTCGCGCATCTTCTGCAGGTCGTCGAACGACATCTTCGGGAACGTGGTCGTTTCGCCGGAGTAGGCGGGCTCGGGCTCTGGCTCCGGGGCGGCTTCCGCCCGCGGCTGCTCGAAGACGTCGGCGGGAGGCTCTTCTTCCTGCCCGCCGCCGAACGGCGCCTCTTCCTCCTGAACGGGCGCGGCTTCGGGCGCCGAGGGCCAGGCCGGCTCCTCCGGCTCGGCGGCGGCCGCGGGAGCGGCGAGCGCCTGTTCGTCCCGCATCCGCTGCAGGTCGTCGAACGACATCTTCGGGAAGGCCGTCGTCTCGCCGCTGAAGGCGGGCGCTGGCTCCTCCGGCTCGGGCGCCGCCGCCTGCGCGGGCGGCTCCGGGCTGCCGAAGATGTCCTCGGGCGATGGGCGGCCGGGCTCCTCGAACGGCGCTTCCTCCGGCGCGGCCTCCGGCGGCGGGGCCGCCGGTCTCCGCTCGCTCTTCGTTTCGTCGAACGGATTCGGAGGCGGCGGAGGCGGTGCCGCCTCTGCCGGCACTTCGATTTTCGGTCCGGCGCTCTGAATGAGCTCGTCCTCCT
>JBOGJQ010000451.1:0-7725 GCA_050745405.1 Thermoanaerobaculia bacterium | reverse complement strand
GCACACCGGGATCTGGGTTCCGGGCCGAGACGGCCCGGCCACAGGGGTAGGAAAACACCCCGCTCGCGGTACTCCTGTTCAGGTCCATCCGAAACATGCGCCGCGTCGTAACGGCCGTCCTCTTTCTGCTCGCGCTCGTCGCGCGCGCTCAGGACGGGCTCGTCGAGGCGACAGCTCTCGTTCCCCTCGGCATCGAGCCGCCGCCGGGCGTTCTCGCCGCCACCGCGAAAGCGCCGCCGTGCGCCTATCCCGAGCAGCAGGGGTGCCGCGACAATGTCTCCCTCGCGGCGTTCCGGATCGACACCTGGTTCCCCTACGGCGCGTCAGCTCTCTTCCCCGGCGGCGTGATCCACCTCGCGATCGACAGCGAGCTCGCGCCCGGCGTTCCCGCCCCCGACACGCCCCCCGACCTCCCGCCCGCCCACCTCCGCGCCCTCCCGCTCCGCTCCCAGATCGACATCGCCGGCGTTCCCGAGCTCCGTCACCAGGAAGGCGCGAACCGTCACCTCTCCGACTGGATCGTCCTCATCGCCGATCCGCGCGCGAGCGTCCACTACGACTGGCCCTCCGAGATCGCGGAGAAATCGACGCGCGACTGCGTCCACTGCGATCGTCCGCTCCATCTTCAGGGCAAAGAAGAAGGCGTTCGCGAGATCCGTCCGACCGGACCGTGGCTCCGCATCCGCCTCGACCTCACCCCGGAGCAGCTCGCCGAGGCGCCGCCGTATCTGCAGGATCTCGCGAAACGGCTCGACACCCGCGTTCGCGTCATCCCGGCCGACCTCACGCGTCCTTCGACCGACGTCTGGGCCTCCGCGAATCCGCCGACCGACGGCTTCCGGATGACTCAGACCGCGATGATCCACACGCGCGAGATCACCTTCTCCGCCACGGACCTCGGCGTCCGCGCGCGCGGGACGGGTGTCGCCCTCACGCGTGTCTACTCGTCCGCGATTGCACACGTCGGCCCGTTCGGCCGCAACTTCGACTCGCCGTGGTTCGCGCGCGTTCGCGAGCTGCCGAACGGATCCCTCGAGCTGTACGACGGGACGGGAAGGCGCGACGTCTTCGTCCCGATCGGCGGCGCTCTGCACGCTCCCGCCGGCGTTTTCCTCGACCTCGCGAAAACGGCCGGCGGATTCGTTCTCACGGGACGCGGCGAGGCGCGGATGCTCTTCGATGCGCGCGGCAGGCTGACCGCGATGTTCGACGCGAACGCGACCAAGAGCGACGGCTCGGATGGGAACTACGTCCGGTTTCTCTACGACGATGCCGGCCGGCTCGTGACGGTGATCGATCCCGCCGGGCGGCCGATCCATCTCCAGTGGGACAGCGGCCTCGTCGCATCGATCACCGACTTCGCGGGTCGCAGGGTCGACTACGAGTACGACTCCCGCGCGCGTCTGGTCGAAGTGCGCGGTTCCGATCCGCAATCGCCGTCGAGCGAGATGCCCCGCACCCGTTACGAATGGGCCGATCCCTCGGGCGATTTCGAAGAGCGGATCTACCGCGCGGGCCAGATCCTCCGCGAGCGCGACGGCGAGGATCGGATCGCGTGGGAGGTCGTCTATGACGGCGACGAGCCGTGGGCCGCCGCGGCGATCCTGAGCGGCGGCGGGACGACGACGATCGTCGCGAGCGGCAATCTGAGGGAAGTCGTCGACCCGCTCGGGATCAAGACCACGTACGAGCACGATGCGGCGGGCCGCGCGACGAAGATCGCGGACTCCCAGGCGGCCGCGCAGACGTACGCGTTCGACACGGAGGGACGGCTGGTCTCGTCCACCGAGCCGCTCGGCGAGACGGCCGCGTACACCTACGTCGACGAGGGCCCCCGCCGCCATCGCGCGAACATCGCGACGGTGACGCAGCACGCGCGGCCGGGAACTCCGGAGTTCGAGGCGGGCGTGACGCGGACAACCGCGTGGAAGTACGACCCGTTCGGCCGCGTCAGTTCGATCACCAACACCGACGGAAGCACACAAACGATCGCGCGCGACGCGCGAGGCAACCCCGCCGTGATCGTCGACGCGAGCGGGATCGCGACGACGAACGTCTTCGACGAGCGCGGCCTCCTGCAGTCGACCTCCGACCCGCGCAGCGGGACGACGACGTTCCAGTACGACGCGCACGGCTATCTCGAGAACGCGACGAGTGCCGCCGGCACGACGCAGATCGAAACCGACGACCGCGGGAACGTCGTGAAGGTCACGGACGGTGGGGGACGGACGGCGACGTTCGCGTTCAACGCACTCGATCAGCTCGAGCTGGAGCAGCGCGGCGACGGCGAGACGCGCCTCCGTTACGACGCCACCGGAGCCGTCGTCGAGCGGCGTGGCCTGGTTGGATTCGACGACAGCGGCGAGCCGCTCTGGCAGACGACGACGTCCGTGATCGACGAGCTCGGGCGCCTCCGCGAATCGACCGAGGACGGCGTGACGACGACGTGGAGCTACGATGCGGCCGGAAACACGACACTCGTCCAGAGTCCCGGGTCACCTCCCACCGTCTATGACTACGACGGCCTCGGGCGGATCGCCTCGCTCGCGATCGGCCCGCGCGTCACCACGTACGCGTATGACGCCAATGGGCGCAGTGCCGCGGTCACCGACGCGCTCGGCCGGACGACGACGTTCCTCCACGACGGTTTCGGCGCGTCGGTCGGGACGATCGACGCGACCGGTGTGAAGACGGTCGACGTCCACGATGCGGCGGGACGGCCCGTCGAGTCGCGGATCGTCAAGGTGCAGCCGGATGGAACGGAACGGCTGCTGCGGCGGACGCTGCGGGAGTTCGACGACGGCGGCCGGCTCGTGAGAGAGATCCGGAAGCTCTGGATCGACGATCCGGCGGCGGCGACGGACGTCGTCACGCGGACGGTGTACGACGACGAGGCGCGGACGATCACGCAGATCGATCCCCTCGGCCGCGAGACGCGCTCCGAGACGGATGAGATGGGGCGGCTCGCGCGCGTCGTCGACGCGGCGGGCAACGCTCTCGAGATCGAGTACGACGCGAGCGGCAACCGCCGCTTCGAGACGTTCACCGAGGCGGGGGAAGGCTCCCTTCCGCCCGCGAACATCCGTTACGACTACGACGATCAGAACCGCCTCGCCGCCGTCGTCGACGTTTCCGATCCGCGCTCGCCCATCGCGACGCGATACGCGTACGACCGGCGCGGGAACGTCGTCTCGGTCGAAGACCCTCAGGGTCGGCTCACGCGGTTCGAGTACGACATCCGCAACCGCCGGACGAAGATCATCGACGCGATCGGCGCCGAGACGAGGCTCGAATGGGATGATGCCGGCCGCCTGGTGGCGGTCGTCGACGCGAACGGCAACCGGACCGAGTGGGTCTGGGATGCGAACGGGCGCCTCTCCGAGGAGCGGAGGGCGGATGGCGCGAAGTGGGTGTACGCGTACGACGCGCAGGGGAATCGCGTGTCGATGACGGATCCGAACGGGACGGCGACGACGTACGAGCGCGACGCGCTGGACAGACTGACGGGCGTCACGATCGCGCGCGCCGCCGGCGTGCTCGGGCCCGTGTCGATCACGTACACGCTGGACGACCTCGGACGCGTCATCGCGACGGAGACGAGCGAAGGCGTGAAGACGACGGCCAGGTACGACTCCCTCGATCGCAATGTGGCGGCCAGCGTCTCGCTGGCCAGCCCTCTCCGCGCTCTCGAGCGAACCTTCGACAAAGCCGGACAGCCCGTAGGCCTCCGCTACCCCTCGGGCCTCACGATCGCGCGTACGTTCGACCCGCTCGGCCGCATCGCGGAGATTCGCGACGCGGGAACCGCGCTCCTCGCGCGCTATCGCGACGCCGGCCTGCGCCAGATCGAGCGCGAGACCGGAAACGGCGTGGTCGACCGCTGGATCTGGGACGCGAATCGCCGGCTGACGTCGATCGAGAGCGGCGCGCCATGCGGCATTGCGGCGGGATGTGACCCGCTGCGGCGGATCGATTACGTCCGCGGCAAGGCCGGCGCGAAGTTGGAGGTCATCCGCCCCGACCTCGCGCTGCGCAAGCGTTATCGTCTCGACGCGCTCGACCGGGTGACGGAGGAGTGGCGTGAGACGTGGCCCGACGGCTATCTCGCGCGCGCGGTCCGCTACGAGCTCGACCCGCTCCTGAATCCTCTGGCCATCGAGACGGAGACGCCGCAGGAGCTCGCGCGCGTCGAGACGGCGGTGAACGCGCGGAACCAGCTCGTGAGCTTCGGCCCGGAGCGCCTCGAGTGGGACGAGAACGGAAATCTTCGCTCGCGCCAAGGCGTGACATTGCAATACGACGCGGCGGACCGTCTCGCGAAGGCGGCCCTCGCGGACGGCACGACGATCGAGATCCGGCGCGACGCCTTCGGCCGGAAGGTGCGCGAAACGCTCGCGTTCCAGGGCTCCGCGCGCGTCACGGAGTACGTCCACGACGGGCCGCGGGTGATCGAAGAGTACGTCGGCGGCACGCTCGCCGCGCGGTACGTCCACGGCCGCGGCATCGACGAGATCGTCCGCGCCGAGCGCGACACGAACCTCGACGGCACGCTCGACGAGACCCTGTGGCCGCTGCAGGACGAGTTGGGAACGGTCGATTATCTGACCAACTCCACGGGCGGCGTCACCGCGACCTTCGACTACGCCCCCTACGGCGCGCCGCTCACCGACCCGGGCGACTGGCCGCACCTCTTCCAGGGCCGCGAGTGGAACCCGCACCTCCGCGCCTACGACTTCCGCGCCCGCACCCTCTGGCCCGACCTAGGGCGCTTCGGCCAGGAAGACCCGGCGGGGATGGGGGACAGCGCGAATCGGTATCAGGCGTTGCTCGGGAACTGGGCCGACAATTCGGACCCATCGGGCGAAGTCGTGGTGCTGATGCATGGAATCTTGTCCCGCGGCGAATGGGCCGGAGAGGTTGCTGAAGGTTTGGGTACAACATGGCGAAGGAGAGGTGCGGATCCCGGGCAGGACGTGATCAATCTAGTCAATCAGAAGAGCGCGATATTTGGGCCCCACGAAACTGATTTCAAAATGCACAACGCGTTGAATGCAGCAGTCGCAGTGCTCGATTCGGAAACCCAGGAAGCGGGAAAAAGAACACAAGATCTGCTGAGGGCGTTACGTGCAATGGTGGACAGCAGTAGCACGCGTTGGGGCGAACCGATTCACGTAATCGCCCACTCGCATGGGACGGCGATGTTGCTCGCTGCAGCGCGACAAAACGGAATGCCGCGGCTGAAGGCGGCGCTTCTCGTGGGGTCAGATCTGAATACATTTATGGGCCTTCTTGATCTTTTTCGAGCGAGTGACATTGTCTACAACTTCTTCTCAACAGGCGATTGGACTACAGGTCGCATCCGTGCCGCTGGTCACTACGGGTTTCGCGACCTGAAGGCCAGCGCTAATCTGCTGAATCCGTTCGCAGACTTCCCAGAAAGGTTTCGGCTTCAACCGGACACATGGAATTTCAAACAAATAGAGGTTCGGGGAGTGGCTCACACCAGTCTTGAGAATCAGATCCCATTCCATGCCTCGACAGCGTGGATGACGGGGCGCATGGCGTTGCGGTATTACGGAGATCTTACGATGGTATCTACGGCTCGGCGGGAGCTTGAGCCGGGCTTGTGGATAACTACGTACGAAGAGTTTCGGGGGGCACTGGGGCTGGACGCTACAATTCCTCTCACCGAAGCGTTCAAGCAGCCTTACCCGAACAACTGATATCCCTATGAGAACTCATATCAGAGCGGTCTCACTCGCCGCGGGTGTAACCCTGCTATTTTGCTGCAGTGGCGGTGAAAGCGAGATGCAGACACACTGGATTCGCGCAGGCGAGGGATACTTTCTACACAATGTTCGGATAAGCAGAGGAGCGGAGGACATTCCTATCACGAAGCGATTTCGAGCAGTCAGCTCCTTCGAAGATCTCGGAATGAAAGTTCAAGTTCACGTTGAACGTTACGGCTTTTGGCTCGACTTGAAGAACAACAACGAAAGCCCTGTCAGAGTGTTATGGCCCGCCGCACGATATCTCGATGAGGCTGGCACAGCGCACGCCGTCTACGCCCAACCCATGGATCCTTTGCCAGCGCCCGACGAAATGCGAAAAGGAACGGCTCCAACACAGTTGGGGACGGGTGAACGATTAGATTACGTCGTCGCGCCGATCTACAAGGCTAGCGTCATTCAGTACGACTTCTATGAACGAGGGCCCTTCCACGCTCCTCTGATTCCGACGGATCTCATGAACCTCCAGCGGTTTCCGGATGAGGCAGCCATCGAGGGATACATGGAGAACTTAGCTGAGCGTCAGGTGCCCGTACGGCTGTTGCTTCCGATCGAAGTCGACGGCACAAGATACGAGTACGCGTTGACGTTCATCGTTCGCGATGAAGAAAGTGGCGTGTCCGATGAATTGCCCGCACGGTCGTCGAGTGCGCCGCCTGTTCGGATGAGACAGAAGTAGGGCCGCCCTTCGGCCGGCCGGCTGGAAGCCGGCCTTACTCGTAAACCCGGTCGAGGATCTCCTCCGCGATCGCCTCGTCCGTCTCGCGTGCGCGGAGCGGGTCGCCCGCGGAGATCGGCGCGCCGAGGCGGATGCGGAGGCTGGGCGTTCGGTCGATGCGGATCGAGATGATCTCGCCGTCGAAGCGGCGCGCGAGAAAGCCGATGCCCGGTTTTCCGGCGCTGCGTGCGGAGGTGACCCGCCCCTCCGGAAAGAGCAGCACGCTCTCGCCCCGCCGCAGACACGCCTCCGTCTCCGCCATGAACTCCTCGATCGACCACGCGATCCGCGGCAGGCGGTACGCGCCGGCGAGGCGCAGGACCCGCCAAAGCGCGGGCTGGTGATCGAAGTACGCCCCCGTCGGGAACCGCAGCGGCGCGAGCCGCCGCACGACGCGCCACGGCAGGACGACGAGCAGCAGCGGATCGAGTCGCGACGGGTGATTCGCCGCGAGGAGGAGCGGCGGACGAAGATCGCCATCGAAAACCTCGACGCGCGCCCGGAGGAACAGCCGCGCCGGCAGATGAAACGCCGCCCAGTACGCGAGCTGCATCACGCGCAGCATCACGCGCCCAGCTTCCGCTCCACCGCCTTCGCGAGATCCGCCATCGTCCGCACTCCGCTCAGCTCCCGCGGCTGAAACCGAACGCCGAACTTCTCCTGGACCGCGACGAGTAGCTCGACGAGCGCGAACGACTCGAGATCTTCGTACTCCTCCCACGCGCGCGCCGGATCGACCGTCTCCGGCGGGACGTCGAGAACGCTCGCGACCAGATCCCGCATCTCCGCCGACACGTCTCTCATGCCTCACCCCAGCCGAGAAACTCCCACAGCGTCCGCTCCCGCTCGCGCAGCGTCGCGTAAATCGCGTCGTCCACCTCGCGATATCGCAAGCGCAGCGCCTCGACCTCGTCGCGGTCTCCATCCGCGAGCCGCCGCTCGATCCACTCGAGATGCCCCTCCTCCTCCGCGAGCATGGGGGACAGCGCGAATCGGTACCAGGCGTTTCTGGGGAACTCGGCTGCTACGACCGATCCGTCGGGGCGAGTCGTACTGCTGATGCATGGAATCAAAGATTCAGGAGAAGATTGGAGGATGTCCCGAGTTTAGTTGAAAAGGGAGATGGCGGTTCCTTTCGCCGGATCGTACGATTCGGCTGAGTATGAAAGGAGAACCGCCATGAGAAGAGGGTATCAGAAGAGGAAGTCGAGCCGATCC
>JBOGJQ010000450.1:0-5437 GCA_050745405.1 Thermoanaerobaculia bacterium | reverse complement strand
TCCCTGAAGTGCGCCGCCAGCCGTCAGTGGCTTCAGGATGACGAATTCGGGTTTGCCGTCCGAGCGACGAGCGACGAGCAACTAGCGACCCGTCTTCCACCGCTCCAGCTCCCGCCTCTCCCTTTTCGTCGGCCTTCCCGCCCCGCGCTCCCGCTCGACAGGCGGCCGCGGCACGGGCGGGGGTGGTGGCGTTTCGTCGCGGTAGAGCTCCCTCGCCTCTTCCTTCGACGCCTGGCGGCCGGGGACGGCGAGGACGACGACTTTCCGGTACCGCGGCTCGATCAGCTCCACGACGTCGCCGGGCTGGACTTCCACCGACGGCTTCACGCGCCGGTCGTTCACCTTGATGAGCCCGCCTTTGCACCCCTCCGTTGCGTCCGCGCGATGGCGGACGAGGCAGGCGTGCTTGAGCCAGAGGTCGATGCGGTGCCGCGTGGAGGAGTCGTCGGCCATTCGGAAGCAAATCGAATAATATCAGCGGTTTAGTTGACCCTGCCCCACCGGGTTCCCTATAATCGCCCCACCCGGAGGGCTCGATGATCAAGGCAGATATCGTCAACAAAGTCGCCGAGGCGACCGATATTTCGCGCGTCAAGGCGGCTCAGGCGGTCGATACGGTGATCGAGGGGCTGCGCAACGCGCTCGCCGCCGGACAGCGCATCGAGCTCCGCGGCTTCGGCGTCTTTCAGGTCAAGCAGCGGAAAAAGGGAATCGGCCGGAACCCGAAGACGGGCGTCGAGGTGCGGATCCCCCCCGGCAACACGATCCGCTTCAAGCCCGGCAAGGAACTGCGCAACCTGCTGTAATCAGAACTGCTTCAACACGCGCAGGTCGTTCTCGAACAGCACCCGGATATTCGGGATCCCGAACTTCCGCATCGCCACCCGGTCGATGCCGAGGCCGAAGGCGAAGCCGGTCCACTCCTCCGGATCGATCCCGCAGTTGCGCAGGACCTGCGGGTGGACCATCCCGCATCCCAGGATCTCCATCCACCCCGTCTGCGAACACGTACCGCATCCGGCTCCCTTGCAGAACGAGCACGAGATGTCGACCTCGGCCGACGGCTCGGTGAACGGGAAGTAGCTCGGGCGGAAGCGGATCTTCGTGCCCGGCTCGAAGATCTGCGTGAGGAAGTGCTCGAGCGTCCCTCGGAGATGGCCGAAGTGAACGCCGCGGTCGACGTAGAGCCCCTCGATCTGGTGGAACATGGGGGAGCGGCGGAGGGTGATCTCGTCGCGGCGGTAGACGCGGCCGGGGGCGATGACCTTGATCGGCGGCTCGTGCGTCTCCATCCAGCGGATCTGGACGTTCGATGTGTGTGTGCGGAGAAGGAGATCCTCGCCGAGGTAGAAGGTGTCCTGCGTGTCGCGCGCCGGGTGCTCGGGGGTGAAATTGAGCGCGCCGAAGTTGTACCAGTCGTTCTCGATCTCGGGTCCCGGCTCGACCGAGTAGCCCATCTCGCGGAAGATCGCCTCGATCTCGCGGCGGGCGATCGTGGTCGGGTGGAGGTGGCCGATGCGCGGCCGCCGCGCGGGAAGAGTGACGTCGAGAGTCCCGAGGCGCTCCTTCCGGCTCGCCTCCTCGGCGCGGAGCGCCTCGAGCTTTCCCTTGAGCTCCCCCTCGGCCGTATCGCGAAGACGGTTGAGCGCCTCGCCGGCTTCCTTCTTGCGGTCGGGCGGAACGCCCTTGAGATCCGCAAAAAGGGCGGGAATCACCCCGCCCTTCCGGCCGAAGAAGCGGACGCGGACCTCGTCGACGGCGGCCGCGGTGGTCGCGGCGTCGAGAGCGGCGCGGAATTCCTGTTCGGTTGCGGCGATCTTCTCGAGAAGCATCGCGCGGAGTCTAGCAGGAGCCGGTTCTACTGAGCGCTCTTCGCCAGCGCCTGACGCGCGCTCTCGACGATCGCCGTGAAGCCGGCGGCGTCGCGCACGGCGATGTCGGCGAGGACCTTTCGGTCGAGCGGCGAGCCGCTGAGCTTCAGGCCGGAGATGAGCTGCGAGTAGCTGATGCCGTTCGCGCGGGCCGCGGCGTTGATGCGGGTGATCCAGAGCTTGCGGAAGTCGCCCTTGCGGTCCTTGCGGCCCGTGTAGGCGTAAACGAGGCTCTTGTCGACCTGCTGTTTCGCGATCCGGTGGGACCGCGACTTCATCCCGTAATAGCCTTTGGCGGCCTTCAGGATCTTCGCGCGGCGGTTCTTCCGCTTGTTGCCTCGTTTGACTCTCGGCATGATTCCTCCTCGTTTCCTTTCGGTTTCGGAGCGGCCGGGTCAGGAGGCAGTGGGTATGCCACCCGGACGCGCTCGATGGTTCTTACAGGTACGGAAGCATCTGGGCGATGGTCTTGCCGTTCGCCTTCGAGACCTCGCCGTCCTCGGCCAGGCGACGCTTCCGTCCGGCGGATTTCTTCGTGAGGATGTGCGAATGGAACGCCTTGTTCCGGCGCAGTTTCCCGGTACCGGTCTTCTTGATGCGCTTCGCGGCACCCTTGTGCGTCTTGAGCTTAGGCATGGCTCTCCCCTCGTCTACAGCCTGCTTTCGAACCGGCGGGCCCGCAGGTGAATTCCCGACCACCAGCTACCAGCGACTAGCAACTCGCTACTTCTTCGTGGGGGCCAGGACGATGATCATCCGGTTCCCCTGCATGTCGAAGTTCGTCTCGGGCGCCCCATGGTCCTTGACCTCCGCGATGAGGCGCTGGAGGACGGCCCGGCCGAGCTCCTGGTGGGCCATCTCGCGGCCGCGGAACCGGACGATCGCCTTGACCTTGGAGCCGTCCTCGAGGAAGCGGAGCACGTGGTTCTTCTTGAAGTTGTAGTCGTGCTCGTCGATGCGGGGACGGAACTGGACTTCCTTGACGAGGATGACCTTCTGCTTCTTCTTGGCCTCGCTCGCCTTCTTCTTCTGCTGGAACAGGTACTTCCCGTAATCCATGATCTTGCAGACGGGCGGCTTGGCCTGGGGAGCGATCTCGACGAGGTCGAGGTTCTTCTCCCGGGCCATTTCGCGGGCGCGCTCGGTCGGCACGACGCCGACCTGCGATCCGTCCTCGTCGATCAGGCGGACTTCGGGAACGCGAATGAATTCATTGATGCGGTTTTCCGCCTCGGGAATCCGAGGGGGGCGGCGAAGGATGGGACGACGTCCGTAAATACGAATTTCCTCCTAAATGAAACGAGCGACCTCCGACGCGCAAAGATGCACCGCGGCCGCGGCGCCTGGCGGCACCGCACGGAACGGGGAGCTACTTACGCGTCACGGGTCACTCGTGGGTTGATCCTGCGGTCCACACCCGTGGACCTGACAAACTGCGTGCCCAATCTACGGGCGCCTCACTCCAAAGTCAAGGAGCGCGACGCCTCGAGCTCGCGCGCCTCCTCGAGAAGATCGTCGAGAGGAACGGCGCCCTGATCCCCTCCCGTCCGCTTGCGCAAACTCACGGTCCCGCTCGCCGCTTCTTTCTCGCCCACCACCAGCATGAACGGCACCTTCTGGAGCTGCGCTTCCCGGATCTTCGCGCCGAGCTTCTCGTTCGACTCGTCGATCGCGGCGCGAATCCCCGCTTCTTTCAGCTTCGCCTCGACCGTTCGTCCGTACTCGACGAATTTCTCCGAGAGCGGGAGGACGACGGCCTGAACGGGCGCGAGCCAGAAGGGGAACGCCCCCGCGAAGTGCTCGATCAGGATCGCGATGAACCGCTCGAACGATCCATAGATCGCGCGGTGCAGCACCGCCGGCCGATGCGTCGCGTTGTCGCTCCCGACGTAAATCAGCTCGAAGCGCTCCGGAGCGTTGTAGTCGAGCTGGATCGTGCCGAGCTGCCACTTCCGGCCGATGCTGTCGGAGACGTCGAAGTCGACCTTCGGCCCGTAGAACGCCCCCTCCCCCTCCTTTAGTTCATACGGCCGCCCGAGGCTGTCGAGCGCGCTCCGCAGCAGCCCCTCGGCGCGATCCCACAGCGCGTCGTCGCCGATGCGGATGGGCGGCCGGGTCGAGAACTTCGCGGTGTACTCGAGTCCGAAGGTCGAGTAGACCCGGTCGAGGATCGCGACGAACCGCCGCACCTCGTCGGGGACCTGCTCCTCCAGACAGAAGATGTGCGCGTCGTCCTGCGCGAACTGCCGGACGCGGGTGAGACCGCCGAGCGTGCCGGAGGCCTCGTTGCGATGCAGCACGTCCTGCGTGTGCAGGCGCAGCGGGAGGTCGCGATAGCTGTGCTTGCTCATCCCGTAATAGAGGAAGTGAGACGGGCAGTTCATCGGCTTCAGCGAGAAGTCGTGCTCTCCCGTCTCGCTGTCGAGAACGAGGAACATGTTCTCGCGGTACTTCCCCCAGTGGCCGCTTCTCTCCCAGAGACCTTTGTTGAAAAGGAGGGGCGTCTTGACCTCGAGATAGCCGTTGTCGCGGGTGACCTCGCGCATGAAGTCCGCGAGGATGTTGTAGAGGGTGGTTCCCTTCGGGGTCCAGAACGCCGCACCCGGCGCGAACGGATGGAAGTGGAAGAGGTCGAGCTCGCGCCCGAGCTTCCGGTGATCGCGTGCGCGCGCCTCCTCGAGCTGCTTCAGATACGCCTCGAGATCCTTCTTGTCCGCCCACGCGGTGCCGTAGATCCGCTGGAGCATCGCGTTGCGGCTGTCGCCGCGCCAGTACGCGCCGGCGACGGAAGTGAGCTTGAACGCTCCGAGGCGGCCGGTGGACGGGACGTGCGGCCCGCGGCAGAGATCCTTCCAGTCGCCCTGACGATAGACGGAGAGGACTTCGTCGCCCGGGATCGAGCGGATGATCTCCGCCTTGTATTTCTCGCCGATCGATTCGAAGTGGCGGATCGCGTCGTCACGCTCCCACTCCTCGCGGCGGACGGGGACGTCGCGCTTCGCGATCTCGGCCATCTTCTCCTCGATGCGCGCGAGATCTTCTTCCGTGAACGGGCGGTCGGTCGCGAAGTCGTAATAGAAGCCGTTCTCGATGACGGGGCCGATGGTGACCTGGGTTCCGGGGAAGAGCTCCTGGACGGCATTGGCCATGAGGTGCGCGGTCGAGTGGCGGATCACGTCGAGGCCGTCCGCCGACTTCGGCGTCACGATCTCGACCTTCGCCCCCTCGGGGACTTTCGCGTAGACGTCGACGACCCTGCCGTCGATCTTGCCGGCGATCGCGTCCTTCGCGAGGCGCGGCCCGATCGACGCGGCGACGTCGGCGACGGTCGCCCCCTCGGGAACTTCGCGCTTCGAGCCATCGGGCAACTGAATGGTCATCGTCTGCTCCATAAACGAAAAGGACAGGGTGTCTGCCCTGTCCTTCGATGCGATTCGCTGGGATTCACACTACGAACAGGGAGCGGCGTGCGTCGTCGCCGTCGTCCGCGTTCGCGTGGTCGTGACTTCGAACTTCATCGGGGAAATCAACCTCTCGTGCCGCTGCACGATTCCCGAAGGATAGCA
>JBOGJQ010000449.1:0-15035 GCA_050745405.1 Thermoanaerobaculia bacterium | reverse complement strand
CCCGCGGCGCGGCCGCCGGCTCCGCCGCCCGCCGAGGTGGGCGTCGCCGAGCCGTTTCCTTCCGGGGAGAGCGGCCCGCCGCCGCCCGCCCCCGCACCCGAGCCACCGCACATGGACGTCGCCGACGTGGGCGCGGACGTGTTCAGCGGCACGCCCGTCCCGGCCGGAGCGCCGGCCCAGGCGCCCGTCCCGGCCGGAGCGCCGGCCCAGGCGCCGTCGGAAGCCGTCCCGCCACCCGAGGTCAAGCGCCTCAAGGTGCGCTCGTCGATCGACATCATGGCCGAGCTCGAGCAGCTCCGGAAGCGCGCGACGCAGACCGCCGCCGTGCGCCGGAAGGACTCGGGCGAAGCGCGGAGCGAGACCGAGCGCGCGATCGCGCTCCCGATTCCGGAAGAAACGATCGATCGGGCGCGGCGCGTCCGTCTCAGCGTCGCGTTCGAGGACGCCGACGGAAACGTCGTCCGGCAGGAAGAGCGGACCGTCGAGGTCGACGAGGGCGAGCGGCTTCGTCGGGTGACGGTCGATCTTTCGGGCGGCGAGTGACGATTGCGGATCTGCGATCGCGGATTGATGATTGCTGATTGTCGATTGGTGATCGATAATCGACGGCGTGATCCGGATCACATCTCGACGGGGAGGGTGGATGGGAAAGAAACTGATCGTCGTCGCCTGTGCGGCCACCGCGTTCGCGTGCACTTCGGCGCCGCCTCCCCGTCCCGCCCCGGTCGCCGCATCCGACCCCGTGCAGGAGTACCGCGAAGCGCTCGAGGAGACGCAGGCCTCGATCGCGGCCCGCGAGGAGACGCCGCGCGTCGCGGACGCGCGCGCCCTCGCCTCCATCGAAATCCCCTCGCACCCGTCGATCGACGGGGCGCTCCGGTACTTCTCGACGAAGCTCCACGGAAGCATCCAGACCTCGCTCGAGCGGTCGAGCCGCTACAAGACGATGATCGACGAGGTGCTCGACGAGCATCGGCTGCCGCGCGCGCTCGCGTGGCTCCCGGTGATCGAGAGCGCGTTTCTTCCCGGGCTCACCTCGAGCGCCGGCGCGCGCGGGATCTGGCAGTTCATGCCGGCCACGGCGCGCGAGTACGGCCTCCGCGTCGACTGGTGGATCGACGAGCGCGCCGATCCCGAGCTCTCCACGCGCGCCGCCGCGCGCTACCTCCAGGACCTCCACCGGATCTTCGACGACTGGTCGCTCGCGCTCGCCGCGTACAACTGCGGCCCGGGACGCGTGGAGCGGACGCTCGATCGCGAGGGAGCCGACACGTTCTGGGAGCTCCTCGAGCGAAGCGCGCTGCCGAAGGAGACCCGCGGGTACGTGCCGACGTTCTGGGCGACTCTGCTCATCGCCGGCGATCCGGAGGTGCACGGGTTCGAGCTCCCGCTGCCGGCGCCGGACCGCGTCGACGCGATCGAGGTCGAGGGCCCTGCGCGCCTCGATTTCGTCGCGGCCCTCGCGGGCGTCGACGCGAAGACGCTGCGCGAGATGAACCCGCAACTGACGCGCGGCCTCGTCCCTCCCGGCCCCGCGCGCCTCCGCGTGCCGAGCGGCACGGGCGAGACCGTTCTCGCAGCCGCCCGCCGCGCCCCGTTCGACGATCCCGACCTTCCCGTGACGCGCTTCCGCGTCCGCCCCGGCGACTCGATCGCGTCCCTCGCCCGCCTCGCCGACGCGCCGAAGCCGGAGATCCTCGCAATGAACGCCCTCCGCTCGGATCGCCTCCGCGCGGGGACGGAGATCTATCTCCCGCTGAGCACGACCGATCTCTCCGCGGCGATCGAGTCCCGTCGCGACGTCGTGTACGTCGTCGCGCGCGGCGACACGCTCTACGACATCGCCCACCGCCATGGCATCCCCCTAGGCGAGCTCCTCGAGATCAACGGACTCGATCGCGACACGATCATCCACCCCGGCGACGAGATCCGCGTCTCGCGCGCCGCGGGCGTCCTCGCACGCTAGTAGCTGGTACCTAGTAGCTAGCAGCTCGCTCGACTGGCTACCAGCTACTGACTACCAGCTACTAAGAATTGAAATGTCCGCTGTCGGGTGCTAGTTTGCGCCACTCGGCGAGGAGCCCGCATGCCCGACGCGCAGCAGAAAAAGGACTGGAAGAAGACCCTCAATCTCCCGCAGACGCCTTTCCCGATGAAGGCGAACCTGCCGCAGAACGAGCCGCGCCGCCTCGAGCGGTGGAACGAAGAGCGTCTGTACGACAAGATCCGCGAGCGTTCCGCCGGACGGCCGCAGTTCGTCCTTCACGACGGCCCGCCGTACGCGAACGGGCAGATCCACATCGGGCACGCCCTCAATAAGATCCTCAAGGACCTCGTCGTGAAGTCGCGCACGATGATGGGGTACGACTCGCCGTACATTCCGGGATGGGACTGTCACGGCCTTCCGATCGAACATCAGGTCGACAAGGAGCTCGGGCCGAAAAAGCGCGAGATGTCGTCGGCCGAGTTCCGCCGCGCCTGCCGCCGCTTCGCCACGAAGTACCTCGACATCCAGCGCGATGATTTCAAGCGCCTCGGCATCTTCGGCGCGTGGGACGACCCCTACGCGACGATGTCGTACGACTATGAAGCGAAGATCGCCGGAGCGCTCGGCGAGTTCTTCCAGCGCGGTCTCGTCTACAAGGGCCTGAAGCCCGTCCACTGGTGCACCTCGTGCCAGACGGCGCTCGCCGAGGCCGAAGTCGAGTACGAGGAGCACACCTCGCCGTCGGTGTACGTCCGCTTCCGCCTCACCGACCCGAGCATCGAGGCGCTCGATCTCCCCATCGAGATCCCGCACTACGCGGTCATCTGGACGACGACGCCTTGGACGCTTCCCGCGAACCTCGCGATCGCCGTGCACCCCGATTTCGAGTACGACGTCGTGCGCGCGGGCGACGCGTCGTACATCGTCGCGCGCGAGCTCCGCGCGACGGTTGCCGAGACGTTCGGGTGGGACGACCCGAAAGTCGTGAAGACCTTCCGCGGCTCGGCGTTCGACCGCCTCGGCTATCGCCACGCCTTCCTTCCGCGCGAAGGAATCTTCGTTCTCGGCGACTACGTCACGCTCGAGGCGGGGACGGGTCTCGTCCACACGGCGCCCGGACACGGCGCCGACGATTTCCAGACCGGCGTCCGGTACGAGCTGCCGATCTACACCCCGGTCAACGAGCGGGGGGAGTTCACGCCGGACGTCGAATGGGCGGGGACGCACGTCCTGAAGGCGAACGCCGCGATCGTCGAGCGGCTCCGCGAGCGCGGCGTCCTCCTCGCATACGAGCGCATCACCCACTCGTACCCGCACTGCTGGCGCTGCAAGAACCCTGTGATCTTCCGCGCGACCGAGCAGTGGTTCATCGGGATGGAGCGCGACGGATTCCGCGGGCGCGCCCTCGCGGCGATCGACGAGGTCGAATGGATCCCGTCGTGGGGCGAGGAACGGATCCACGGCATGGTCGAGAACCGCCCCGACTGGTGCATCTCGCGCCAGCGTCTCTGGGGCGTGCCGATCACGGTTCTCTTCTGCGAGTCGTGCAACACGCCCGTGACCTCGCCGGAGCTCTTCGCGCGCGTCGTCGAGCTGTTCCGCGCCGAGGGCGCCGACGCGTGGTACGACCATCCGGCGGAGGACTTCCTTCCGACCGGGACGACGTGCGCGCAGTGCGGCCATGGCTCGTTTCGGAAAGAGTTCGACATTCTCGACGTCTGGTTCGACTCGGGGTGCTCGCATCTCGCGGTTCTCGAAGAGCGTCAGGACCTCCCCTGGCCCGCGTCGGTCTACCTCGAAGGGCACGACCAGCACCGCGGCTGGTTCCAGTCGTCGCTTCTCGTCGGCGTGGGCCTGCGCGGCCGGGCGCCGTACGAGCGCGTCATCACGCACGGCTTCACCGTCGACGAGCAGGGGCGGAAGATGTCGAAGTCGGTCGGCAACGTCGTCTCGCCGCACGACGTCGTGAAGCAGCACGGGGCGGACATCCTCCGCCTGTGGGTCGCGATGGTGGACTACCGCGGCGACATCGCGATCGGGCCGGAGCTGATCACGCGGATCGCCGAGGCGTACCGGAAGATCCGGAACACGGCGCGCTTCCTCCTCGGAAACCTGAGCGACTTCGATCCGGCGGCGCATCGCGTCCCGCCGGAGGAGCTCGAGCCGCTCGACCGCTGGATCCTGGCGCGTGCGGCGGAGACGTTCGCGCGCTGCCGCCGCGCCTACGACGATTTCGAATTCCACGTCGTTTATCACCGGCTCCTCGACCTCTGCACGGTCGACCTCTCGGCCGTTTACCTCGACGTGCTGAAGGACCGGCTCTACGTCGAGGCGCCCGATTCGCGGACGCGGCGGTCCGCGCAGACCGCGATGTGGGAGGTCCTCCGCGGCCTCGTCTCGGTTCTCGCGCCGATCCTGAGCTTCACCGCCGAGGAGATCCACGAGGTGATCCCGGGGCGGGAGGAGGATTCGGTTCATCTCACGCTGTTCCCGGAGGGCGGCCTCGAGCTGCCCGCGGCGGAAGCCGGCGCGTGGGAGCGGATCTTCGCGCTGCGCGAGGCGGTGTCCAAAGTCCTCGAGAAGGCGCGGGCGCGAGGTGACATCGGGCAGTCGCTCGAGGCGGACGTCGTCCTCACCGGCGCGTTCGATCCCGGCGCCCTGACCGGCGGTCTCGCCGTCGACCTTTCGAAGATCTTCATCGTCTCGCACGTCGATCTCGAGCGGACGCCCCAGCCGCCCGCGGACGGCGTCGAGATCCCCGAGGTCGGCCGCGTCGCGATCACCGTCAAGGCGGCGCGGGGCGGAAAGTGCTCCCGCTGCTGGCACTACCGCGAGGAGGTCACCGAAGGGCGGGACCTCTGCGCGCGGTGCGAGCGCGTCGTCTCCTCCCTGGCCGCCTAGGATCGCAGGTGTTCTCATTTCCCCGTTTCCGCCGTACATTAGTCGGCGAAAGGACTCACACGTGGCGACGTTGAAGAAGAAGATCCGCCGGGCGGTCCGAAACTTGAAACACCTCGCGGTCGACAAAGGAGAAGACGCGATGGTCACGATGGCGAAAACGATCCGGAAGAAGGCGAAGCCGATCATCAAAGATGCGAAGAAGACGGCCAAATCGCTGCGGAAGGATGCCGAAAAGGCCGCGAAGAGCGCCGTGAAGGACGCGAAGAAGGCGGCCAAGCCGGCGATCCGGAAGGCGAAGAAGAACCTCGCGAAGACGACCGCGAAGGCCGCGGCGAGAGGCGCCCAGGTCGCCGCGAAGGGAGCCCTCGCCGCCGCGAAGGCGATGAAGGGCCTCGACAAGTCGGTCGACGAAGCGCGCGGCGCGCTGAAGAAGGGCCTCAAGAAGGCGGCGAAGGCGCTGTAACGCGTCGAGCGTCTTGGGCGTCTTGGGCGTCTTGGGCGTCTTGGGCGTCTTGGGCGTCTTGGGCGTGTTGGGCGTGTTGGGCGCCAGGAGTATCCATAATGTCGTCATCCTGAGGAGCGAAGCGACGAAGGATCTCCCCAGCCGCGACTCAGACTCGCGACATCGTGCCGAAGCGAGACGCGGCTGAGGAGATCCTTCGCTCACGCCCTCCCTTCCGCCTCGCTCAGGATGACGAGAGCGCACGACGCTCCAGACGCCCCGACGCTCCAGACGCTCCAGACGCTCCAGACGCCCAAGACCGAAGCGATGTTCGCCGACCTCCATCTCCACACGCACCACTCCGACGGCATCCGCTCCCCCGAGGAGGTCGTGCGGCGTGCGGCGGAGGCGGGCCTGTCGGTGATCGCGATCAGCGATCACGACAATCTGGCCGCATTCGCCGAGGCCGAGCCGGCGGCGAAGACGGCGGGCGTCACGCTCCTTCCCGGCGTCGAGCTGTCGATCACGTGGGAAGGAATCGACGTGCACGTCCTCGCCTATGCGTTCGATCCGGACGATGCGGCGCTCGCGGCGAAGCTCCGCGCGTGCCGCGAGACCCGCGAGCAGCGCGGCGAGAGGATGGTCGAGAACCTGCGGGCGCTGGGACACCCGATCACCGTCGAGCGCGTGCGGGAGATCTGCGGCGAGGGGGCGATGGGGAGGCCGCACATCGCCCGGGCTCTCGTGGAAACCGGTCACGTCGGAAGCGTGCAGGAGGCGTTCGATCGCTTCCTCTGCCCGGGGGGAGCGGCGTGGGTCGAGAAGGAGCGGATCGAGCTGGACGAGGCGGTCGCTCTCGTGCGCGATGCCGGCGGCGTGACCTCGATCGCGCACCCTTCTCACTACCCGCGCGCCGACTTCGTCGTCGAGACGCTCCTCGCGCGCGGAGTCGATGCGGTCGAAGTCCTCCACCCCGCCATCCCTCCCGCCGACGCCGCCCGGTTCGAGGCGATCGCGGCGCGCGCGGGAAAGATGACGACGGGCGGCTCCGACGACCATGGCTTCGACGCGCGCTGCTCCCTCGGCTCGGTTCGCGTTCCCGTCGCGCGCGTGCAGCCGATCGTCGACCGCTGGCTGCGGCGTGCACGATGACGCCCGTCTATTTCCTTCTCCTCTTCTTCGCCCTCTTCGGGAACGCGCGCATCGGCCTCTTTATCCTGAACCGCGTCGTGTTCGGCCAGCGCGAAGAGCACGACCGGATGAAGGTGTTCCTCATCGCGATCCCGCCGGTCCTCCTCGCGCTCGCCTCGCTCTACTGGTTCGCCTGGCGCGAGATCGCCGCCCAACGGCTCAGCGCCGTGGGCCTCGCCGGCTGGGCGTGGCTCCTGCTGTCCGCCTCCGTCGGCCTCTATTGGATCGTCGACCGCGCGTTCCACAATTGGAACCCGGAGCGCGTCCCCGGGACGCGCACGGGCGCTGCCCGCATCATCCGCCTCCGGAAAGCGCACATCCCCTTCGTCTGGGTCCGCAATCTCGGCGCGCACAACGACGTGTACGACCTCGAGGTCACGCGGCACGAGATCGTCGTTTCCGACCTCCCGCCGGCGTTCGATGGCTACCGCGTCGCGTTCCTGACGGACACGCATGTCGCATCGTTCATGCGCCGCGCCTTTTACCGCGAGTGCGTCGAGCAGGTCCGCGCCGAACGGCCGGATCTCGTCCTGCTCGGCGGCGACTTCGTGAGCCTCAGGCGCCACATCCCGCTCATGGCCGAGCTTCTGCTCACCGGCCTCGAGGCTCCCGACGGCGTCTGGGCCGTGCTCGGGAACCACGACTACTGGGCGGACGCGGACGGCACCGTCGCGGCGATGACGGCGCGCGGGGTCCGCTTCATCGTGAACCGGTCGGTGCAGATCGAGCGGGACGGCGCCGCGATCGACCTGGTCGGCATCGACGAGATCTACCGCGGCCGCCCCGATCCCGACGCGGCGTTCGCGCACGCCGACCCGTCGCGGCCGTGCATCACGCTCTCGCACCACCCCGACATCGTCGGCCGGCTGCGGAATCGGCGCGTCGACCTCCTCGTTTGCGGGCATACGCACGGAGGGCAGATCCGCTTCCCCTTCTTCGGTGCCGTCGTCGTCCCGTCGAAACACGAGGGACGCTACGCGGCGGGCTTTCACCTCGAGGGGAGCGTCCGGATGTACGTCAGCCGCGGTATCGGGGCGGTGCCGCCGATCCGGATTCTCTGCCGTCCCGAGATCGCGATCTTCGATCTCGTGCGGAACTGACGATGGACTCTCTCGCGACGATCTGGCCGGACCTCGAGGAGGTCGCGGCGCGAAACGGCGTGCTCCGCATCGCCGCGACATCGCTCGGACCGGGGAACGTGGAGCTGTTCGAGCGGTGGCTCGCCGCGGGCCACCACGGCACGATGCGCTATCTCGAGAAGAACGCGGGCGTCCGCCGCGATCCCGGAGCGCGGTGGCCGTGGGCGCGATCGGCGATCGTGCTCACGGTCGCGTACGAACCGGAGCGCCCCGCCGCCCCGCCCGGTTCGATTGCGCGTCACGTCGCGCGCTATGCTCTCGGCGACGATTACCACGAGGTGCTCGACCGGATCCTGCGGGAGCTCGAGAACTCGATCGCGACTGCGGCACCCGGGACGAAGACGTGGCGCTACGTCGACACGGGCCCTCTCTCCGATCGCGACCTCGCCGCGCAGGCGGGGCTCGGCTGGATCGGCAGAAACGGCATGCTCATCGATCCCGAGCACGGCTCGTGGACGTTCATCGGCCTCCTGCTGACCTCGCTGGAGGCGCCCGAAAGCGTCGCGGAAGTCGCTGACCGCTGCGGCGAGTGCACGCGGTGCATCGACGCGTGTCCGACCGAAGCGATCCTCCCGGGGCGGGTCGTCGATTCGAACCGCTGCATCAGCCATGCGACGATCGAGGTCCGCGGCGCGATCCCCGACGCGGTCAAGGATCGCCTCGACGGCAATATCTTCGGCTGCGACATCTGCCAGGAGGTCTGTCCGTGGAACGCGACTCCCGCGCCGTCGCATCCGGCGTTCCGCGCGCGCGAGACCTACCGCGCCACGCCGGTCACGGACCTCCTAATCGCGACGCAGGAGGAGTTCTCGGCGCTATTTCGCAAGAGCGCGATCAAGCGGGCCAAACGCACGGGGATGATGCGCAATGCCATGCTGGTGACGGGCGCCGTCCCCGGGTCCACAGATTGAGAATGTGATCCACAGATCACGCGTGCGAGTGCGCGTGCTCGTTCTTCACGCGCCGCTTCATCGCCGCGTCGACGTGAATCGCGAGATCGGTGAAGGCTCGGGTCGCGATCGACTGCGGATCCGAGACGACGATCGGCTCTCCCGTGTCGCCGCCGACCACGACCTTCGGATCGATCGGGACTTCGCCGAGAAACGGGACGCCGAGCATCTCGGCGGTCTTCCGCCCGCCGCCGTGACCGAAGATCTCCTCCCGCTGCCCGCAGTGCCGGCAGATGAAGTAGCTCATGTTCTCGACGATCCCCAGGACGGGGACGTTGACCTTGCGAAACATCGCGAGCCCCTTGCGGGCGTCGATGAGCGCGACGTCCTGCGGCGTCGTCACGATGATCGCTCCATCGAGCGGCACGCGCTGCGTCAGCGTGAGCTGCGCGTCGCCCGTGCCCGGCGGCAGGTCGATGATCATGTAGTCGAGCTCGCCCCAGCGCACGTCCACGAGGAACTGCTCGAGGGCCTTCATGACCATCGGCCCGCGCCAGATCACCGGCGTATCGGCGTCGGCGATGAGGCCGAGCGACATCGTCTTCACGCCGTGGCGCTGCATCGGGAGGATCTTCTCGTCGGCCTCGTCGACCATCGGACGGCCCTGGATGCCGAGCATCATCTGCTGCGACGGACCGTAGATGTCGGCGTCGAGCAGCCCGACGGTGTGTCCGACGGTGCGGAGCGCGACCGCGAGGTTGTTCGCAACGGTGGACTTGCCGACTCCCCCTTTGCCGGAGGCGACGGCGATCTTGTACTTGACACCCTCGAGAGAGCGGATCGGCTGCGGCTGTCCGGCGGCCTGCTGCGCCGCCGCCCGGCTCCGGACCTCCATCTCGACGTGGACCTCGTCGACGCCGGCAACGCGCCGCAGCGCCTCCTCGGCTTCGCGCTTGATCTGCGGCGGAATCGCCGGGTTCTCGGTCTGGAAATGGAGCATGACGTCGACGCGGCCGCCGTCGATGCGGACGCCGCGGACGAATCCGAACGAAACGATGTCGCGGGACAGGCCCGGAAACCGGACCGACTTAAGAGCTTCGAGGACTTCTGCTTCCTTGGGCATTGGCTCTTTCCTTCTTGAACTGCTCGTAGGACTCGACGATGATCGGCATCGCCTCCTCGCCGGACGGAACGATGCGAACGATCTCCATGTCGGGCGGGCTGACGAGGCCGTTGCTGACCATCGTCTCCTCCATCCACGCGATCAGGCCGGGCCACATCGTGCCGACCAGGATGAGCGGGTGCTTCTTGATGTGCTTCACCTGGAGGAGCTGCCAGACCATGAAGGTCTCGAGCGCCGTTCCGATTCCCCCGGGCATCACGATGAAGGCGGACGAGAGGCGGACGAAGTGATGGAGCCGCGAAAAGAACGTGCGATGGCGGAACACCTGGTCGACGAACGGATTCGCCTGCTCCTCGGTCGGAAGATGGATCGGCAGGCCGAACGAACGGGAGCGGCTGTCGATCTGCCCCTCGACCGCGCCGGCGTTCGCCGCCTCCATCAGGCCGGGGCCGCCGCCGGTGACGATGTCGATGCCGAGCTTCGCGATCTCGTAGCTGAGCTTCTTGACCTCGTCGTAGATCGGGTCGCCGCGCTTGATCCGCGAGCTGCCGAAGATCGAGACGCGGAAGTGCCGCACGTGCTCCGGCTGGAGCTGCTCGAGGTCGTTGATCGTTTCCCAGAGCTGGTAAACGGCCTTGTCCAGGATGCGCGACGGATCGCTGAAGGAACGCTTTTTCTGCTGGTGCTTCCGAAGCGTCTCGATCTCGGGTGAGGTACCACTCCTCTCGTCGGCCATATCGGGCCGCTCATCATATCGTCCGTCGTAGATCGTAGCTAGTAGCTGGTAGCTACGTCATCCCGAGCGTTAGCGAGGGATCAGGGTCGGGCGGGACGCGCGAGACGCGGCATCGTCATGTGGCGGGGGGAGCGAAGGTTCGTCATGGCGCCGATCAGAGGCGCACCGATCACGGGTTCCCCACCCGTCCCTGATCCCTCGCTACGCTCGGGATGACGACTACCGCGTGATCCACACGTCCGTGCCGGTGATCGCGCGGAGGCGATCGGCGGCGGCGCGGGCTTCGGCTTCGGAGTCGAAGCGGACGCGGACGCGATAGATCATCCCCTGGTCGGTCTGCACGCGCTCGACGTACGCGGTCGGAAAGCCGGAGTCGATGAGCTTCGCGGCGAGGTTCTCCGCCGCGCGCGCCTCGGTGCTCGAGAGCACCTGCGCGAGCGCCGGGCCGGTGGTGTCGGCCGGAGGCGCCGGCTCGGCCGGGCGCTGTTCGACGATCGGCGGGATCGTCTCCGTGACGGGCGCGCCGAGGATCGGGGGCGGCGGAGCCGTCGTCGCGGTGTCCGTGACGGTGAAGTCGTCGTCCACACCGAGCTCGACGATGCGCGAGTCGGCCGGAGGAACGCCGGCCTCCTCCACGATGACGGGCTCCCGCTGCACGACGAGGCGCTCGTCGAGACGGCCGCGTCCGACCAGGACGCCGAACGCGAACGCGGCGCCGAGCGAGCCGAGAAGAAGAATGAAGGCGATGAACGCCTGGCCCGCGGTCAGCGAGATTTCGTAGTGCGACGAATCGTCCGGTACCGGATGCTCTGCCATCTTCCCTCCCTCACGACACACGCCGACGCCGATGGTCCGGAGATCATGGCGCCGGGGGCGGCGCCGCCGCGTTCCAGTTCGTATGGTAAACGATCCCGTTGTCGAAGTAGACGGCCGCCGCCCCGTCGTCGGCACGGGGATAGATCCAGACGGAGTAGAGGTGGCGGTCCTGGCGGACGTGCTTGATCCAGTCCTCGCGCGGGATCCCGAGAGCGGCCTCGACGTCGCGCTCGCTCATGCCGTCGCGGATGCGCGCGAACGCGTCCATCGAGACGAAGCGCCGCGATTCGGCCAGGGCGATCCGCTTGCGGACTTCATCGCTCGAAGGATCCGCGGCGAGCGCGGCACGGTACAGCTCGATCGCGCGCTCGTAGCGCGCGAGGACATTCATATACGCATCGCCGAGGCGGACGTATTCGACCGCGAGGAGCTTGCCGGCGCGCGGATCGCCGGTCCGTTCGAAATACCCGCGAATGCGGCCGAGCAGCGGCTCGGCGACCGCCGCGGTCTTCTCTTCGTTCGCGAGGAGAAGCTCGATCTGCTCCCGCCGCGCCATCCGCGCCGGCGGTCGCGGCAGCGACTGCCGCATCGCGACCAGGGATCGGTAATCCCGCGACAGCTCGGCCCACTCGGCCTCGGGGTCGGGACGGGGGGCGGTGGCGCAGGCGAGGGTGAGGGCGAGGAGAGGGATCAGGAATTTGCGCATCGCACGTCGAACAACCAAGTCTACTCTTTCAACCCCTCCACGAGCGGCGCGATCTGCCCCTCGAGACGCGAGCCGAACTCGGCGCGCGTCTCGAAGATCCAGCCGTACAGCAGCTCGCCGAGAACCGCGTCGACGATCTGGGTGCGGTCCCTCGAGCCGGAGGAGATGAGGTTGTTCAGGAGCTGGTCGAAATCGACGCGTCCCTCGTTGAGGAGATTGACGCCGCTCAGGTACGGCAGAACCTCGGGCGAGAGATGGAGCACGACGCGGTCCACGAAGTCGTAGACGTGGTCGCCGATCTCCTGGAACACGATCCCGAAGATCGACTGGAACGCCGAGTTGTACCGCTCGACCTTCGACTCGAGCTCCATCTCGAACTCCGCTTCGGAGCGGCGCGCGTCGTGACGGTCCCCTTCCTCGTCCTCGACGAGATTCGCCGTGAGGAGCGCCCAGAGGACGCGGCACGTCCGGAAGTTCGACATGTGGCTCCGCGCGCAGATCGATCCGACGCTCTGCGGCTCGGCGAGAAGCTCGAGCACGAACGCCTCGTCGTCGTTGAGCTCGATGTGATAGGTGCGCGAGGTCGCGGTCGGCTGGACACGGAGGAGGCGGTCCATGCCGCCGATGCCGCGGGAGACGAGCGACCAGTACGCGATCCGCTCGACGCCGTCGAGCAGAAGGCGCTCGGTCTGGAGCGGCAGGCGCGGGATGTCGCGGTCGAACTCGCCCGTGAAGTCGATCGTGTAGCTGCCGCTCCGGAACGCGAGCGCGTGGATCACGACCTCGCAGACCTGTTTTTCGACCGAGCGCAGGAGCTCGTCCGGCTTCAGGTAGCCCATCTGGACGAGAACAGACCCGACGCGCTGGGTGCCGTGAAGGCTCTCGACGAGTCTCGCGTACTGCTCGATGGTGATGTCGCCGTCCCGCAGCAGGACCTCGGCGAGTCCGAGATCGGAGTCGGAGGTCGCCGCGTAGACGATCTTCCCGTCGCGGAAGTAGATGCTGTCGTGCCGCCCGATCGCCTCGAGCGACACGATTGCCGTCTCGCCGCTGCGAATCAGCGACCGGCAGAGATCGGGGATCGTCGTCTCCGCGAGCGTCCCCTGGATGCTGAGCTCATCGCTCATGCCTGGCGGCGCGTCGGCGTGCGGATCTCCGCCATGCCGACGGCGTTCTTCGTCGAGGCCTTCACGCGGTACATCGCCGCGTCGGCCTGGCGGATCAGGTCTTCCTTCGTGGTCGCGTGCAGCGGGAACGTCGCGATGCCGAAGCTCGCGGTGATCTCGACCTGCACGTCCGTCTCGATCCGGAACGGGCTCTCGACGACCGCCTTCCGGACGCGGTTCGCGACCGAGCGGGCCTGCTCCTGGTCCGTCTGCGGCAGGATGATGCAGAACTCGTCTCCGCCGAAGCGCACGACCTTGTCGATCGCGCGGACGGCCGACAGAATCCGTTTCGCGACTTCCTGCAGCGTGCGGGATCCGGCGAGATGACCGTAGAGATTGTTCACCCTCTTCAGGTCGTCCAGATCGAGAAAGATGATGCTGAAGAACGTGCCGTAGCGGCGCGAGCGCTCGATCTCCTCTTCGAGGTACGTTTCGAAGAACCGGCGATTGTACGCCTTCGTCAGATCGTCGCGCATCGCGAGCTCGTTGCTGCGCGTGAGCTGGTAGAGGTTTCCCAGAATCGCGGTGACGCCCGTGACGTAGCGGAGCGCCTTCGTCGCGAGCTCGGCGCTGAAGGTTTCGGCGGGCCGCGCAGCGATGGACAGAACGCCGATCAGATCCTGCCCCGCTTGAATCGGCAGGATCAGGGCCGGCCGGTCGCCCGCCGGCTCCGCGAATCCGCGCGGCGACGCGAGCGCCTCCTCGAGCACTTCCGCCTCCACCCCCGGAACGAAATTGCCGTCGTCCCGAAAGTCGGGATCGTTCGTGAAGGCGACGACGAAGCGTTCGATGCGCGGATCGTGGAGGAGGAGCGTCCCGGCGCGCGCTTCGAGGAGCTGGAGGACCGTATGCGTGATGCGCTCCGAGACCGCGTCGAAGTCGGCGACGGCGACGAGCTCCTGGACGTGCTGCGAGAACTCGAGCTCCCCGAGGAGCTGCGCGACGAGCTTGCGCGACTTCGCGAGATCGCGGCAGATGAAGAGCACGGGCAGCGGGTTCGCCTCGAACTCCTCCGGCGCGAGGACGAGATCGCCCACGTCGCGATCGGCGCAGACGCGCCCGGCATCGAGAATGACGCGGCAGAGATACTGCCCCGGGATGCCGAGGGCGCCGAGCTGATCGCGGTCGGCGACCGCGACCGTCGCCTCGGGGAGGAGGTCCGGCGTTCCGAAAACGAACCCTTCCCCGGCGCGCTCGAGTCGCTCGAGCAGCCCGTCCCGCCGGCTCAATACTGCGACCGCTGTCGTCTCCATCCGGACCTGCCCGGCCATTGTACGCTAAGGGAATGTGCCCAAGACGCGTGGCACAATGGCCGGAGGAGGGTTCACCATCGCCGCGATCCGGCTCGATTCGCCTCCTCTGACGGAACGGCAGCGCATTCAGCTCGATGCCGCCGCGGCCGCCGCCGTGGACGAAGACGTTCGCGTCTGGCTCGTCGGGGGCCCCGTCCGCGATCTTCTGCTCGGGCGGGCCGTGGGCGATCTCGATCTCACAGTCGAGGGCGACGCGACTCGGGTCGCGGCGCGACTCGCTGAACGGCTCGGCGGCACCGTCCGCGAGCACGCACCCTTCGCGACGGCGACCGTCTCCTTTCCCGACGCGACAGTCGACGTCGCGACCGCGCGATCGGAACACTATCCCCTTCCGGGCGCTCTTCCCCTCGTTTCGCCGGAGACCCTTCGCGAAGACCTTCTCCGGCGCGACTTCTCGATCAACGCGATGGCCGTCGATCTCGCCACGGGCGCGCTCGAGGATCCCGCCGGAGGCGCGGCCGACCTCGAGGCGCGGCGCGTCCGCGTCCTTCACGATCGGAGCTTTCTCGACGATCCGACGCGCATCTACCGCGCGCTCCGCCTCGCCGTCCGCCTGGGTTTCTCGCTCGAGACGCGGACGGCGATGCTGATGCGCGAGGCGATCCGCACGGGTGCGCTCACGACC
>JBOGJQ010000448.1:0-19962 GCA_050745405.1 Thermoanaerobaculia bacterium | reverse complement strand
CTCCTTGATCTCGCCCCGCAGGCCCCACCAGCGTTTCCATCGATTCCTCCGTCATAGGGCACCTAGACCGTGGCGAAGGCGTGATCGAGCGCGCCGAGGAGCTCGTCGATGTCCGAGCGCGACGCGATCAGCGGCGGGCCGAGGCGGATGACGTTGCCGTACAGGCCGCCCTTGCCGATCAGAACGCCGCGCTTTTTCGTTTCCTCGAAGACCTTCAGGACGGCCTTCGGCGCGGGCGTCTTCGTCTTCCGGTCCTCGACGCACTCGATCGCCTGCATCAGCCCCATGCCGCGGACGTCGCCGATCACGGGATACTTCTCCTTCAGCGCTTCGAGCCCTTCGCGGAGGTACGCCCCGACGACGGCAGCGTTCCGCGGCAGTTCGTCCTCTTCGATGACGCGGATCGTCGCGAGCGCCGCGGCCGCACTCACCGGGTTCCCGCCGAACGTGGCGAACGTGAGGCCGGGATAGGCGTCGGCGATCTCCGGCTCGGCGATCGTGGCGCCGATCGGGCTTCCGTTCGCCATCCCCTTCGCGAACGTCATCACCTCGGGCTGCACGTCCCAGTGCTCGATGCCGCACCAGCGGTCGCCCGTGCGTCCCCATCCGGTCTGGACCTCGTCCGCGATGAAGATGCCGCCGTAACGGCGGATGATCGAGACGACCTCGCTGAAGTACTCCTTCGGGGGCGTGATGAAGCCGCCGACGCCCATGATCGGCTCGGCGATGAACGCGGCGATGGTGCCGTCGGTCGTCGTCTGGATGAGCTCCTCGACGTCGCGCGCGCACTTGAGGCCGCACTCCGGGTACGTCTCGCCGAACGGGCAGCGGTAGCAGTAGGGAGCGTGGGCGTGCTTGATCCCGGCGACGTACGTCCCGCCGTGGCGCCAGGACGCCTGCCCCGCCGCGCTCATCGCGAGCATCGACCGGCCGTGGTAGGCGTGCCGCAGAGCGATGATCTCCTGGCGCCCCGTGTAGAGGCGCGCGAGGACCATCGCCGTCTCGTCCGCCTCGGTTCCGCTGTTCGTGAAGAACGTCTTGCGGAGCTTGCCGGGTGTGACGCGCGCGACGGTCTCCGCGAGTTCCGTCACGGGTTCATTGATGTAGAGCGCCGAGGTGTGGGCGATCTTCGCCATCTGTTCGGTCATCGCGCGGTTCACGCGCTCGTTCGCGTGGCCGACCGAGACGGTGAGGACGCCGCCGAAGCAGTCGAGGTAGCGGTTCCCCCGATCGTCGAAGACCGACATCCCCTCGCCGCGCTCGAGGACGATCGGCTCCTCGTAGTACGTCGACGCGCAGGGCCAGAGAAACTCCTTCTGGCGTCGCAGGATCTCGTCGCGTGTGTCTGTCTCCGCCGGTGCCTTCATCATCCCCCCACCCGCTCGGACGCGGGTTCCGTCGCTGCATACCCTTCGGCGTCATAGCCGCCGTGGTATTCGAACTGGTCGGGCCGCTTGATCTGCGAGTGCGGCACGATCCGGTCGCGCCGCAGTCCGCGGAAGTCCTCGAGCCGGGTCCACCCGCGTTCCGCGTTCTTCTCGAGGAACTCGGTCATGCCGCGCTTCAGCTCCCGGATGACGTTCGGGCCGACCGCGTGGTCGAGCATCGCCGCCGTGCAGACCTGGACCGTTCCGCATCCGAGAAGGAAGTAGTTCAGCGCGTGCGAGAAGTCGGAGATGCCGCCGATCCCGGAGAATTCGCCGTCGGGAAAGCTCTGGACGAGCTGCCCGATCTTCGCGAGCGACAGGGGGAGGATCGCCGGGCCTCCCAGACCGCCGCTCGAAGTGAGCCCCTCGACGTTCGCTTCGAACTCGAGGCTCTCGGGATCGATCGGCGTGAGCGACGGGAACGTGTTCGACGACGAGATCGCGTCGGCCCCGCCTTCGAACGCTCCGCGCGCCTCGAAGACGATCTCCGTCGTGGACGGCGTCAGCTTGACCCAGACGGGGACGCGCGCGACGTCCTTCACGACCCGCGTCACCTGCCGGCAGAGCTCCCGGTTCTTCCCGATGTTCGAACCCATGTCGTCGCGGTCCATGTGCGGGCACGAGAAGTTCATTTCGATGCCGTGCGCGCCCGCCTCCTGGACCGCGCGCGTGAGCGTCTGCCAGTGCTCGAGCTCGCGGTCGTCGCCGGAGCCCGCCATGATCGACGCAATAAGGATCTTGTCCGGGAACGCTTTCCGGATCCGCTCGAGGCGCGGGATCCACCACTCGAGCGACTTGTCCGAGATCAGCTCCCAGTTCCAGGAGGAGTGAAGAGCGGCGTTCGGGCGCTTTTTCGTCGAAATGCGCGGCGAGTCCGCGTCGGCGCGCAGGAACTTCGTCTTCGGCCCCTGCACGTTGACGACCGGGTGCATGCCGATCGTCTTCGTGACGACGCCGCCCCATCCCGCCTCGAAGGCGCGGAGGATGTTCGACTCCGACTCGGTGGGCGGCGCCGAGGCGAGAAGAAACGGGTTCTCGAACGCGAGACCCGTGAAGCGCACGCTGAGGTCGGCCACGGGGAAACCTCCTCTTTGGGAAAGCTGAAACTATAGAGGAAGAGGGTAGGGAGGGGGTAGTCAGGGTTCTATGAACGCAGACCGCCGGAACGCAGACCGCCGGAACGCAGAACGCTGAACGCAGAAGTGAGAAACCCACCCGCCCGGGGGCACGAATGCAAAACGCAGAATGCAGAATGAAAAATGCAAAAAGTGTCGTACTGCGTGATCCGGGTGTGCCAGGGTCGTGCTATCTATCCTTTTTCATTTTTCATTTTGCATTCTGCATTCGCCCCACGTGGGTCGGTGGGGGCTTCTACGTTCTGCGTTCTGCGTTCTGCGTTCTGCGTTCAAAACGTCTCCCCCGACAGCCCCGCCACGAACTTCGCCACCTCGATGTAATCCGCCTGATCTCCGAGCTCGTGCAGGGCCGCGGTGAAGATCTGCGAGGTCAGCGCGAGCATCGGCGTCGAGGCGTGCTCGTCATGGGCCATGGCGGCCGCGGTCCGGATGTCCTTGTCGTGCAGGGCGAGCTTGAAGACGAGCGGCCACTTCCCCTCGACGAGGCGCATCGGCAGCAGGTTCTCCGAGGCGTTGGAGCGGCCGCTCCCGGCGTTCGTCACCTCGAGCGCCGTCTTCGGATCGATGCCGAACTTCTTGGCGAGCATCAGGCACTCGGCGGTGATCAGCACCGTCGCGCCCATGATCGAGTTCGTCAGCGCCTTGATCGCGTGCCCCGATCCGGTCGCGCCCACGTGGATGATCTTCTTCCCGCACAGCCGCATGACCTCCTCGGCGCGGCGGAATCCCTCGTCCGAGCCGCCGATCATCACCGTGAGCGTCGCGTTTTCGGCGCCGACGACGGCCCCGGTGACGGGAGCGTCTACGTATTCCACTCCGCGGGCCTTCAGTCGCTCGGCGGTCGCGCGTCCAGCGGCGGGATCTCCGCTCGTGCAGTCGATCCAGAGCGTCCCATTCTTCAGCTTCGGCTCGAGCCGTGTGGCGATGGCATCGACCTCGCGGCTCGTCGGCAGGATCGTGATGATCACGTCCGCCGCGGCGCACTCCGAGAGGTCGGCCGCGGCGCGCGTTCCGTGTTCCTTCGCGTGCTTCTCGGCGACCGGCGCGGTCCGGTTCCACACGATCACCTCGTGCGCGGACGCCAGGTGACGGGCCATCGGATATCCCATCGCGCCGAGGCCGATGAAAGCGATTTTCATGTACGCACCTCGCCCGCATCATAGATCACGGACTTGACCCCACCGCGCCGATGCGCGCAGATTGTCGAAAACGAGGTGACCCATGACCCAGTTCGCGGAAGCGCTCAGGTACGACGAGGTGCGCAACTTCATCGGCGGGGAGTTCGTCGCGCCAGACGGCAAGAGGCTCGAGGTCTGGAATCCGTCCGCCGGCACGGTGATCTCGCGCGTGCCGCTTTCGAGTGCGCCGGAAGTCGACCGCGCCGTGGCGGCGGCGAAGGCGGCCTTCCCTGCCTGGGCCGCGACGCCGCTCAAGGAGCGCGTCCAGATTTTCTTCCGCTACAAGGCGCTCCTCGAGACGCATCTCGACGAGCTCGCGGCACTCGTCAGCGAGGAGAACGGGAAGATCGAGAGCGAGGCGAGGGCGGAGGTCCTCAAGTCGGCGGAGCTGACCGAGTTCGCGTGCGCGCTGCCGCAGATCGCGACCGGCGAGATCCTCGAGGTCAGCCGCGGAGTCGAGTGCCGGCTCGAGCGCTTCCCGGTCGGCGTCGTCGCGTCGATCACGCCGTTCAACTTCCCGAACATGGTCCCGAACTGGACGATCCCGAACGCCCTGGCTCTCGGGAACTGCATGATCCTCAAGCCGTCGGAGCTCGTTCCGCTGAGCGCCGGCCGGATCGCCGCGCTGCTGCGCGAGGCGGGGCTTCCGGACGGCGTGCTCAACATCGTTCACGGCGGGCAGGAGGCCGTCGAGGCGATCTGCGATCATCCCGGCATCGACGCGGTCTCGTTCGTCGGATCGACGCGCGTCGCGAAGGTCGTCTACCGCCGCGCGACGTCGAACCTCAAGCGCGCGCTCGCTCTCGGCGGAGCGAAGAACCATCTGATCGTGATGCCCGACGCCGATCTCGAAATGGCGTCGAGCAACATCGTCGCGTCGATGTCGGGCTGCGCGGGGCAGCGCTGCATGGCGGCGTCGGTCATGGTCGCGGTCGGCGACACGGACCCGATCATCAGCCGCATGATCGAGCACGCGCGCGCCCTCGTTCCAGGGCGCAACCTCGGGCCGGTGATCTCGCGCGAGGCGAAAGAGCGCATCGAGCGGTACGTCACGGAGGCGGAAAAGGAGGGGGCGGTCGTGCTCGTCGACGGGCGGAACTGCGTCGTCGAGGGGCGGGAGAACGGATTCTTCGTCGGGCCGACGCTGATCGACCGCGTCCGCCCCGAGATGCGGATCGCGCAGGAAGAGGTATTCGGCCCGGTCATGGCGATCGTTCGCGCGAAGGACGTCGACGAGGCGCTGCGCGTGCAGAACGCGTCGTCCTACGGCAACGCGGCGTCGGTCTTCACGGAGAGCGGCGGGGTCGCGCGTCACGTCATGGAGAACGCGAGCGCGGGGATGGTCGGGGTCAACGTCGGGGTGCCCGTGCCGCGGGAGCCGTTCCCGTTCGGCGGGTGGAACGAGTCGAAATTCGGCGTCGGCGACATCACGGGAAAGAGCTCGATCGAGTTCTGGACGCGGCCGAAGAAGTTCACGACGAAGTGGAACCGGGAGGCGGGGGTGAACTGGATGTCGTGATTCCCGTCTCCCGTGAACGTGCCCGCGCCCGCGCCCGTGCCCGGATTTTTGGGACGCTCTCGCGAGATCTTGGTTGAAAAGACCGGGCACGGGCGCGGGCACGGGCACGGGGCGCAGGATGAGAGTCGGGTCCTTTCGTGTTACATCGTCCGCCGCCTGATGCTCGGGCGCGCGACCCGCGATGCCAGACCCGAAGCTCACCCGCAATTTCTCGATCGTCGCCCACATCGACCACGGGAAAACGACCCTCTCGGACCGGATCCTCCACCGGACCGGAGCGGTCGCCGACCGCGAGCTCGAGCAGCAGATGCTCGACGACATGGATCTCGAGCGGGAGCGGGGGATCACGATCAAGGCGCGCGCCGTCACGCTGAAGTACGAGGCGAAGGACGGGCAGACGTACACGCTCAATCTCATCGATACGCCTGGGCACGTCGACTTCACCTACGAGGTCAGCCGGAGCCTGGCGGCGTGCGAGGGGGCGGTTCTCGTCGTCGACGCGACCCAGGGCGTCGAGGCGCAGACCCTCGCGAACAGCTATCTCGCGATCCAGAACGACCTCCACATCCTCCCCGTCATCAATAAGATCGACCTCCCCTCGGCCGAGCCCGACAAGGTTCGCGAGCAGATCGAGCAGGTCATCGGTCTCGACGCCCACGACGCCGTCCTCGCCTCGGCCAAGGTCGGGCTCGGCGTCGAGGAGGTCCTCGAGCGCATCGTCCGCGACATCCCTCCGCCGCAGGGCGACCCGGACAAGCCGCTCCGGGCCCTGCTGTTCGATTCGTGGTACGACCCATACCGCGGCGTCATCGTCCTCGTCCGCATCATCGACGGCGAGATCCGCAAGGGGACGACGATCCGCTTCGTCTCCACCGGGCGCAAGTACGAAGTCACTTCCCTCGGGATGTTCGCCCCGAAGGCGAAGGAGGTCGACGTGCTCTCGGTCGGCGACGTCGGCTTCATCGGCGCGAACATCAAGGACATCGTGCAGGCGAAGATCGGCGACACGGTCACGGTCGGCGACGCGCAGGTCGAGGCGCTTCCCGGATTCGAGGACGTGAAGCCGATGGTCTTCGCCGGGATCTATCCGATCATCAGCGACGACTACGAGGACCTCCGCGATGCGGTCGCCAAGCTCAAGCTCAACGACGCGTCGTTCAGTTACGAGCCGGAGAGCTCGACGGCGCTCGGATTCGGATTCCGCTGCGGGTTTCTTGGGCTGCTCCACATGGAGATCATCCAGGAGCGGCTCGAGCGGGAGTTCAATCTCGAGCTGCTGACGTCGGCTCCCGGCGTGCGCTACGTCGTCCACACGACGGCGGGCGAGACGATTGACGTCGAGAACCCCCAGAAGATGCCGGACCCGGCGCGAATCACTTCCATCGAGGAGCCGTTCATCGAGGCGACGATCCTGACCAAGGACGAATTCGTTGGCCCGATTCTCGCTCTTGCCACTGATCGACGTGGCCAGCAGAAGAAGCTGGAGTACGTCGCAGCCAACAGGGTGATGATCGTGTACGAAATGCCGTTGAACGAGGTGATCCTCGACTTCTTCGACAAGCTGAAATCGATCTCACGCGGGTACGCGTCGCTCGATTATCAGTTCGTCGGTTATCGCGAGAGCGATCTCGTGAAACTCGACGTTCTGGTCAATGGCGAGCCTCTCGATGCTCTTTCCCTGATCGTCCACCGCGACAAGGCCTATGGACGCGGGAAGCTCCTCGTCGAGAAGATGAGGGAGTTCATTCCGCGCCAGATGTACGAAGTGGCCCTGCAGGCGGCGATCGGGAACCGCGTGATCGCCCGCGAGACCGTGAAAGCCCTCAGAAAGAACGTCCTCGCGAAGTGCTACGGCGGGGATATCACGAGAAAGCGCAAGCTGCTCGAGAAGCAGAAGGAAGGCAAGAAGCGGCTCAAGCGGGTCGGCAAAGTCGACATCCCGCAGGAAGCATTTTTAGCGGTACTGAAAATCGATTGATCGCCTCCTCCACGGCGGGGAGGTGCCATGAAAGCGTCAGGAATCGTTCCGATCGCGGCCGCCGCGATCCTTCTCACTACCGCCTGCTCCACCACCACGCCGCAGGTCGACATGAGCGAGTCGCTTCGCGTCCTCGGACGCGAGGGCGACGTGCGCATCGACGCGCAGCTCGAAACCAACGAGTTCGCCCCCTCGAGCCTCGTGTCGCTCGTCTACGAGATCGAGAATCTCGGAGACGAGACGATCGTCTTCGCCGAGGTCCATCCGGCCGTCGAGTACCTGGCGGACCAGCGGATGATCACCGTGACGATCGGCGCCGAGATCCCGCGCGAGGAAGCGCTGCCGAAGCTGCGGCGCATTCTGCCGGGGGAGCGGCGCACGTTCACCGCGGGAGCTCGCCTTTCGGTCTCCCGCGCGACGATCGAGCGGCTCGCTCCGCGGTACCTGCAGGTCAAGCTGAGCTATCTCGACGGCGCCGAGCCGTTCGAGCCGTACCTCGAGGCCGCCGTGCCGCGGGTCGACGAGGCTCTGTTCCGGACCTGGGTCGACCACATCGCCGCGGTGTTCACGAACGCTCTGCCGATCCACTGGCGCGGCAGCGACCGTCCGGCGATCTCCGCGAGCTCGCAGATGCCGCTCCTGAACCCGTGATGCGGGTGCGGGCGGTCTGAAATCGGCGGCGGGGGGAGGGTTGTTCCGGCACGCATGAAGCGCCGGATCCTCCCGCTCGCCCTTGCCGCCGTCGCTCTCGCCGCCTGTTCGACCTCGCGTGGCGTGGATCTCGACGAGCCGCGGCGCGTCGTCGGCAGCGAGAGCGGCGTCCGCCTCGACGCGCAGATCTTTTCGGAGCGCGTCGGCACCGGCTCGAGCGTGCGACTCGTCTGGGAGGTCTCGAACGACCGTCCCGACGCCATCGCGATCGCGGATCTCGTCCCCGTCGTCAGCTACGAACGTGCCGAAAACACGATCGTCGTTCACCTCGGATCCGAGGTCCCGGGGAACGACTTCGTGCCGCGGCTCGTCCGCATCGCGCCGGGAGAGAAGAAGGTGTTCGAACAGGCGGCGAAGATCTCGCTGCACATGCCGCCGCGGACTCCCTTCGGCGGCTACCCCCGTTTCCTGCAGATCCGCCTGAGCTTCCTCGGCGAGACGGAACCGTTCGAGAGTCTGATCGGGATCTCGGAGAACGCGATCCGCGATGCGGAGCTCGCGGATCAGCTCTTCACGCAGTGGGTCGAAGCGAACGACACGATCCGGACGAACGCGATTCCGATCGAGTGGATCGGCGCGGACCGGCCGATCGAGGGCGACGCCTCGCGCCGGCGGTTCTAGCGTCTTGGGCGTCTTGGGCGTCTTGGGCGTCTGGGGCGTCTGGGGCGTCTGGGGCGTCTTGGGCGTCTGGGGCGTCTTGGGCGTCTGGGGCGTCGGAGACGTGCAGGTAGTTCGGAGCGCCGTCATCCCGACGAGCGAAGCGAGGAGGGATCTCCTCAGCTGCGACTCAGACTTGCGATGGCTGCCGGATTGAGACGCGGCTGAGGAGATCCTTCGCTCACGCCCGCCCATCCACCTCGCTCAGGACGACGACGCCTGACACGCGTCCAGACGCCCGAGACGCCCAAGACGCTCCGGACGCCCCAGACGCTCCGGACTCTTTTCAGAACGACTGGACCGCGTCCTGCTCGTTCTCGTAGACCTCGAAGACGGTGATGAGCTGGGTGACCTGGAGAAGGTCGCTCACCTTGGGCGGGAGCCGGAGGAGCTTGAGCTTGCCGCCGCGGTTCGTGACGGTCGTGTAGGCGCCGACGAGCTCGCCGATTCCGGACGAGTCGATGGTCGACACCTCCCGCATGTCGAGAAGCAGGTTGTTCTTGCCGTCCTTCAGGGCGTTGCTGATCACGTCGCGAAGCTGCGAGTCGCCCGAGCCGATCGTGATCTTTCCTTCGAGCTTGATGATCTCCACGCCGTTCACGTTGCGAGAGCTGGTTTTCATCGCCGTCTCCTCCAGGTTCCTTCCGAATCCTACGTCGCTTTCTTTCCGTTGAGCGACTTCATCATGATCAGCCGCGTTCCGCCGGCGGGCGAGAAGACGAAGTCGACCGCGTCCATGAACGTCCGCATGTAGAAGATCCCGCGTCCGCTCGTTTTCATCAGATTCAGGGGACTGAGCGGATCGCCGACTCCGCTCGGATCGAACCCCTCGCCCTCGTCCGCGATCTGGACCTCGAGCCGGTCTTCCCGGACCTCCAACGTCGCGTTCACCTTCTTCTTGATATCGAGCTTGTTTCCGTGCTTGATCGCGTTCGCCACGCCCTCGCGGACCGCCATCCCGACCCAGTGGGACGCGTCATCGTCGAGTCCCGCGTGCTCGCACAGGTGCTCCGCGATCACCTGCACGAGCTCGATGTTCTCGAATCGGCTGCTGATCGTGATCTCGATCCGTTCGGAGCGGCGTTCCATCAGGCGAGCGTGCCGGGGGATTCTACGGGAGGGTCCCCCCTGTTACAAGCTGCCATGATCCGTCCGCTCGTCTCCCTGCTCGTCGCCCTTCTCGTCGCCGCCCCGGCCGCGGCGGCCGAAATCGATGCCGCCCGCGCGGAGGTCGAGCGCATCCGCGGCCTCGAATTCGAGCGGTCCGTCGAGGTGATCGTCCTCCCGCGCACCGAGCTCCGGAAAACGCTCGAGGCGCAGATCGCGAAGGACGCCTCCCTCCCGCTCGCCGATTACATGGACGTCCTCGCCGCTCTCCATCTCATCGAACGGCGCGAGGGCGCTCTCGACGCGCTCATGGAGGTGTACGAGGCGCAGGTCCTCGCCTTCTACGATCCGTCCACGGGCACGTACACGACCTTCGACACGCCGCCCGGCGGACTCGAGGCGGCGGCCCTTCTCGGCGACGCGGTCGCCGTGCACGAGCTGACGCACGCGCTGCAGGACCAGGTCTTCGATGCCGGCGACCGGCTGAAGGGGCTGGAGTCGAGCTGGGACGCGCAGCTCGCCTACCACGCGGTGCTCGAGGGAGAGGCTACGCTCGTCATGCTTGCGGGCTTGATGGGCCGGATGGGCGTCTCGCTCGAGGACATCGTCGCGAACGACGAGCTGGTCGCCACGATGAACCGGATGGCCGACATGGCGCCCGGCATGCCCGCCGACGCGCCGCCCTACTTCGTCGAATCGCTGAAGTTCCCCTACCTGCGGGGGCTCTCCCTCGTCATCGAGGCCTACCGCCACGGTGGATGGGACGCGGTCGATCGGTTGCACGAGAACCCGCCGCGGAACACCGAAGAGGTGCTGCGCCCCGGCCTCTACTTCGCGCGCGTCGAGAACGGACGCGCCGCCGCGGCTTCGCCCGGCGGATGCCCTGCCGGCGAGGCGCTCCTCGCGACGACCCTCGGCGAGTTCCACTGGTCGTTCCTTCTCGGCGACGAGGCGGGGCGGGGGTGGGAGTCGGATTGCGTGCGCGCGTCGCGCGAGGAGAACGCGATGGCCGTGGATGGGACGAGCTCGTGGGAGAGCGAGGCGGACGCCGAGGAGTTCGCGGCCGCGCTGCGGACGCTCCTCGCGAAGAGAGACGCCGAACCACGGGTCGAGCGCGACGGCACCGTCGTCGCCTTCGGGTGGCGAACCGGGCCCGCGGCGGCTGCCGTGGCCGGCAGGTGATCCGTCAGGGAGTGCGCTCGTCGCCGACGACGTCGCGCCGGGCCTCTTCGCACGCGACCAGGATCTCCTGATAGAGGTCGTACGCGAACTCTTTCGTCAGCGGTACCGGCGCGCCGGCGTCGATCACCTCCGCGATCTTCGCCGCGTAGTACGACGGCGGAGGGAGCCGATCCCCCTCGGCGTTCATCCGCTCGAACCCGTCGCGGAGCTCCTCGCGGAGCCGTTGCCGGAAGGCTCCGCTTTCGAGATCGTCGGAAAGAGAACGATAATCGACGTCCATGAGGTCTCCGGGGACAACAAGTGCGGGTCTCGAGGATTCCGACGCCCGGGAAAGGAGCCGATGAAGGCGAAGCTCCGGCGGCATCCGCCGCTCTCGTCGTTCGCGACCACGGCGGGTTGAGCCTGCAAACTGGGTCAGGATGACCTGCGCCAGGTGCTGGCCAATCTTCCGCCTCGGGTCGCCGAGCATCTCGTCGTCGACGAGACGACGGGCGACGATGCGGCCGTTCTCCGCATCGAGGGGGATCGTGCGCTCGTGCAGACGGTCGACTTCTTCACGCCGATCGTCGACGACCCGCGCGTGTTCGGCGCGATCGCCGCGACGAACGCCGTCTCCGACATCTACGCGATGGGCGCCGAGCCGATCCTCGCTCTCGCGATCGCCGGATTTCCCACGGACAAGCTCCCGCTGACCGTCCTCGAGGAGATCCTGCGCGGCGGCGCCGAGAAGGCGGCCGAAGCGGGATTCCCGATCGCCGGCGGCCACACGATCATCGACGACGTCCCGAAGTACGGCCTCGCGGTGACGGGGATCGCTCCGGTCGATCGCATCGTCCGGAACTCGACCGGCTCGCCCGGCGACCGTCTCTATCTCACGAAGCCGCTCGGCACCGGGATCCTCGTGGCGGCGTACCGGGCGACGGCGCACGGACGGCTGCGCCGCGCGATCGCGCGCGGCACGCCGGTACTCGACGAGGCGATCCGCTGGATGACGACGCTCAATCGCGACGCGGCGCGGGCCATGGTCGCTGCGGGCGCTTCGGCCGCGACGGACGTCACGGGCTACGGCCTTCTCGGCCATCTTCTCGAGATCTGCCGCGGGTCGGGGACGGGCGCGATGATCCGCGGATCCGCGGTGCCCGTCGTCGGCGGCGCGGCCGAATGGCTCGAGCGCGGCTTTTTCTCCGAGGGATCCCGGCGGAATCTCGAGGCGTTCGCTCCCTCCGTCCGAGGAGCCACGCCCGAGTCGCGGCTCCGGATTTTCGCGGACGCGCAGACGAGCGGCGGGCTTCTGATCGCCGTTCCGCCCGAACGGGAGACCGCTCTGCGAGCCGAGCTGCAGAGCCGCGGCGTGCCCGCCTGGGCGATCGGTGAGCTGACCGCCGACGCGGGCGCGATCGACGTCGTTTGAACGTCTGAAACGGTCTGGACCGGATTTTGGATATAGCATACGGGCAGCCGCGCCCCGAGTGTTCCCACTCGCCGGAAGGAGATCCCGAGATGCCGTTCTGTCCGCAGTGCAAGCGTCAGTTCGACGAAAACGTGACCGAGTGCCCGACCGACCGCGTGCCGCTGGTCGAGGAGCTCCCGTTTCAGACGGTCGATAGCCCGAACACCGCCTGGGTCGAGATCGCCGCCGTCGGGACCGAGGACGAGGCGCGTCTGCTCGCCGGGTTTCTCGACGCGGAAGATATCCCCGCCGAGATCGAGTCGCTGAAGTTCAGCATGGAGCCGGTCAATCTCGGGACGATGAGCGAGATCCGCGTGTACGTCGCGGCGGAGAACGAAGCCCGCGCCGGTGAGCTGCTCGCGCAGCGGCGCCACGAGTTCCAGACGCTCCGCGACGAGGACGACGTGGTGACCGACGAAGGTCCCGCGGATATCGGCGAGAACGCCGAGACGGTGGCCGAAACCGAAGAGTCATGACCGAACAGCCCGATGACGAGGAGCCCCGCAGCCTTCCGCGCTGGGTTCCGATCCTGATCGCCGCGATCCTCGTGGTCATGGCGGGTCTGGCCGTCTATACGGGTCTGCGGTACCGCGGCGGGCCGCTGGGGACGGCGTTCCGCGATGCGGCGTCGACCGTGATCCCGAGCGACGGCGGCGCTCCGGGCGAGCCGCTTCCCGGCGCCTCCCGCGTCGTCCACGACACGGTCCCGCGCCCCGGTCAGCCGTCGGACGACGACCGCTCGCGCGTCGTCATCCGTGGCGATCCCGAGGGGGTGATTCCGTCGATCCGCCTCTCCGCCGGGCGGGCGATGAACATCGTCGTCGAGCCCGCCGATGCGCTGATCTACGTCAACGGGCAGCCGATCGGGACGGCGCGCCAGTTCGCCGGCCCGGACCTGTACGAGTTTCCCGCCGAAGGGGAGTACCGGATCCGCCTCACCGCCCCCGGCTACGACGAGATCGAGTACGTCGTCGTCGTCGACGACGAGGCTCCGACCGAGGTCGCGGACATTGAGACGAAGCTGAAAAAAAGCGAGTCTTGAGCGTCTGAGCGTCGGGAGCGTCTCGGGCGTCTGGAACGTCGGTGTACTCGCGGCGCCCGAAGGGCGCTGGACAATAGCCGGGGGCGAGCGCCGCAGGCGCGCTGCCCCCGGGAAGCGAACGGAATGATCTCGCGCCCTGCAAGGGCGCGGGAGGAATTACCTGGCGATCACGTCGCGCGCACCTGGACCATGGTCCACTTCCCGCGCCCTTTCAGGGCGCAAATTGTTTTGTGTCGCGGTGGCCCGGGGGCAGCGGGCGCTTCGCGCCCTCGCCCCCGGCTACTCTCTCGCGCCCTTCGGGCGCAGCACCCATGGCGGCGCCCCCAGACGCCAAGACGCCCAAGACGCCCAAGACGCCCAAGAGCCCAAGACGCCCAAGACGCCCAAGACGCCTACGCGTGGTGCTCGGCCTCGGCCTTCTTCGCCTCCGCGATGACCTTCTCCTGCAGGTTCCGCGGGACCTCCTCGTAGTGAGAGAACTCCATGTGGAACGAGCCGCGTCCCTGCGTGATCGAGCGGAGCGTCGATCCGTAGGTGAGCATCTCCGCCATCGGGACGGTCGCGCGGATGACCTGCGCGTCGCTCTCGCTCTCGATCCCCTCCATCTTCCCGCGGCGGGACGTGAGATCGCCCATCAGGTCGCCGACGTACTCGTTCGGCGTGTAGACCTCGACATGCATGACTGGCTCGAGGAGAGTCGGGCGGGCGGCGGCCATCCCTTCCTTGAACGCGAGCGCGCCGGCGATCTTGAACGCGAGCTCGGAGGAGTCGACCGTGTGAAACTGCCCGTCGAGGAGCCGGACGCGGAAGTCGACCACGGGGAAGCCGGCGAGATACCCCTGGGCGCGCGCTTCCTGGATCCCCTTCTCGACCGCCGGGATGAACTGCCGCGGGATCGAGCCGCCGAAGATCTCGTCGACGAACTCGAACTCGCCGCCGCGCGGCAGCGGCTCGATCTTGATCTTGCAGTCGGCGAACTGGCCATGGCCGCCGCTCTGCTTCTTGTGGCGGCCGTGCGCGTCGGCCGGCCGCGTGATCGTCTCGCGATACGGCACCTTCGGCTGGTGGAGGATGACGTCGACTCCGTACTTCTTCTTCAGCTTCCCGACGATGACCTCGACGTGGAGCTGTCCCTGGCCGGAGATGAGGAACTCCTTCGTCTGCTCGTCGCGGGCGTAGCGGATCGTCGGGTCCTCTTCCATGATGCGCGCCATCGCGGTCGAGATCTTGTCGTCGTCGCCTTTCGACTTCGGCTCGATCGCGAACGAGATCAGCGGCTCGGGGTAGACGATGTGCTGCAGGACGAGCGGCTTCTCCTTGGACGCGATCGTGTCGCCCGTGTGCGTGTCCTTCAGCTTCGCGACGCCGCCGATGTCGCCCGCATGCAGCTCGCCGACCGCCGTCTGCTGTTTGCCCTGGAGGACCTGGAGCTTGCCGACGCGCTCGTCGTGCTCGCGGCCGGTGTTGAGGTATGTCGTATCCGACTTGAGCGTTCCCGAGTAGACGCGGAGCAGCGACACGCGTCCGGCGAACGGATCCGAGGTCGTCTTGAAGACGAGGGCGCTCACGGGGGCGTCGTCGGTGCGCGGCAGGGCGACCTCCTCCCCGCCGATCGTTCCGCGCACCTCGCCGCCTTCCGCCGCCGTCGGCATGAGCTGCAGGATGAGGTCGAGAATCGCCTGGCCTCCGATGTTGTGCGAGGAGGCGGCGTAGACGAGCGGGAAGATCTCGCGCGCGCGGATCTCGCGCCGCAGACCGGCGACGAGCTCCTCCTGCGACAGCCCCCCCTCCTCGAAAAACCGCTCCATCAGCGTGTCGTCGCCCTCGGCGACCTTCTCGATCAGCTGCTCGCGCGCGCTCGAGGCCGCCTCCTTCAGCTCCGCCGGGATTTCCCCCGCCGTGAACTTCCCGGAGCCGTCGGTCTCCCAGACGTAGGCCTTCATGGTGATGAGATCGACGACGCCCCGGAAGTCCTTCTCGCTGCCGATCGGCAGCTGCACCGGGACGACGCTCTTCCCGAATTTCCGCTGGAGCGACTCGAACGTCCGCTCGGCCGAGGCGCGGTCGCGGTCCATTTTGTTCGCGACGAAGAGGGCGGGGAGCGCGAACTCGCCGGCGAACTTCCAGACCTTTTCCGTGCTGACCTCGACCCCCGTGACGGCGCTCACGACGACGGCGGCCGCGTCAGCGACGCGGAGCGCCCCCTTGGCCTCCATGAGGAAGATGCCGAACCCGGGGGTGTCGATCAGGTTGATTTTCCGGTCGTTCCACTCGGCGTGGGCGACGGCGGCGGAGATCGAGTGCTGCCTCTCGATCTCGTCGGCGTCGAAATCGGTGACCGTCGTCCCATCGAGAACGCTCCCGAGGCGCGTCACCGCGCCCGCGTTGAACAGGAGCTGGGACAACAGAGTCGTCTTGCCCGTATCGTTGTGGCCGACGACGGCGAGGTTGTGAATTTCTGAGCCGCGATAGGCTTTCATGAGAGGGGGGTCCTCCGGCAGGCGAGATTGGATCCGGGTCAGAGGCATCATAATTTAAAATCCCCGCGCGGATTCAAGCGCCGCGGCGGGATATCATCGGTATTAGGACGTCGGGACACTCCCCGCAGGAGACGAGAGACACGTGAACCTCGGCCGCTACGAGGTCGTTCGGGAGCTGGGCAAGGGGGCGATGGGAATCGTCTACCTCGCCCGCGACCCCGTGATCGGGCGCCTCGTCGCGCTCAAGACCATTCGCCTCAACGACACGGGCGACGCGGACGAGGTGCGCGAGTTCCAGCAGCGGTTCGTCCGTGAGGCTCAGGCCGCTGGCATCCTCAGCCACCCGGCGATCGTCACCGTCCACGACATCGGGCAGGACGAGGAGAAGGGCGTCTCGTTCATCGCGATGGAGTACGTGGAGGGGCCCACCCTCAAGGAGGCGATCGCGCAGGGCAAGCCTCTGTCTCACGCCTCCATCGCCCGGATCCTCGCGCAGGTCGCCGACGCGCTCGACTACGCCCACAGCCGCGGCATCGTCCACCGCGACGTCAAGCCCGCGAACATCATCATCTGTGGCGAGGACCGCGTGAAGATCACCGACTTCGGCATCGCCAAGATCGCGACCGAGGCCGTGAACCTGACGACGACGGGGCAGTTCCTCGGCACGCCCAACTACATGTCGCCCGAGCAGGTGAAGGGGACCGCTGTCGACGGCCGCACCGACATCTTCTCTCTCGGCGTCGTCCTCTACGAGTGCCTGACGCGCCGCAAACCGTTCGGCGGCGACTCCCTCACCACGATCTCCTATCGCATCGTTCACGAGCCCTTCGCCACGCCGCACGAGATCGATCCTTCGATCCCGCAGGAGTTCGACGAGATCGTCAACCGCTGCCTTGCGAAAGAGCCCGCCGACCGCTACCAGCACGCGCGTGACGTCGCCGCCGGGCTCCGGGCGATCGCCGCCGGACAGCCCCTCCCGATCCTTCCGGCCGCCGACGACGTGGACCCGACCGTCATCACCGGGAAGGGGCACATCCCGACCATGGAGATGCCGTTCCCCGACGCGGCCGCGGCGGCCGCACCCGCCGGTGCGCGCAAAAAGACGTTGGACGAGACGCTCCGCCGGACGATGAAGCGGAGGATTCCGGCGCCCGTCTTCATCGCGGTGACGGTCGTGCTTCTCGCGGCCTTCGGCGCGACTGCAGGGTGGATCTGGTCGAGACGCGTTCCCGTCCCTTCCGTCGATACGGCGCAGGAGGCGCGCGTCGCGCGCGAGCGCGCCCTCCGTGTCGAAGCGGCCAACCTTCTGGAGCAGGGGAACGTCGAGGGGGCGTACCAGAAGCTCCTCGAGCTCCGCCGCCTCGCGCCCGACTCGCCGGAAGTCGCGCGCATGATCCAGCAGCTCGAGCAGATCCGTGGCGAGCAGGCGACGGTGCAGCAGCGTATTCAGCAGGCCCGTGCGAAGTTCGAGGAAGGGAAGAAGCTCTACGAGGCGGGGCGCTACTCCAGCGCGATTCCGCTGTTCGAAGAGGCGTTCAATCTCGACCCGAGCTCGGTCGATACCGTGAATTTCCTCCGCATGAGCCGCGAACAGCTCGAGCTCCGCAACCTCCGCGAGGGCGAGCGGCTCGCGGCCGCCGAAGTGCGCGCGGCGGCGAACGCCGGGCAGGGAGCCGCGACGCTCGTCGTCGACTACCGGGGAAACCTCACCGACGGGCTCGTGATGGTCACGGTCGACGGCGAGAAGATCGTGCACGAGGAGCTCTTCGACGCCGGGGGCATCTTCCGGCGCCGGACGCCGCGGCCGGTGAACGTAACGCGCGACATCCCGTCCGGACGCCACGAGGTCGTCGTCTTCGCCATCGTCAACGGAATGCGAATCACCGAGCGCAAGGTCTTCCAGGAACGATTCCGTTCCGGATCGACGCACCGGATCGAGATCCGTTTCAATCAGGCGGCGAGGAAATTCGAGATCACGATGTCGTGACGCGCCACGGCTCGAGCGCGATCTCGCTCGCCGTGACGTCGCGTCCCCAGCTTCCCGCTCCGTAAGGAAACCAGATCGGATCCGTCCCGCGAGCCGTCAGGCGCGGGATGGCTGCGAGAGAGATTCGAGCCGTCGCGGCGCGGACCTCGCTGCCGCTCTCGACGAGGGCGGTCAGAAGGACGGCGTCCTTTTCGAGACGCGGCGGTTGCAGCAGCTCGAGGACGATGGAATCGACGGTGTCCGCGCTTCCTGCGCGAAGCTCGAGCCTGGCGTGGAGGACGGCAGGGACGTCGGGAGATCGGTAGCTCGGCCTGAAGACGTTCGGCCAGAACCGGCGTTCGCGTCCCGCGGGCGAGAAGCGCTCGACCGGAAGGCCGGCGCCGTCGAGAGGGAGCGCCGGTAGAGGCGCCTGAACGAGCGGGATCTCCGGCGGCAGGGAGTCGGCGGCCGCGGCGAGCGCCGCGGTCAGAGCCGCGACGACCGGAGGCGCGAGGCGCACCGCTTTCGGTCCGGGCGGCGGAGCGTCCGGCTCGCACTGCTCGAGGGCGCGGGCGACATTCGCGATTTCGGCGATGTCGATGGCGTCGAGAGAGCCTCCGCCGCGCTCGAGCTCGATCCGCAGCGCGGAGCGTTCCGCGACGATCTCGAGATGGAGGCGCGCGTGCCTCTCGTTCCACGCCCGCCCTTCCGCGCCGTCCGCCGGCTCGATCGCATGTCGCGTCCCGCCGGCGACGAGCTGCATCCGCTCGATCGCGACGCCGGCGGGCAGCGCGGCAGCGAGCCGACGGTCCTTCTCGAGGAGCGGCCCGGCGTCGGGCGTCGCAACCGCCTCGCCGGGCACACCCGATCCCGAGAAAAAGCGTCCCGCGCGGACGCCGGACATCCCCCGCTCGAGCGAGGTCGCGACGCCGAACGTTTCGCCCGCGCGCGTCAGGACGACCGAGGCGCCGTCCTTTCGATAGATGCCCTCGATCATTCCGCGGGCTCCCGCGTGACGACGACCGGAGCCCACGATCCGACCGCGATCCGCTGCCCCTCGTGCGAGCAAAGCACACCGGGATACGACGCCGGCTCGCCGGCCGCGCCCGCGAGAAGCGCGGGAATCGCCGCGCGCCTCGCGCGCCAGGTGAAGGGGAGGAGCGGCGTCGCGCCTTCGCTCTCGACGAGGCGCGCCGCGGCGACGCGGATCTCGACGAGATCGGTGAGCGGGTCCCAACGGCCGCCGCCGAGGATGTCGATCTCGATCCGGGGAAGAGGGAGAGCGCCGCTGTTTTCGGCGCGGACGACGACGTTCGTCATGCGGCGAAGGGGGAGATCGCGATAGCCCTCGCGGCGCCAGGCGTGCGGGGTCTCGCCCGCGGTGAGATCCGCGGCGGCCGCCGCCCGTCCCGTGTCGTCTCGCGCCATCGCGCCGAGTCCGTCGTGCGCGGGATCGTCGAAGACCCGGAGCCACCGCGGCCATGAGACCGGAGCGGCGCCGACCTCGGCGGGATGGCCGATTGCCTCGTGAAACAGGATCGCCGCCGATCCGCGGAGCCAGGCGAGCGGGACCTCGCGCCACGGCGCCGGACGCGCGTCCGGCTGCGGAGATGCGAGGAGATCGGCGAGATCGAAGACGACGTCGGCCGCGTGGCCGTCGAGGCGAAGAACGATGCCGGCCGCGCCGCCGCGGATCGTGACGAGGCGCTCGGCCTGCTCGAACGTCGTTCCGTCCATCGCGGTGACGCTCCGCGTGAGAAGGAGGCGCCTGACGTGGAACCGCCGCGCGGGCGGGAGCGCGTCGAGGATCGCGGCGAAGAGCCGGTCGTCCGCGCCGCCGTATGAGGACGAGGTCGGGAAGTACGCGCGCGAGCGGGCATCGATGCGGACGATGCCGTCCGCCTCCGTGACGATGGCATGGCCGCTTTCGGCGCGAAGCTCGAGGAGGCGGGGCTCTCCTCCCTCCACGATCCACCGCTCCTCGGCGCGCGCCAGCGCGAACTCGTGCGGCGGGATCGGCGTCATGCGCGCATTGTATGGTCGTCGTCAGTCGTCAGTCGTCAGTCGTCAGTGCCGGCGCCGGAGGCGCCGAAGAAGGTAGCCGGTGGTGACGGCCCGGAGGGCCGGAA
>JBOGJQ010000447.1:0-3785 GCA_050745405.1 Thermoanaerobaculia bacterium | reverse complement strand
TACTAGCTACTAGCTACTAGCTACTAGCTACTAGCTACTCCATCTTGTACCGGCAGCACCCTTGCCGCGACCAGAAAGACCGGAATCGACGCCAGGCTGATCGCGGCCGCCGCGATCATCGCGTCCGTGTAGCCGTACCGGTCGATGATCCATCCGATCGTCAGCGATCCTGTCCCGATGCCGGTGTCGAACGCCCACACGATGCTGCCGAAGGTCGCCCCTCGGCGCGCCGCCGAGGTCCGGCCGAGAACGTACGTCGCGAATGCCGGATAGGCGCCGCCGAAGCCGGTGCCGTAGAGCGCCGCCGCGAGGCCGACTTCGAGCGTGCTGTCGCTGACTGCGAGGAGGACGAGCGCCGGCGGGATCACCGCGACCGAGGGAAAGAAGAGACGCCGCGCGCCGATCCTGTCGCCAAGCGGCCCCGTCACCAGCCGCGTCCCGAAGATCGCGATCGCGAAGACGGTGAAGAAGAGCGACGGCGGATCGATGTTCCGTTCGACGGCCATCATCGCGACGTAGCTCGTGATGCCGCCGTATCCGAACGCGATCGCGAAGAGCGAAAGGGAAAGAACCATGACGCGCCAGTCGACGAGGCTCCGCAGTGCTGGGAACGGTGCGGTGGATCGCTGCTGCCCGGCGCGGACGAAGAGCGAGAGCACGACCATGATGAGCGACGTCACCACGAGCTCCGCCGTCAGCGTGAGCCATCCGACGGCGTAGAGCGCCAGGCCGACGAGCGGCGCGATGGAGACCGCCGCCGTGCTCGCCATTCCCCAGTACGCGATCCCTTCGGTCCGCCGCGATTCCGGAATGATCTCCGTGATGATCGCCGCGCTCGAGGAGAGAATCGCCGACCAGACGATTCCGTGGACGACAGCGACGGCGAGGAGGATCGGCAGCGAGTCGATCAGGCCGTAGAGGAGCGAGAAAACGACGAAGCCGCTCGCCGCAAGGCGGAGAAGACGCCGCCGGCCGACGTGATCGGCCACCGCGCCGGTGATCGGGGCCGAGAACGCGCAGGCGTAGGTGTAAATCGCGAGGAACAGCCCCGCCTGCGCCCTCGTGCCTCCCAGCGCGACGATGCGGAACGGGATCGTCGGCAGAAGCTGGAAAAGCGTGAAAAAGGTGAAGAACCCGAAGCTCCAGATCCGGAGAAAGCGGGCGGTCAGGAGGGGCTCGCGGACGGCGGGCGGCACGGCGAGGGGATTGTAGTCGGTCCCATCCGTTCTATCGGTCCTATACCTCCCATACGTCCTATACGTCCTATCTAAGTCCTTGCAAAACAATATGTTAGAATGATGCCTTCAGCCCGCTGCGCCCTCCCCCTGGTTCATCTCCTGCATTTTCTCTCCTCCGGAAGGTGTTCTGGAGGACCCCGCAAGGCGTCCTCGGCCTCCGGTTCCCGACGTATGACGATTCCTGCCATTCCCCTCGAACGACCCCCGCGCGCCTTCCCGCCGCGGGCGATGCGGATCCCGCGCATCGTGCCCGTCCACGGCGAGACACTGATCGACGACTACGCCTGGCTCCGCGACCGGACGAACCCGGAAGTCATGGCGTACCTCGAGGCCGAAAACGCCCACACCGACGCGTGGATGGAGCGGACCGAGGCGCTGCAGGAGACGCTCTACCGGGAGATGCTCGGCCGGATCCGGGAGACCGACGTGAACGTCCCCTGGCCGATGGGAGAGTGGGAGTACTACTCGCGGACCGAGGAAGGGAAGCAGTACGCGATCGTGTGCCGCCGGCGGCGCATCGCGGGGGCTCACGAAGAGACCGTCCTCGACCTCAACGCCCTCGCCGCAGGACGCGAGTACCTCTCTCTCGGCGATTTCGAAGTCAGCGACGACGGCAACTTCCTCGCGTACTCGATCGACGACACGGGTTTCCGGCAATACACGCTCTTCATCAAGGATCTGCGAACGGGGGCCGTTCTTCCCGACGTCCGCCGGAACGTCAGCTCGGTCGCGTGGAGCGCGGACGGGATGACGCTCTTCTTCGTCGTCGAGGATCACGCCAAACGCCCATGGCGTCTCTACCGCCACCGGCTCGGCTCGGAAGGGGACGAGCTCCTGTTCGAGGAGGACGATCAGCTCTTCCGGATCTGGATCTCGCGATCGCGCAGCGGCCGGTTCGTCTTCCTCACGACGGCGAGCGGCGATACCTCGGAAGTGCGCTTTTTCCCCGCGACCGAGGCGAAGCCGTCGCTGCGGCTCATCGAGCCGCGCCGCAAGGGGCTCGAGTACTACGCGGATCACCGCGGCGAAGATTTCTGGATCGTGACGAACGACCGAGGGAAGAACTTCCGCCTGGTCAATGCGCCGCTCGACGATCCTTCCGCCGCGCGGTGGCACGAGGTGCTCCCCCACAGGGATGACGTCAAGATCGAGGACATCGAGATTTTCCAGAACCACCTCGTCGTCCTCGAGCGGGAGCATGGGCTCGACGAGTTCCTCGTCATCGATCTCCGGACGGGCGACCAGCACCGGATCGCATTCAACGAGCCGGTGTATTCGGCGGCGGCGGGGAGCAACCGCCTTTTCGAGACGAAGCTCTTCCGGCTGACGTACGAATCGTTCGTCACGCCGCTCACCGTCTACGACTACGACCTCGACGGACGGCGCCTCGTCCTCCGGAAGCAGACCGAGGTGCTCGGGGGGTACGATCCGGCGGAGTATGTTTCGGAGCGGATCTTCGCACCCGGCGCAGACGGGACGGCAATCCCGATCTCGCTCGTCCGGCGGCGGACGACATCAGCCGACGCGAGACAGCCGCTCCTCCTCTACGGGTACGGTGCGTACGGCTACGCCGTGCCGGTCACGTTCTCATCGAACCGCCTGAGCCTCCTCGATCGCGGCGCGATCTTCGCGATCGCCCACGTTCGCGGCGGCGGCGAGATGGGGAAGGAGTGGCACGACCGCGGAAAGATGGAGTGGAAGGAGAACACCTTCGCCGACTTCATCGCGTGCGCGGAGCAACTGATCGCCACCGGCTATACCGACCCCTCCGGACTCGTCGCCCTCGGAGCGAGCGCGGGAGGCCTCCTGATCGGGACCGTGATCAACCGGAGACCCGAGCTGTTCCGCGCGGCCGTCGCCCTCGTCCCTTTCGTCGACGTGATCAACACGATGCTCGACCCGTCGCTCCCTCTCACGGTGGGGGAGTACCTCGAGTGGGGCAATCCCAACGTCGAGTCGGAGTACCGCCGGATGAAAGCGTACGATCCCTACATCTGCGCGAAGCCGCAGGAGTACCCGGCGCTGCTGGTCCGCACGTCCCTGCACGACAGCCAGGTCATGTACTGGGAGGCGGCGAAGTGGGTCGCCCGCCTGCGGGCGCTGAAACGCGATGACAATCCGCTCCTGCTGCACGTGAACATGGAGGCGGGCCACAGCGGATCGTCGGGACGCTACGACAAGCTCCACGAGGAGGCGTTCGATCTCGCGTTCATCCTGACGATGATGGGTGCGAGTCTGTAAGGATGTTTCGCGGCTCTCCCGTCCCGGCAGCACGCGGGAGGCGTGCCGGACGGTAGCCGGGGTGTCCCGCGAAGCGGGACCCCCGGATTCGGAGATCCCGATGAATCCTGCACCCCGGAGGGGTGCCGGATGCGAATCGCAACGTGCGGATCGCCCGCCGCCCGTCTTGCACCCCTTCAGGGTGCGATTGAAATCGGATCGCTATTCCGGGGTCGTACCGCTTCGCGGCACGACCCCCACCCCCGGCTACCGTCTTGCACGCCTTCGGCGTGCGTTTCTTCAGGCGCGGCGCGAGCCCTTAGTGGC
>JBOGJQ010000446.1:0-2836 GCA_050745405.1 Thermoanaerobaculia bacterium | reverse complement strand
GACGACGGACGACGGACGACGGACGACGGACGACGGACGACGGACGACGGACGACGGACGACGGACGACGGACGACGGACGACGGACGACGGACGACGGACGACGGACGACTGACGACTGACGACTGACGCCTGACGACGGATGACGGACAACTACTTCCGCGCCCTCTTCTTCGATTTCGACGCGCCCTTTCGCGCGGCCTTGCGCGGCGCGCGGCGCCCCTCGGGCTCCTTCATGCTGCGGCGGAGCACTTCGAGAAGGTCGATGACTTCCGCCTCCTCGGCCGCCTCCTTCGTCTCTTTCCGCTTCACGATCCCCTCGCCGGCGCGCTGCTTCTTCGCGACCAGCTTCTCGAGCCGTTCGGCGTAATCGTCGAGGAACTCGGAGAAGTCGACCTTTTTCTCCTTCTTCTCGATCTCCTGCTCGATCGCGCGGACGTCCGCCGGCTTCGGCTTCGCCGGTTTCGGGAGGCCGACGTCCTTCGGCGTCCTGAGCTCGTCTTCGAAACGGAGCGTCTCGGCGTGGAGGATCCCATTCTCGGCGAGGATCGCGACGACGTACTCCTTGGTCCGCATCACGAACGTCGCGATGCCCGCCTGCCCGGTGTCCTCCATGACGTCGGCGAGGAGGCGATACGCCTTGTTCGAGCCGGCGGCGGGCGTCAGGAAGTAGGCGCGCTCGAAGAATTTCGGATCGATCGCGTCGCGCTCGACGAAGAGCTGCAGGTCGATCTCGCGCGATTTGGCCGGCTCGAGCGCCTCGAGCTCGTCGTCCGTGACGACGACGAACTTCCCCTTCTCGACCTCGTAGCCGCGAACGATTTCGTCCCAATCGAGCTCCTTTTCCTCCTCGGAGCAGACGTACCGCCGCTCGAGCGGCGTGCCGTCGGGCGCGACCATGCGCAGGCCCACGCGGTTCGACCGGTTCGCCGGGAAGAGCGCGACCGGGATGCTGACGAGGCCGAACGTGATCGTGCCGGACCAGAACGGCCGGGGACCACCGCCTCCCTGTGGGACCTCATCCTCTTCGGCCACCGCTCGCCCTCCGTTTCGCGCCCGCCAGGCTCGCCTCGAGCGCCTTGTCCAGCGACTCCTCCCGCTCGGCCTTGGGCCGGAACTTTTTCAGCTTCGGTTTCGCGCCGCGCGCCTTCGCCTCGACCAGCTCCATGACGCGCGCGCGGTAGTCGTCGCGATAATCCGACGGATCGAACTCGCCGCCGAGCGCGCCGACGAGCTGCTCGGCCATCTCGAGCTCCTTCTTCGCCAGCGCTCTCCCCTCGGGGCGCGGGAGCTCTTCGGCCACGACGACTTCGTCGGCGTTCCTCAGGACGATGAGCATCAGGTATCCGTCGACGGACCGCAGCGCGCCGGCGTAGTTCTTCTTCCGCATCACCCACTTCGCGACGCCTTCTTTTTCCTTCTTCGCCAGCGCCTCGGCCAGCGCGAAGTACGCGCCGCTTTTTCCGTCGGGACCGAGGTAGTACGCGCGCTCGTACCAGCGGTGGTCGATCTCCTCCGGGTCGACGAACCGTGTGATCTCGACGTCGCGGGAGCCCTCCGGCTCGAGCTCCTCGAGATCTTCGTCCTCGAGGATCAGCAGCCGGGTCTTGCTGACGGGATAGGCCTTTTTGATCTCTTCGCTCTCGACGGGCTTTCCGGTCTCGGGGTTCACCATCCGCTGCTTCACGGGGACGAGGTCCTTCTCGTGAAGGAGGCGGAAGTGAACGGACTTCTTCTCCTCGACGGCGGAGTAGAGCTTCACCGGGACGTCGGTTTTCCCGATGTGGATCGTTCCCTTCCAGATCGCGCGGGCGGCCATGTCACGCTTCCTCGCACTCTTCGCAGGAGGCCTCGCGCTCCACCCACACGATGCAGATCGGGCAGAAATCGCGATCGCAGTCGATGCAGCGGACGCCGGCGCTCCAGGCGTACGGCTGACTACAGCGGGGGCACGTCTCCTCGGAGCCTTCGAGCCACCAGGGAAGTTCGGATCGTCGCGCGCGAGGCATTCGGCCTCAGCCGAAGCAAAGGGCGTTCCGTCATTCGGCGCTCGGGGTGGCGGTCCAATCCGAGGCGGGCGCGGGGCGGCCGAAGAGATAACCCTGGCCGAAGTGGATGCCGGCGTCGACGGCGGCCTGCGCCGTCTCCTCGGTTTCGATCCCCTCGAGGATGAGGGCGCAGTCGAAGTCGTTGGCGAGCGCGAGGACGTTGCGCACGATTTTCGTCTTGGTCGGATCGCTCTCGAAGCCGGTGCCGAAGTGCTGGCTGATCTTGAGGAACGCGGGGCGGACGGCGTCCATGAAGGGAAGGTGCGAGTACGCGACGCCGAGGTCGTCGAAGGCGAAGCGGACGCCGAGCTGCTTGAGGCGGCCGATCGTCTCGAGCGCCTTCCGCGCGTCGCCGAGAGAGGCCTGCTCGGTGATCTCGAGGACGAGGCGGTTGAATCCGATTCCGGCGGCCTCGGCCGCCTTCACGATCGAATCGTAGAACTGGCTCCCGACGCCGAAAGCCTCGGGGTGAGTATTCATGAAAATCGGGAGCGCGCCGGGGAGCGTCGCGGCCGCCTGAAGAGCGCAGCCGCCGCAAGCCGCTTCCAGATCGGCGACGCGATGCTTCCGCTGTGCGTAGCGGAACAGGATCTCCGGATTCCGCATCGGCGACTCGGTGCTGCAACGGGCGAGGGCTTCGTACCCGAGCCGCTCGCGCGTCGCGAGGCGAACGATCGGCTGGAAGGCCGTCCCGAGGGAGCCGTCGGTCAGGACCTGTTCGAGCAGCGGGATGGCCATGACCTCGGGCCAGTCGGGGCTCCCTTCGCGCGTCGGCGCCATCATGTCGAG
>JBOGJQ010000445.1:0-6158 GCA_050745405.1 Thermoanaerobaculia bacterium | reverse complement strand
CTTTCAGAGTCTCCGCTTCGGCTACGGCTCCGCCATCGCGATGGCGCTCTTCCTCGCGGCCTCGGTCATCGGCATCGCGGCGGTAATCGCGATCGGGAGGGAATCGCGATGAATGGGCATCGCGCGGGCCTCCTGCTCCTCTTCGCGTGGGTCGTCGCTCCGCTCGCGTGGGGTTTTCTCGCCTCGCTGACGCCGGAGGCGGAGCTGTTCGACGCGGCGCTGGCGCCGAGCCATCTGACGGCGGAGCATTACCGCTCGCTCTTCGTGGAGCGCGACTTCCTCACGCCGATCCGGAACTCGCTCGTCGTCGCGGGGGCGACGACGGCGCTCGCGCTTCTCTTCGGAGTCCCCGCGGCGTGGGCGCTCGCGCGGTTCGAGTTCCGCGGCAGGCGCACGCTCCTCGCGCTCGTTCTCGCGGTGTCGGTCTTCCCGCAGATCGCGATCGTGAGTCCCCTCTTTCTCGTCCTGCGCGCGGTGCGCCTTCTCGATACCTATCCAGGACTCGTCCTGCCGTACGTCACCTTCGCGATGCCGCTCGCGATCTGGCTTCTCGTCGGGTACTTCCGGCAGATCCCGCGCGAGATCGAGGAAGCGGCGCGGGCGGACGGGGCGTCGACGGGGCAGATCCTCCTGCGCATCGTCCTGCCGCTCGGCGCACCGGCGATCGCGACGACGGCGATCCTCACGTTCATCTACTGCTGGAACGAGTTTCTCTTCGCGCTGTCGTTCACTCTCGGGGCGGACCGGCAGACCGTGCCGGTGGCGATCGCTCTCTTTCGCGGGCAGTATCAGGTGCCGTGGGGGGAGATCCTGGCGGCGGCGATGGTGGCGACCCTGCCCGTGGCGGCCGTCGTGCTGGTGTTCCAGCGGAAGATCGTGGAGGGGCTGACGGCGGGGAGCGTGAAGGGATGAGTCTGTGGCCGGGGCGTCTCGCCCCGTAACCCGGCGCAACGATTCACCAGGGACTGGGTTCCGGGCCGGGACGGCCCGGCCACATGCCTCCTCCCGCCCGGCACGCTGATGGCAGGCACGCGATGCAATCGGAGGCTCTCATGCGACGGCACTGGACGATATCGTGGATGGTCGTGCTGACGATCTGCTTTGCCGTACCCGCCGCGGCGCAGTGCGGGGGCAGCGTCGTCGTGGCGCGCGGTGACACGCTGAGCGGGATCGCGGCACGGTGCGGCACGACGGTCGCGGCTCTGGTGCGCGCGAATCCCTCGATCGACGACCCGGATCGGATCTATATCGGGCAGCGCATCGCGATCGCGACGGGAGAGACAGTGCGCGGTCCGCGGATCGAGATTGGCCCGGTGGCGGGGGCGGCGGGGACGAGCGTTCACATCGTGGGGGCGCGATTTCCGCCGAACCGGACGATCGAGATCGGCGCCGGACCTCCGTTCTCCGAGTACGAGGTCATCGCGCGAACACGGAGCGATGCGCGCGGGATGATCGACGTTCGCGTGGAGGTGCCGCCGCACACCGCGGGTTGGGACGAGGTCGTTTTCGTCGCCGCGACGCCCGAGGCGAACGTCAGGAACGCGATCGCCCATTTCGACGTGATCGAAACGGACGACGACGGCCGGATTCGCGTCACGGGCGTCGTGACCGGAGAAGGCGTCGAGTGCCCGCAGATCGAGACCGAGGACGGAACTCGGTACACGCTCGCGGGCGCTACGACGCGCGCGCTGCGGAAGGGCGACCGCGTCAGCGTCGAGGGGACGATCGCCGAGGTCTCGTTCTGCATGCAGGGAACGACGATCGCGGTCGAGAAGCTCGCCTACATCGATCCCCCGCGCGCGGAGCGGTAGCGGGGCTACGAATCACGACCGATCGGCCGGGAGAATCCGGAACGACTTCCGCGGTCCCGGACGAAGAACCCGGAAGTGCCGCTCGTCGAGAGTGAGAACGTCGCGGATTCCGTAGCGCTCGGCGAGAACGACGATCGACGCATCGGCGAGGCCGATCCCCAGATCGCTGTGCTTCCGTATGATCGCCGCCGCGCGCGCAACGTCGTCGTGATCGAAGGAAACGACCTCGTACGCGCGCCGCGCGACTTCATCGAGAAAACGCGCCTCCGCGTCGACCCCTGCCAGCTTCAAAAGAAGATAGTCGATTTCGGCGAGGACGAAGGGCGACAGAAACCGCGGCGGCTCCGCGCCACGCAAGGCCTCGGCGGCGGCCGCATGGAGCCGCTGCCGCGACGAGAGCGCGGCGATCAGCCCGCTCGTATCGAGCAGGATCAACGGCCGAAGTCCTCGAGGAGCTCGTCGACGCGATCGGCGATGGTGGGGTCCTCGAGCTCCTCATCGAAGAGAGGGATGACCGGTTCCGCCGGCGTCCTCGCCTGAACGGCGGCCGAGATCGCATCGCGGATCACGTCGGCCTCCGTCCTCCGCTCTGCTTCGGCGATGGCTTCGACCGCGGACTTCAGGTCGTCCGTCAGATAGAGCGTCGTCTTCTTCACGCCATATGTAACGCCATACGTGACGTGCTCATTCCTCGAACATCCTTCGAATCCTTCGTTCCTCCATCGCCAGGCCTCGGCCTCGTCGCGCCTGAGCTCGACATCCGTTTCCGCGCGACCGATTCTTGCACTTCACTGCTCGAGGAGGTGACGAAACGCCATGTCGAAATCGCCAGGACATCGGAAGTGGCCGGACCATCAGGTCCGCGAGACGCCGCTGCATCAGCGCTGGCGCGTCGAGATCGATGGGGAGGTCGTCGCGGAGTCGAGCGACGTCATCCAGGTGAACGAGGATGAAAATCCCATCCGCTACTACTTCCCCCGGAGTGACGTCCGGATGGAGAAGCTCGAGCGGGTGGACACGACGACCGAGTGCCCGTTCAAGGGGACCGCGCACTATTTCAACGTGAACGTCGACGGAAAGACGCTGAAGGACGCGGTCTGGACCTACGAGGAGCCGTACGACGAGCACCGCGCCCTGAAGGATCGTGTCGCGTTTTACGAAGAGAAGATCCCGGGGATCGCCATCCGGAAGCCGGCTGAGCAATCTGTGGAATCTGTGGAATCTGTGGAATCTGTGGAATCTGCGTAAATCCGTGGATCAGCCGATCGTCACCCACGGCGCGACGAGCGTCGCGAGCACCATGCCGAGCGCGCCGACGGCGATCGCGACGAGCGCGCCGAGGGCGAGAGGACGCGCGCCGAGCTGACGGAACATCCGGAAGTCGATCGAGAGCCCCACCCCCGCCATCGCCGTCGCGAGGAGCCACCCGCTCACCGTGTCGCCGAGAAGGCGGGTGAGGTTCTGCCACATAGCGGCGTCGAGAATCCCAAACGCCGCACCGGTCCGCGCGAGCGTGAGGTCGCCGAGGGTCCGCGCGAGCGCCATCGCGACGAAGCCGAGGACGAAGAGCGGGACGAGCGAGGCGAGAGACGGACGCCGCGCTTCGGGCGCGTGCGCAGCGCGCCGGTGCGCGAGCCATCCCAGGAGCGGAACGACGGCGACGAGGAAGAGGTTCCGCGTCAGCTTCGTCACGGTCGCCGCTTTGAACGCGAGCTCGTCGCCGAACATCTGCCGGTACGACAGCGCCGCGCCGACGACCTGGCTCGTGTCGTGGATCGACGTCCCGAGAAAGAGCCCCGCGCCGACCGAGCCTGCCCCGAACACCGCGCGCGCGACCCACGGATAGAGCAGCATCGCCATGAGGCCGAACAGGGTCGTGTTCGCGACCGCGTACGCGACCTCCCGCTCCTCCGCGTCGATCGCCGGCCCCGTCGCCAGCGCCGCGGTCACGCCGCAGATCGACGTCGCCGCCGCCGTCAGCAGCCCGAACTTCTCGGACACTCCCAGGCGCCTCGCGGCGAAGCGCGCAAGAAGCATCGCGGAGACGACGATCGTCGCGACGAACGGAATCCCGATCGCGCCGAGCTGCAGGACGTCGAGAAGCGAGAGACGAATGCCGACGAGAATGATCCCGATGCGCAGCAGGCGCTTCACCGCGAACGCCGTCCCCGCGCGCAACTCCGGCCGCGGACCGGCGACCGCGCCGATCGCGAGCCCGAGGACGATTGCGAGCGTCACCGGCGACACCCGCGCGGCTCCGAAGAGCGACGCGAGAAGCACGGCCACGACGGTGACTGCGGCCGCCGCGAGGAGACCGGGAAGAATTCTCATCGATTCGGAGAGGCTGCGGCGGCGCTCAAGATCCCGCTTCCCACCCGAGCGCCGCATCCACGCTCTGCTGCGTCACCGGGTGATACCTCGGCCGCGCGCGCTCGTAGATCCGCTTCGCCATCTCCATCCCCTCGGGCGTCTTCGCGAGCTGCTCGAACAACGGAAGAACGAACTTCCGCCGCCCCACGCTCATGAGGAACTCCTCGAGGCGCGGATACGCGGCGCGGTAGCCGCTCTCGATCGCCTTCATCAGCCACGCGAAAAGGATCTCCGAATTCCCCGTATCTAGGAAGCCGAACTCCTCGTCGAGCTGCGCCATCTGCGGCGGCGTGAGCTTCGGGAGAGCGCGGATGAAGAGAAGCCACTCGTGCGTCCCCCACCCTTCCGTCTCGAGCTCGGCCGGCGCGGTCCCCCAGACGAACGCCTCCGCCTGCGCGCGCGCCTCCGCGATCAGCGGCGACTCGACGACAGGCGCGTTCGCCGGAACCCCCGGCTCGTACACCCACGCCGCGACGTCGACCGCCGCCGCTTCCTCCTCGGTCAGAAGGTTCGCCTCGAGGTACGCGACGAAGTCCTCCGTCGTGCGCGACTGAAACGCGAACGTGTCGAACCACTGGCGGAGAAACGCGTCGAGACGCTCGCGGCCGACCGTCTCCTCGAGGAGCCGGAGGAAGAGCGCGCCCTTCTGGTACGCGACCTCCGTCATCCCTTCGTCCGGATCGCGGCCGGCGAGTTCGAGCTTGAGTCGCTCGTCCACCTCAGCGACGGCCGCGATCTCCTCCTCGAGGTCCTGGCGCCCGAGCGCCTGGAGGAGGCGCGCCTGCTCGACGCCGTAGACCTCTTCCATGATCCGGTTCTCGATGTACGTCGTGAATCCCTCGTTGAGCCAGAAGTCGTTCCACGTCGCGTTCGTCACGAGATTTCCCGACCACGAGTGCGCCAGCTCGTGCGCGATGAGAGCGACCAGAGAGCGATCGCCCGCGAGGACCGTCGGCGTCGCGAAGGTGAGGCGCGGGTTCTCCATCCCGCCGAACGGGAAGCTCGCCGGAAGGACGAGGATGTCGTACCTCCCCCACCGGTACGGGCCGTAGAGCCGCTCGGCGGCCTCGATCATTTCGGGCGTCTGCGCGAACTCCCACGCGGCGCGATCGACGACGCTCGGCTCGGCATAGACGCCAGCGCGATCGCCGAGGGGACGGAACTCCAGATCCCCGACGGCGAGCGCCATGAGGTACGACGGAATCGGCTGCGGCATCGTGAACTCGTAGATGCCGTCCGCCTCGCGTTCGGTCGGGTTCTCGGCGCTCATCACGGCCATGAGGGGCTGCGGCGCGCGGATCGTCGCGTCGTACGTGAAGCGAACCGCCGGCGTGTCCTGGAGCGGGATCCACGTGCGCGCGAGGATCGCCTGCGACTGCGTGAAGAGGAACGGCCAGTCGCCGGCCGTTTGCGCGGGCTCGAGCCACTGCAGCGCCGCGGCGCCGGGGGTCGTCTCGTATTCGACGGTGACTCGGCGCGTTCCGGGCTCGACGTCGATGACGAGCGGCCGTCCGAGAACGCCCTGCGCCTCGCCGAGACGCCACTCCGTCGGACGCGCCTCGCTGCCGAGAGTGACTCGTTTGATTTCGAGGTCGCGGGTGTCGAGCCGGAGCGCGTCCGCGCCCGTCCTGTTGTTCACGACCAGCGAGGCGACGCCGACGAGCTTCTCCTCGGGGAAATTCACCGAGAGATCGAGGTCGAGATGCTCGACCGTGACCTCGTTCGGGTTCGCGAGGGAGTGCGGGTCGTCGGGATAGAGCGCCTGCGGCGCGGGCGCGGTCGCGACGACGGGCGCCGTCGCGCAGCCCGCGAGGGCGAGCGCCGCGAGAAGGATGGCGAGTGCAGAGGTTCGCATAGAGCTCATCGGTTCACCTCAATTGGAGACATGACGGGTGTGGAGTCTAACACCCGCCCACTCGGGGAACGGGAGCCGCAGATTACGCAGATTGACGCAGATCAAAAAAGCGAAAACCAATC
>JBOGJQ010000444.1:0-4520 GCA_050745405.1 Thermoanaerobaculia bacterium | reverse complement strand
CGCTGATCGTGATCCCCGTGGTGTACGACGTGGTCGACCGCCGGCGCTACGCCGCCGACCTCGAGGCAGTGACCGGCGAGGCGGGAGTGACGCCGCCCGTCGCGCTCGGCGCGCCGGAGGTCACGTCGTGAACATTCCCTCGTTCGCCGTCCGGCGCCCCGTCACGACCGTCATGATGCTGATCAGCATCATGATCGTTTCGGGGATCGCGATCACCCGGATCCCGCTGGCGTTCCTGCCGGAAGTGGACGCGCCGTTCATCGGCATCCAGATCGCCTATCCGAACTCGAACCCGTGGCAGATCGAACGGGAGATCGTGAAGCCGGTCGAAGAGGTGCTCGCGACCCTTCCGGGCGTGAAGAAGCTCCATGCGACGGCGACGGCCGACTCGGCCGAATTCGCGATGCTGTTCGAGTGGGGGGACCTCGACGTCGTCCGGATGCAGGTGAGCGAGAAGATGGACCAGATCGAGCCGTCGCTGCCGGAAGGCATCGGCGAGATCCTGATCTTCTCGTTCAACACGAGCGACATTCCGGTGATCGAGGCGCGGATCGCGGCCGAGGGCGTCGACCTTTCGCGCAATTACGAGTTGATCGAAGCGCGGATCCTCAACAGGCTCCGGCGCGTTCCCGGCGTGGCGCGCGTCGATCTCGACGGCGTCGAGCCGCCCGAGATCCGCATCGACCTGATCCTCGACAAGGTCAAGGCGCATGACGTCGACCTGGGACCGCTCATCACCCGCCTGCAGGGGGCGTCGTCGAACATGGTCCTCGGCCGCGTCGACGACGATGGCATGCGGTACAGCATCCGCGCGGTCGGCGCGTTCGCCTCGGTCGATGCGATCCGCGACATGATCATCGATGAGCGGGGCCTGCGGCTGTCGGATATCGCGGAGATCACCTACGAGGAGCCGAAGCGCGAGTACGGGCGCCACCTCGACGGGAAATACGCGATCGCGCTCAGCGTCTTCAAGGAGTCGACCGCGAACACCGTCGACGTCGTCCGCGCGGCGATGAAGGTCATCAACGAGGACATCGCGCGGGATCCGCTCCTGCAGGGGATCAAGCTCTTCACGTGGGACGATCAGGCCGAGCAGATCGTCGGAGGCATCCGCGGCCTGCTCGAGGCGGGCGTGGTCGGCGGCCTGCTCGCCGTCGCCGTCCTTTACTTTTTCCTGCGCCGGCTCTCGTCGACCCTGATCGTCTCCCTGTCGATCCCGTTCTCGATCATCGCCGCCACCGGGATGATGTACTTCCTCGGAAAGACGCTGAACGTCCTCTCGATGATGGGGCTGATGCTCGGCGTCGGCATGCTCGTCGACAACGCGATCGTCGTGCTCGAGTCGATCGACCGGCGCCAGCGCGACGAGAAGGAGCCGCGCAAGGCGGCGATGGAGGGAGCGGGCGCGGTGGCGGTCGCCGTCATCGCCTCGACCGCGACGACTCTCATCGTCTTTCTCCCGCTCATCGTCGGCGGGAAGAACGAGCTCACGATCTTCCTCGGTGAGGTCGGAATCGCGATTTCCCTCGCGCTCGTCGGCTCCCTCTTCGCCTCCATGACGATGATCCCGCTCGTCTCCGCGCATTTCCTCAAGTGGAAGGAGTCGAAGCCGAACCGGATCGTCGAGGCGCTCGAGGAGAGATACGTCCGGGCGCTGCGGTGGACGCTCGCGCATCGAATCAAGACCGCGTTCGTCCTTCTCGGCGTCGTCGTGCTGACCGCGGTGCCGTTCGCGGCGAAGTGGGTCGAGAGCGGAATGTTCACGGCGGCGAAGAACGAGCGGCTCCAGATCGGCTACGATTTTCAGGATTTCGCCTTCATCTCCGATGCGGAGCGGGCGGTAAACGTCCTCGAGGCGTATCTGAACGCGAACCGCGAGGAGTTCCACGTCGCCGGCCTCTACAGCTTCTACGGCGAGAACGACGCGTCGACGACGATCACGCTCGACCGCCCGAATATGAGCGACGACGAGATCAGCGATCTCCGGAAGAAGATCCGCGAAGATTTTCCGGAGGTCCCCGGCGTCCGCTTTCTCTTCGACGAGGATCCGGAGGAGGGGGGAAGCGCCCGCCGCTTCGCCGTGAAGTTCTTCGGCCAGGACTCCTCGGTCCTGCAGAGGCTCGCGAACGAGGCGGAGCGGCGCCTCGACACGATTCCGGGCATGGAGGACCTCGACACCGGGACGACGCGCGGCCGCAACGAGATCCAGGTCGTCATCGACCGCGATCGCGCCGCGCAGCTCGGCCTCACCGCCCAGGACCTCTCCGACATTTTCTCGTTCACGCTCGGCGGGATGCGCCTGCGCCGCTTCAACACCGGCGACAAGGAAGTCGAAACGTGGCTCGCCCTCCGCGAGGAGGACCGCGAGAACCTCGAGGATCTCCGCAACCTCCAGGTGCGCACCGCGAGCGGGCGCGACGTCGTTCTCGGCGACGTCGCCGATTTCGAGGTGGTCCGCCGCGCGAACGCGATCCGGCGCGAGAACCGGAAGGTGCGCGCGGCCGTCTTCGGAACGTACGAGGGAGAGAACTGGGACGAGACGCGGGAGCAGATCACCGCGCTCATGGACGCGTTCGAGCTTCCGGCCGGCTACTCCTGGAGCTGGGACGACCGCGTCCTCGAGCAGGACACCCAGGGGAAGGACATGCTGATCAACGTTCTCCTCGCGCTCACCCTCGTCTACCTCGTCATGGCCTCGCTCTTCGAATCGCTGGCCCAGCCGTTCGCGATCGTCTTCTCGATCTTCTTCGCCCTGCCGGGCGCGGCGTGGATGCTCGCCGCCACGGGGACGCCTTTCAATCTGATGGCCCAGATCGGGCTGCTGATCCTCATCGGGATCGTCGTGAACAACGGGATCGTCCTGCTGGACCACAAGAACTACCTCCGGAAGCAGGGGCTCTCGCAGGAAGACGCGATCCTCGAGGCTGGAAGGCATCGCCTGCGCGCAATCCTGATGACCGCCGCCACGACGATCACGGGCCTGCTGCCGCTCGCCGTCGGCGGGTCGACGGTCGGAGGGCTCTTCTATTACCCGCTGGCGCGCACCGTCATGGGAGGGCTGATCTCGTCGACCTTCCTCACGCTGATCATCCTCCCGTACATCGACGTGCTCGTCGAGGGAGCCGCGGCGTGGTTCCGGCGGGTGTGGGGGATGGCGCGGGTTGCGTCGCGCGACGGCCGGGCCGAGCCGGTCGTTGTGGCGGAGAACTGACGTTCAAAAACGAACGCAGAACGCGTTCCCAGGGCTAACGCGTGCGCCGCAGGACGGCCAGCGAGACATCATCGTCCGCCGCCTCCCCATCCATGAACCGCTCCCACTCCGCGAGGAGCTCGCGGCAGAACGCGGGCGAGCCCGCGTGGCCCGCGGCGAGCGTTTCGAACGCGTCGTAGCCGAACACGGTCCCCGCCGCGTTCCGCGACTCCGGGATTCCGTCGGACGCGAAGACGAGCGACTCTCCCTCTCCCAGGACGCCGCGCTCTTCGGTCCAGCGGATCCCGTCGCGGATGCCGAGCGGATACGATCCGGAGCCGATCCGCCGCACGAGACGCCCCGAGGCGTCGAAGTGGAGAATCGGCGGGTGGCCGGCCACGACGGCCGTGTACTCTCCGTCGGGCCTGTAGAGGACGTAGCACGCCGAAAAGAACGACCGCCTGCCGCCGATCCTGCAGAGAAGGCGGTTCAGAGCGGGGACGATCGTGTCCGGCGACGGGGAGACGTCGAGCTGCGTGCGGAAGCCCGCCTGGGCGACCGCCATGACGAGGCCCGCGGCCATGCCGTGCCCGGACGCGTCGCCGAACAGGATCGCCGTCCTTCCGTCGTCCACCGGGACGAAGTCGTAGATGTCGCCGCCTACGGTGTTCGCGATGCGGTTGTACGCCGAGATCACGGCTCCGGGGATCTCCGGCATTTCCTTCGGAAGGAGGCTCGCCTGGAGGTCGCGCGCGAGCTCGAGCTCGTCACGGAAGCGGAGCTTGTCGATCAGCTCGAGCGCGAGAAGGAACACGAGGAGCACGAACGCGACGGCGAGCGACAGGACCGTCTTTCTCGCGTCGCCCGCCGTTACGCTGAACCCGAGGTAGACGAACCCGAGAAAACCGACGACGAGCGAGAGGAGAAAGAGGACTCGGCGCTCGGGGGTGAAGCGCTTCGTCAGCCCGTACATGAGGGCGCTGGCGGTCCGCAGGCCGCGCTTCCACGCCTTCGGCTCGCGCTCGATCGCCCCGAGATGCTCCTCGAGAAGCCTCCGCCGGACCTCGGGCCAGTCCCGCTCGTAGAGGCCCGCGACCTCCTGCGAGCCGACGGAGCGGATGGTCGAGCCGGTGAGCTCGACCCAGTCGTGAAGCTGAGCCATCCCGGAACGATAGTACGGAAGCGGACAGGGCGGGTTTCCGCGGGTGGGCGCGCAGCCTCTGAGCGGAGCGAATGGGTCCCGGCGCGCACCCGCCCGACGGGCGCCGAAGAATAGCCGGGGACGCGCGCGAACGCGCGCGGCCCCGGGCCGCGACGCGTACCCGGAACC
>JBOGJQ010000443.1:0-7494 GCA_050745405.1 Thermoanaerobaculia bacterium | reverse complement strand
GAACTGGATCATGGAAAATGAATTGCACCCCGAAGGGGTGCCGGAAGCAACCATGTCCGGCACCCCTCCGGGGTGCAAAAAACAATTTCATCCCGCGTCCGGGGGTCTTCGACCCCCGGCTACGCGTCTGCGACCGCTTCGCGGTCGTGAGGATCAATCCCGCGTCACGATACGCGTCTGCCGGCAGTAGGCGCCGAGAAACCCGATCGTCGCGTGCATCGCGAACGAGAGCTCGGGCGGAACGCCGTCCATCGGATGCTGCGCCCCGAACGTGTGGCCGGCATTCTCGATGAGAACGAGCGAGCCGTTTCGCGCGTGCCGCGCGAGCTCGCGCGCCTCGGACACCGGAACCGATTCGTCGGCGAAACCGTGAATCGTGAGCGTGGGACACGGAAGCGAAGCCATCGCCGCCGCGATGTCGAGAGCCGGCTCGCCTCGCTCGACCTCGTCGAGGATGCGCGTCGACAGCGGCATCCGCTGTCCCGTCCGGGCGTTCACGACCTCGAGGCGGCTCGACGCGCGCCACGCCTTTTTCTCCTCCGCGCTCCAGCGGTCCGCGCGCGCGATCGACGACCAGGTGACGAGGCCGCGGATCCCCACCGCCTCGCGCGCCGCGGCCAGCACGGCGACACCTCCGCCGCGCGAGTGCCCGAGAAGAAAGCGCGGAAGGCCGTGGAACCGGTCGATGCCCCGGCTCCACGCGAGCACCGCCGCCAGATCCGCGACCTCCGTCGCATAGGTGTCGTCGGCGAAGAGGTCGAGCCGGTCGAGCTCACCCGGTCTGCCGCCGATGCCGCTGCGCGACATGTCGAAGCGGATCGTCGCAATGCCCGCCGCAGTCAGCCGCTCGGAGATCCAGGGGAAAAAGCCCCAGTCCTTGAATCCTTTGAATCCGTGGACGATGACGACGACACAGCGGGGCTGGGGAGGAACCTCGAGCACGCCGCGGATCGGCAGCCCCTCACCCGATGAGATCTCGAATCCCGTTCGCATGCTCGCCTCCCTCCCCACCGGGAGGGCCTCAGACGTTGAAACGAAAAAGGATCACGTCGCCATCCTGGACTTCGTATTCCTTCCCTTCGCTGCGGACTTTCCCCGCCGCGCGCGCCGCGGATTCGCCGCCCAGCTCGAGGTACAGACGATAGTGCACCGTCTCGGCGCGGATGAATCCGCGCTGGAAGTCGCTGTGGATCTTGCCGGCCGCCTCCGGCGCCTTCGTTCCGCGGGGGATCGTCCACGCGCGCGCTTCCTTCGGCCCGACGGTGAAGAACGTCTCGAGATCGAGAAGGGTGTACGCCGCGCGGATGAGCGCGTTGAGGCCGGGCTCCTCGAGGCCGAGGTCCCGGAGGAACTCCTCGCGGTCCGATGGCGGAAGCTCGGCGATCTGCGCCTCGAGATCGCCCGCGATCACGATGACCTCTCCCCCCTTTTCCGCGGCGATGCGCCGCAGCGCCTCGACCGCCGCCGTCGTCCGGCCGAGGTCCGCCTCGGCGACGTTCGCGACGTAGAGGACGGGTTTCGCGGTGAGGAGGTTCAGCTCGTCGACGATCGGGCGCTCGTCCTCGGGAAGCTCGAGGGCCCGCACAGGCTTTCCTTCACCGACGGTCGCGGCCGCCTTCTCGAGCGCCCGCTGCACGAGCTGCGCGTCCTTCTGCCCCGCGCGCGCGAGCTTGCCCACGCGCTCGATCCGGCGGGTGACCGTCTCGAGGTCGGCGAGCAGGAGCTCGGTTTCGATGATCTCGACGTCCCGCGCCGGGTCGACCGTCTGCTCGACATGGACGACGTCCGGGTCCTCGAAGCAGCGGACGACGTGGAGGATCGCGTCGGTCTCGCGGATGTTCGCGAGGAACTGGTTTCCGAGGCCCTCCCCTTTGCTCGCGCCGCGCACGAGCCCCGCGATGTCGACGATCCGGAGATCCGTGAAGACGACCTCGCGGCTCCGCGCCGTGGCCGCGAGCGCGGACAGCCGCGGATCGACCACGGAGACGACACCGACGTTCGGCTCGATCGTGCAGAACGGATAATTCGCGCTCTGCGCACCGGCGGCGGTGAGTGCGTTGAAAATGGTGGACTTGCCGACGTTCGGCAGCCCGACGATGCCTGCGCTGAGGGTCATAGTTTTCTCGTACCTAGTCGCTAGTAGCTAGTAGCTAGTAGCGAGTGCGCCGTCATCCTGACGAGCGAAGCGAGGAAGGATCTCCTCAGCTGCGACTCAGACTCGCGACGCGATTGCGGGTCGAGACGCGGCTGAGGAGATCCTTCGCTCACACCCTCCCTTCCCTCCTCGCTCAGGATGACGACGCTCTGCCATACCCAGTACCGACGACCAGCACCCGCTACGAGCTACTAGCTACTAGTCGCGACAGCGGCTAACGAGCGAAACGCCAGTCTTATTCGCCGAGCCGGGTTGCGAGGTGGGCGGCACCGATCAGGCCGACGCGGGGATTCATGATCACGTAGACGGGCCAGCCGAGGAGCATGTCGCGGAAACGCCCCTTCGCGGCGTACGCTTCGAGGAACCGGCCGTCCGTGAAGCGGCTCGCGTTCTTCGCGCAGATCCCGCCCGCGAGGAACACGCCGCCGCTCGTCAGGGCGCGGACGGCCGCGTTCCCCGCTTCGGCGCCGTACACGTCGATGAACACATCGAAGGTAGCCCGAGCGAGCAGGTTCCCCTTCGCATCGTGCTCCGCGATCGCGGCCGCGAAGTCGTGGCCTTCGAAGCCGTCGGTGAAGTCGGAGGGCGCGAGGTCCGGGCGCGCGTCTCTCAAGTAGGTAAATATATTGACTAATCCGGAACCCGACAGCACGCGTTCCCAGCTCACATGCCCGTACCGCGCCCTCAGATGCGCGAGCAGGCCATCCTGCTCCGCCGTCGAAGGGGCGAAGTCGGCGTGCCCCCCTTCGGACGGAAGAATCTGCCAGTCGCCGTCGGTCGGGATGACGAGCGCCTCCCCGAGCCCCGTCCCGGCGCCGAGAATCGCGATGGATCCAGCCGGGTCGCGCGGCCGGTCGTTGACGGCGACGAGATCGTCGGGACCGAGCAGAGGCACGCCCGCGGCGACGGCGTAGAAGTCGTTGACGAGGAGCGTCCGCGGAATCGAGAACGCCTCGGTCAGCCGTTCCGCGACGATGTTCCAGCGGAGGTTCGTCACGTGCGCGCCGCCGGCGACCACGGGCCCCGCCACGGCGAGGCACGCGGCGTCGACCGGGCCGGTCATCGCCAGGAACTCCCGCAGGAGCGAGTCGCAGTCGGGGAAAAGCGCGCTCTCGTAGCGGCGGTCGAGGACGGGCGTCCAGACGCCGTCCCTCCGCTCGAGCACCTCGAGCCATGACTTCGTCCCTCCGACGTCCGCCGCGAGAACCCGCTTCATGACTCTTCGGCGTGCGTCGCGACGCTGCGGCGGGCTTCCGGCTTGAGCGGCTCGAGACGCTCCCCTTCGGCGCCGATCTCGCGCAGGAATCTTTCGGTGATGAGACGCTCGATATCGAGCCGCGACCGTGATCCGGACGAGAGGTCGATGTTTCCTCCGGCGCGCATGCCGTGCCCCCCGCCCTTTCCGACGCCCTCGAGCACCGCCTGCATCAGCTCGCCCGCCGACGCCTCGGGGTCGTTCGACCGCATCGAGAGGTACATCTTCAGATCGTAATATCCGTAGGCGAGGCTCCAGCGCACGCCTTCCATCCGCACGGTGAAGTCGGCCATCTCCGGGACGAAGTCGGGATCGTTGATGTTCCCGACGGGGCAAACGACGGTCGTCGGCCCGGCGAGGATCGCGTCGAGCGCGACGCCGAGCTGGGCGTAGTACTGCCGCGAGAGCGACGGCTTCGCGATGGCCGCGAGCTTCGCGGCATCGGAGAGGGGAACGAGGTGATGGTACGCCTCGAGATCGAGCGGGTGGACCTCGCGTCCGAGGTCCTGCGTCTCGGAACGGATGCCGTAGAGCAGCGCCGTCGCGAGATCCGTCGGGATCTCGACGCCGGCCGTGATGAGGTAGTGGGTCATCAGCGTCGCCGAGGCGCCGAGGTCGTCGCTGACCTGGTAGAACTCGGATTCTTTCGTCGCCTCGCGCAGCGGGTGGTGATCGACGACGATGTTCACCCGGCGGGTTTCGGGCAGCGCCGTGTTGCCGGTGTGCGGCTGGGCGTCCATGAGGGCGATGTGGCGGTACTCGTCGAGGTTGAGCCGGGTGAGGTGGTGGATCGGCAGGCCGAGCAGGCGCACCATGGCGCGGTTCTCGGCCCGGCCGATGATGCCGCTGTAGCCGACGGTCGCGCGGACGTTCCGGCGGCTCTCGAACAAGAGCTTCATGGCCGCCGCGCTCGCGAGAGCGTCCGGATCGGGGTTGTCGTGCGTCATGACGAGCAGCTTCCCGTCGTCGATGGGCAGCGACAGCAGCTTCTCCAGAGACTGCTGAATCGAGTCGCGATCCAAGAGGGCCCTCCGGGCTCTATCCTAATGGAACTCGCCAGCGAACTCGCGCTTGAAACCCGGCATCAAGGGTGAAATGCTTCAACGCCATGGAAAAGCACCCCCGCGTCGCGATCGTCCGCGGCCTCCGCACGCCCTTCGCGAAAGCGGGCACCGTCTACAAGGACCTCGACGCCCTCGCCCTCGGCAAAATCGTCGTGGCGGAGCTCATCAAGCGGAGCGGCATCGACGCTTCGACGATCGATGAGGTCATCTACGGGAACGTCATCCCCTCGGTGAAGGCGGCCAACGTCGCCCGAGAGATCGTTCTCGGCACCGGGATCCCGGCACACGTGTCGTCGCACACGGTTACGCGCGCCTGCGCGTCGTCGAATCAGGCGATGACGAACGCCGCCGACCTCATTTTTCGCGGCTATGCTCATACCGTAATCGCCGGCGGCACGGAGTCCCTCTCGAACGTGCCGATTCTCCTCTCGAAGCGGTTCTCCGACGTTCTCGTCACGGCGAGCAAGCAGAAGAGCGTCGGCGGGAAGCTCGGCGCGTTCACGAAGCTCCGCCCCCGCGACCTCGCCCCGGACTACCCCGCGATCGCCGAGCCGACCACTGGCCTCACGATGGGAGAGTCGGCCGAGAAGATGGCGAAGGAGAACGGGATCTCGCGGGAGGATCAGGACGAGTTCGCGCTGCAGAGCCACCGGCGCGCGGCCGAAGCGCACGCGAGCGGCCGGTTCGCGGACGAAGTCATGACGGTGCTCGTCCCGCCCCGCTACGAAACGGTCGTCGAGACGGACAACGTGATCCGCGCGGACACGACCCTCGAGGCGCTCGGCTCCCTCCGCCCCGTGTTCGACCGGAAGTACGGCACGATCACTGCGGGAAACTCCTCGCCCCTCACCGACGGCGCCTCGGCGGTGCTGATGATGTCGGAGGAACGGGCGAAGGCGCTCGGGATGAAGCCGATCGGGTACCTCCGGAGCTACGCATACGCGGCGCTCGATCCGTTCGACCAGCTGCTGCAGGGGCCGGTCTACGCGACGCCCGTCGCGCTCGACCGCGCGGGGATCACGCTTCGCGACGTCGGCGTCATCGAGATGCACGAGGCGTTCGCGGCGCAGGTCCTCTCGAACATCCAGTGGATGGGGTCGAAGCGGATCGCGCAGGAGCGCCTCCACCGGAGCGAGCCGGTCGGCGAGATCGATCCCGAGAAGATCAACCGGACCGGCGGCTCGATCGCGATCGGGCATCCGTTCGGCGCGACCGGCGCGCGGATCGTCACGACCGTCTGCAACGAGCTGCAGCGCACGGGCGAGCAGTACGGCCTGGTCACGGTCTGCGCCGCGGGCGCCCAGGGGTCCGCGATCGTCCTCGAACGAGAGTAGCTAGTATCTAGTAGCTAGTAGCTAGTATCTAGTAACTACTGGCTGATCGTTGGTCGCCGCCCACTAGGTACTACTAGCTACGAGCTACTAGATACTGGATACTTACTCAATGTCGGGCTTCAGGAAGATTCTCGTCCCCGTCGATCTGTCGAGCTTCTCGGCGAAGTCGGTCGAATACGCGGCACGCATGGCGGGGCCGGAGGGGTCGATCACGCTTCTGACGGTGATCAGCGACGTCCTCCCCTACTTCGACTTCTTCCCGATCGAGTACCCGGCCGCCGATTACTTCGAGGCGATGAAGGAGAAGGCCGAAACGGAGCTGCGGAAGCTGGCCGATCAGAACGCGGGCGGAGGGCGCGCGGACGTCGACGTCCGGCGTGGGTACCCCGCAGGAGAGATCGTCCAGGTCGCCGAAGAGCAGAACTTCGACCTCATCGTGATGGCCACGCACGGCCACACCGGCCTCGAGCACGCGCTGCTCGGGAGCATCACCGAGAAAGTCCTCAGAAAGGCGCACTGCCCGGTGCTCGTGGTCCGCTGATTTGGAACTCGCCGTCGCCCTCTCCATCTCGACACTTCTGACCCTCATTCTCGTCTTCGCCAACGAACGCGGAGGGCTGCTCGCGGCGGACGCGTTCCCGAACGGGCGCGTGAAGGGGCTCGCGTACGCGTGGGTGTGGCTCCTCGTCACGGTCCTGACGGTTCTCGTGGTCCAGTCGTCCGCCGCCTCGGGCGACATCGACCTGACCCGCCTCTCCTTCTGGTCGCTCTTCGTTCTCCACGTGCTGCTGCTCGTCTTCCTCGCGGGCTGGTGGCTCATGACGGGGCGCCCGCGCATCGACCGCTTCCTCAATCTCTTCCCGGCGGATCCGGGCCGGAGCGCGCTGATCGGCATCGCGGTGGGCGTCGGCGGATGGCTGCTGACGATCGCGACGATGATCGGAATCGGTCTTCTCGCCCAGGCGGCGGGGCTGCTCGAGGGGCTCGAGCCTTCACCCGTCATTCCCTGGATGGCGGGACTGCCTCTGTGGAAACGCGCCCTCATCGTGCTGTCCGCAATGACGGTCGAAGAGGCGTTCTTCCGCGGGTGGCTGCAGAAACGCGTGGGACTGGTCGTCTCGACGATCCTCTTCGCGATCTCCCACGCGGGCTACGGGCAGCCGTTCATGCTCATCGGCGTGACGATCATCTCGCTCGTGATCGGCTGGACGTTCTACCGGACGAAAAACCTCTGGCCGTGCATCATCGCGCACGGGGTGTTCGATGCGATCCAGCTGTTCGTGATCGTCCCGGTCGCGGTGCAGATGGGCGGGATGAGCTGAGTCGGGAACAAGAGTGGAGCCTGGCGCCCGAAGGGCGCCGGAGACTAGCCGGGGGCGCGCGCCTCGCGACGAATCGGGCGCCGTGAAACGGCGCCGGACATCCCGCGCCGCGGGCGCGGCGCAGCATCGTGGTTCGTCGCCTGGGTCCGGGGGCGGCGCGCCCTGGCGGGCACTTGCCCCCGGCTATTGTCCTGCGCCCTTCGGGCGCTCAACATTCTGTCCGCGATGACGGTCGAAGCATCATCGCGCACGGGGTGTTCGAGGCGATCCAGCTGTTCGTGATCGTCCCGGTCGCGGTGCAGATGGGCGGGATGAGCTGAGTCGGGAACAAGAGTGGAGCCTGGCGCCCGAAGGGCGCCGGAGA
>JBOGJQ010000442.1:0-5487 GCA_050745405.1 Thermoanaerobaculia bacterium | reverse complement strand
ACCCGCCGACGACGATCCGTCCCGCGAAATCGATCGCCATGTCGCTAGGAAAATCGAGCCATCCCGCCGTCGCGAACTCGAAGGTCGTATAGCCGCCGCTTCCGAACGCCGGATCGAGACCGCCGCCGGCGAGGTGACGCCCCACGATGACGTCCTGCGATCCGATTCTTCCCATCACGACGATGCGGTCGCTGGCGTCGACCGCGATGACGAAGGCGAACGCCCCGCCCGGCAATCCGAGCGGAACCGAGCCGTTGGTTCCGAACGTCGCGTCGAGCGAACCGTCGGACGTGTAGCGGATCAGCCGCGCGCCGTCGATCACGACGATCTTTCCGTCCGACTGGAGCGCGACATCGTGCGCGTGGTTGTGCCCGCCGAAGTCGGTCCGGGTCCACCCGCCGTTCCCGAACGAGCAGTCCAGATCGCCGGCGGCGCCGAAGAGCGGCGCGGCGGAAAGGAGAAGAAGAGACAGCAGAAGAGCGGAAAATCTGTACTTGCGAACCATCGTGTCCCCCGCATACCTGGCGTTTTGCCAGAGATGGGGGAACGCGGGAAAACGTTACGAATGTGGGCGGGCGGGAGCGGCGGTTCCGGGGCGAGACGCCGCGGCCACTCACCTCCACTCCCCCTGCAGCGAGAACGCCGCCCAGTAGTGCGGATCGCTCCACCTCGGCTCGGCTAGAAGAGACAGCTGCGCCGCGCGGAGAGCGGCGGCGGGCCGCTCGCGCTCCCCGAGCAGCTCGTCGTAGAAGCGGCTCATCAGGATGGCGGTCGCGCGGTCCGCGACGTTCCAGGTCGTCGCGAGCACCCGATCCGCCCCGGCGTACATGAAGCCGCGGGTCAGCCCGATGAGACCCTCGCCGTGGACTTCCTTTCCGAGCGCCGTGCTGCAGGCGCTGAGGACGACGAGGCTCGCGTCGAGCTCGAGGTTGTAGATCTCGTGCAGGCGGAGAAACCCGTCGAGGTTCCGTCCCCGCTCGTCGTACAGCGACAACACGAGGCCGGAGAGCTCCGGCTTCTCCGTATCGATGTCGCCGTGCGTCGCGAAGTGGAGGATGTCGTAGTCGCCGAGGTCGGAGTCGAGGAGCGTCGCCTTCGCCGCATCGAAGCCGAACGCCCGCAGCATCGTGCGTCCCGCGGCGCTCGTCTCGATCGCCTCGGCCTCCCGCCGCGAAAAGCGGAGGCGGGTGTACGGAAAGGGGCCGCCTCGCGCAGCCGCGGGCCCGGCACCGTCCGGCAGATCGACGCGCGGGTCCGTCGTCTCGAAGACCGCGTCGGCGAAGATCGCGATCCCGCCGCCGTTCGCCTCGTTCGGATCGCGCCGCAGCGCCTCGAGAGCCGTAGCCGACGGGAGATGGACGATCTCGTGCCGCGCGATCATCGGCTCGCTCGATCCGGGCGCCGGGAGCGCCGCGAAGGGGACGTACAGGAGAGCGCCGTCGGGAACGATCAGCAGGCGCTTTCCTTCGATGCGCGAAGCGATCGGCGCGAGGACCGCCGCGGCGATTTCGGCCGCCGTGGACGCGAGTTGCCGCTGGAGATCCTCGAGGGCGCCGGCCGAGAGTCCCTCGCGGTCGCGGCGGAGAAGGTCGTGATACCGGCGCGCGAGCGGTTCGACGACATCGCGTCCGGAAAGCTCGTGCACCGTCGCGCTCTCGCCGTCGATCACCCAGGCGGCGCCCCAGTCCACACCGAGGTGGTACTCGACCAGCGCGGTCCCGGGGCCGACGAGAGACGCCTGGACCGTCTCGACCGAAACGGGTTCGGGCATCTTGAGCGCGGCATACGCGGGACTCCGCTTCCGGATCTCCGCCTGGATCCCGCGCCACGCGTCGATCAGCCGCTCGACGTCGCGCGTCAGGGCCTCTATCTCGGCCGCGGTGCCGCCGCGCGCGCGGAGCCTGGCGCGATACGCCTCGCGCGCGTTGAGCTCCGCCTGGACGGCGCGCTCTCGCGCGCGCAGCTCGGGATCGATTCCCTTCCGGATCTTGGCCGCCGATTCGGCGAGACTCTCCAGCAGCGACCGGGCACGCGCCCGCTCGCTCACCTCGAATGCCGCCGCGCCCGTTCCCGGATCCTCCTCGAGGAGAAGCTCGATGTAGAGGTCGTAATACGCGCGGATGGTCGAAAGATAGGACGACTGGAAATCGCGCCGCGCGATCCCCTCGCGCAGATGTTCGACGATCGCGATCGCCTTCTCGATCGCGGCGATCGCCTCGCCGAGGTTTCCCTTCTGCCGGAGCGCCCTCGCGTGAACGAAGTGCGACCGCGCTTCGCCCCGGCGGTTGACCGTCTCGCGGTTGAGATCGAGCGCCCGCCCGACCTTCTCGAGGGCCGCGTCCGCGTCTCCCGCGGCGAGATCGATCTCCGCCCACGCGTTCAGCGCGTTCCCTTCCGCCGCGCGAGCCCCCACCTCGCGGAGCAACGGCAGCGATTGCGAAAACGCCTCGACCGCCGCCGCGTTCTCGCCCGCGGCGTGGTGCATCCGCCCCAGCATCGCGAGCGAGCTCGCGCGCCCCGCCTCGTCGCCCGAGACCTCCCACAGCTCGAGCACCTCGAGCAGGGTCGCCATCGCCTTCTCCCGCTCCCCCATCGCGAAGCGCACGCTCGCCACGTTGTTGAGCGTCCTGGCCGTCCGGCGCGCGCGGCCCATCTTCCGCTTGAGCGCGAGCGCCCGCTCGTACGCCTCGAGGCTCCGCTCGTATTCGCCGAGATGCGCCAGCGAGTATCCGACGTTGTGATGAAGGGCCGACTCGACGTCGAGAGACGCGACCTCCTGCGCGAGCGGGACGGCGCTCTCGAGCATCGCGATCGCCTCTTCCCATCGTCCGATCGACGACAGCAGCAGGCCGTGGTTGTTGAGCACGTCCGCCTCAGTCACGGGATCGCGCACTGCGCGCGCGGCCGGCAGAGCTTTCGCGAGATACGACTCGGCGTCGCCCGGGCGTCCGGTCTTGCGCGCGAGGTCGCCGAGCCGGTCGAGCACGCGCGCGCGCCGTCCGTCGAGCCCGAGGCGAGAGGTCTCGGGAAGAAGGCGCTCGAAACGCGCGATCGCCTCGGGGTTGTCGCCCAGCAGGTCCGCGGCCAGCGCCGACTGGTACAACGCCTCGGCCGCGAGCCATTCGCCGCCGTCGGCCGCCGCCTCGTCGTACGCGGCGATCGCCTCGCGAAGCGCCGTCCCTTCGCGGCTCGCGTGGAGACCCCGCGCTTCGCGAAAACGCCGGCGCACGGCGAGCAGGTGGAGCAGATCGTCGTTCTCGGCGACGACATCGACCTCGACGAGGAACTCACCGGGGGAAGCGCGCGGAACCACGGCAGAGATCGTGACGGACCAGCGCGCCGCTCCGATCGGGGTGACGAGACGCTCTTCGCCGGTCACGCCGTTCGCGGCGTCGCTCTCGTCGAGCTCCCCTTCGTCCCCCGCGAGCGAGGCGACGACGTCGATCCCCTCCTGCTCGACCGTGATGCGCGCCGCGCTTCCCGCGGGCACCACGATCTCGAACGTCGCCGTCTCTCCGGCAGCGAGCGATGCGCGGTGCGGCGTTCCGGGAGCCAGAACGAGAGCCAGGAGGAGGAGGAACGTCACGGGATTCGGCGAACCTCCAGCGGCTCGAATCCGATCTCGTCTCCCTCCGCCGTGACGACGACCTCGACGCGGCCCTCGGGAACCCGCTCCGGAGGAATCGACGCGACGAGCACCTTCTCCGGTGACGGCTCGAGCGTTTCGCTCTGCCAGAGAAGGTCACCCATGCGACTGCGCAGCTCGATGCGGTAGCGATCGAACGATTCCGCCGGATGGAGACGAACGCTCAGCTCGACGTCGGTCGCGCCGGCGGGGATCTCGAGCGCGGCGACGCCGCCGTCCGATCGCGTGCCGCCAAGCGTCAGCGTGACGGCGGCGACGGTCACCGCGGGCGGCGCGGTCGTCACGGGCGGCGCCGTGATCCTCGATGGAGCGCCCGTCACCGGCGGCTGCGCTTCCGGCGCCTGTGCGACGAGCGGCGCCGTCTCCGGGCGATCGCGCGTGACGAGGAGCACCGCGCCGGCGGCGACGACGACGATCGCCGCGGCGGCCATCCACGGATAGCGCGACCGGCTCCTGAGCGGAACGACGTTGTGGCGCGACGCGCGCTCCTCGAGCGCGCGCGAGAAGACGATGTCGGAGCGCGTGGCGAGCCCCCGCTCGGCGAACGCCGCCTCGTCGGCGGGATCGAGCCTTCCCCCGGCCGCGTCGTCGACCAGATCCCCCTCGGCCGCCCGCATCGCGTCGAACAGATCGGGGTCGTCGAAGATCGCCTCTTCGAGGCGCTCCTGCTCCCCTTCCGGAAGCCGGCCGAGGAGGTATTCGCGGATCGCGCGATCAGATTCCATCGTCTTTTCCTCGCCAGAGATGGTCTTTACCCCCGAAACGTTTCTAAAGTCGCGCTCAGGCAGGCCGTGACGCACGCTCCGAGGCGCTCGCGGAGACGGTGCATCCGGATGCGCAACGCCCCGGGCGAAAGCCGCAGCTCGGCGCCGAGGCGGCGGCGCGCGTCGATCTTCCCGCCGCCGTGATCGTAGTAACGAAGGAGCTGCGTCCGGTCGTCCGGAGCGAAACTCTCTAGGCAGCCATCGAAGCAACGCATCGCCGACTCGCGCTCGTCATCGGTCGAAGGCGCGAGCAGTACCTCCGCGGGAAGAGGCGCGGAGGGCGGCTCCTCCCGCGACTCATAGAAGACGCGCCGCGCGACCGCGCGGGCGTACGCGCCGAGGGATCCCGGCTGGATTTCGGTGCCCTGCGCGAGCTTGCGGGCGAGGCGGTCGAGGGTTTCGTCCGCCAGCTCGGTCGCGCGGGACGATCCCCACCAGCGGAGAAGGCCGACGACGCGGTCGTGCAGGCGGGTGTACTCCACCGCCGCCCGATCGCGGTCGGGCGAGAGCGTTCCGAGCAGCCGCTCGAACGCGGGCGCGTCGAGGCTCCAGCGCAGAGGGGGACCAGCGGACATGGATTCCCTAAGTATCACTCTTTTGACGCGAAGGTGACAGGGGATCGAGAGATGGTTGCACTGGAAACCCGTGATCCCTTACGCGTACGCTTGGACGCACGACACGATGACGGCTTCTCTCCTCGGCCGGCTTCCCATGAGCCGCGGCTTTCTCGCGGCGCTCGGCGGGATCGCGATCACGATCTACGCCTGGTTCTCGTCGTCCCTCTGGCCCGCGTGGCCGTCGCTCGCTGTCTTTCCTCTCGTCGACGACTTCCTCGATCCGTCGTCGCGCTACCGCGAAGCCGTCGTGGTCGTCTTGATCGCGGTCAACATCGGCGGATGGGCGGTCGTTCTTTACGTTCTTGGAGCGTTGACCCGCCGGATGTCCCGACATCCCGAATGAAAGTGTGCGCAGCAAAAAGCCGGATCCGCGAGGATCCGGCTGGATGATGGACTCGATTGGTGGAGCTGATCGGGATCGAACCGACGACCTCCTGAGTGCGATTCAGGCGCTCTCCCA
>JBOGJQ010000441.1:0-6502 GCA_050745405.1 Thermoanaerobaculia bacterium | reverse complement strand
CGCTCGGCCAGCGCAGCTCCGCGGCCACCGTTCGCAGCGCGCCCGGATCGGCGCCGCGAAAGATCGCGGCCCAGGCAACGACGGGATCGCCACCGGCACCCGCGAGCGCCTCGGGGATCGGACGGCCGAAGACCACCCGGTCGATGCCCGTGTCGCGGAGCAGATCCGCCGCGCGCCGGAGGTCGGCCGAGCCGAAGATGATCTCGAGCTCGGCGCCGATCCGCTCCGGCGCGACGCGGCGCAGCTCGGCGGCCAGCTCGCGGCATGCCTCGCGCGTCGCGGGATCGACGTCGAAGCCGAGCGCCGCCGCCATGCGAACGGCCTTCAGGACCCGGAGAGGATCCTCGACGAGATTGCGGCGCGAGAGCATCCGGACGACACGCGCCTCGAGGTCCGCGATCCCGCCGAACGGGTCCTCGAGCGATCCGCCGCCCTCGAGTGGAGCGGCCAGCGCGTTGATGGTGAAGTCGCGGCGCCCGAGGTCGGCGGCGATGTCCTCGCCGGTCAGGTCGCTGAAGTCGTAGACACGTCCTTCGACGACGACGCGCCAGGTCGGGAAGCGCTCGCGGCCCAGGGGAACGAGGCGCCCGCCGGTCGCCCTGGCGAACGCCGCCGCCTTTGCGCCGGCCGCGGGGCCGGCGAAGTCGACGTCCGGCGATGAGCGGCCGAGCAGCGCGTCCCGGACGGCGCCGCCGACGAGCCAGAGGCCCGGCCCGGCCGTCGTGACTTCGGGGAAGTCGCGAGCAACGGCTGCGACGACTTCAGTCGCTCCGGTCATGGCTGCGGGGCCGCACGGACGCGATTCCGGAGCACGCCGACGCGCTCGATGTCCACCTCGACCGCGTCGCCGGCGGCGAGCGGGCCGACGCCGGACGGCGTCCCGGTGAGCACGACGTCGCCCGGCTCGAGCGTCATGACTTCCGTGATGAACGCCAGGAGCGCGCCGACGTCGAAGAGCATCTGGGACGTGCGGGCGGACTGGCGCTCCTCGCCGTTCACGCGCGTCCGGAGGGCGAGATCCGCGGGGTCGACGTCGGTCACGATCGCCGGCCCGAGGGGGCAGAACGTATCGAATCCCTTGCCGCGGGTGAACTGGACGTCGCGCTTCTGGAGATCGCGGGCGGTGACGTCGTTCGCGCACGTGAAGCCGAGAACGTAGTCGTGCCACTGCCCGGCGCGGATGCGGCGCGCCCGGCGGCCGACGACCACGGCGAGCTCTCCTTCGAAGTCGACCCGCTCGGAGATCGGCGGGACCTCGATCTCTCCCTCGGGATCGAGCAGCGCGGACGGCGGCTTGAGAAAGAGGACGGGCTCGGTCGGGATCTCGTTGCCGAGCTCGCGGGCGTGGTCCGCGTAGTTCCGGCCGACCGCGACGATCTTCCCGGGAACGACGGGAGCGAGCAGGCGCGAGCGGCGGACGTCGACCTCGGCGCCGGCCCCTTCGCGTGCGGCGAGGAGCTCCGCCGGACTCGCGGCGAGCGTGAGGCGCGCGACCTCGTCGTCACCGAGGGCGTAGCGCGCGGACCCGCCCTGGAGCACGCGATAGATCTTCACGCGCCGAATTGTAGTGTGATCTGCAGAGCTTCCCTAGTCGCCGCCGGCGCGGAGGTCGTAAATGAGCCAGAGGCCGGAGAATCCGCGCAGGAGGCGGAGGCGCGAGCGGTAGAGGCGGTGCAGGTTCCGGGAGGTCGAGAGACCGACGCTCTCCTGGAGGAAGTCCTTGAACTGCGTGTCGAGATCCTTGGCGCGCTCGAGGCTCGCCTTGATGCCGACGAGCATCTTCGGATCGACGCGCTCGTGGGCGGGAACGGCAGAGAGGGCGTGCGCCTGGTCGTCGATGCGCATGCGGAGCGCGGCGGCGTTGAGAAAGAGGCGCAGCAGGTCTTCCTGATCCGAGGGGCGATCGTCGGCGAAGAGCCGTTTCCAGGCGGTGATCTCCCACGGCTCGAGCCGGAGTGGCGCGACGGCCGGGGCGCGCGCGATCCGATCGACGGTCGTTTCCGGATCGACGGAATCGAGCGCGCCGATGATCCGGCGGAGATACGGCTCGAGCAGCGGATCGTCCCCCATGACGCGTTGGATTGCGTCCGCCTGCTGGACCTCGAGGAGGAAGTCGTCCGAGAGCGTCTCGACGTCGGCGGACGGCCCGAGTCCGCGATCGAGCTGGGTCAGGATGTTGTTCATGCTCGCCTTGAGACGCGAGATGACCTTGTGTTTCACGTCGTGACGCGCGCGGGAGTCGTCGAACTCCTGCTTGACCTCCTTGAAGCGCTTCATCTCGACGAGGAGGTCGGGGTTGCTCTCGCCGAACCCGCGGGCGATCGCGTCCTCGTTCTCGAGCAGCCGGCGCGCGTCCTCGAGGATCCGCTTCTCCTCGTCGCGGTAGAGCTTTTCGAACTTGTTCTTCGTCGTGACGTTGCATTCGACGACCGCGAGCAGGACGTCGGGGTGGAGGAACTGATCGCCGAGCGATTCCTTGACCTCGCGCGACCGCGTCAGCAGGTTCGCCTGCGTGAGGTCCTCGAACGTCTCCGCATTCTGGATCTGCTCGCGGACGGTCCGGATGGCGCGGATGAGCCGCACGATCTCCTCCTGCGGCTTCGCCTCGGGCGGGCGTACCGCGACGAGGCTCTGGAAGTGCTTCCGCAGCTCGAGTGTGTCCTTCGGCGAATACTCGCCGCGCTCTTCGACGAAGTCCTCGCCCACCTGCGTGAACAGAAAGTCGAGCTTGTCGCGCGCGTCGCCCTCGGTCGCGCCCGCGTAGAGGTAGAACTTGATGATGTTGAAGAGGATCTTCTCGTCGTGGCGCTTGAGGCCCTGGAAGAAACGGCGGAGCAGCGAGGCCGAGATGGCCTGGTCGGCTCTCAGCAGGGCACCGATCGCCCGCTCGAGCTGTTCGTCGCAGCGATCCATCTTCGGCCCGGCCTGCGCCGAGGCCGCCGACTGGATCATGTCGCAGGCGCCTTTGATGCCGTCGTAGAGCGCCTGGAACTCGATCTTCGCGGGAAAATCCTGCTGGAGCAGGTTCTTGTAGACGCCCGTCGCGAACTGGTGGTACGTCCACGCCGCCTTGAATTTCTCGGAGAGCCGGACGTATCGCGCGTGAAGCTGTCCAATCTCGAGAACCGACATCGTCTCTCCCCGTCCCCTCTGCCCATCCCGAGGTTCCCCGAGGATCCTTGTTAGAATTCTGGCACAGATGGGCTTTCGGACGTTAATCGGGGCGGCGGAGATCGAGCGGCGCGTCGCCGAAATGGGTCGCCGCCTCGCCGCCGACTTCCGCGACCGCGACCTCGTCGCCCTCGTCGTCCTCAAGGGGTCGATGTTCTTCGCCTCCGACCTGCTCCGCGCGATGGACATGGACCTCGCCGTCGACGTCATCCAGGTCTCGAGCTACGGCAAAGAAACCTACAGCTCGGGCGTCGTGACGATCCTCAAGGAGCCGCAGCTCGACATGCACGGCAAGGCCGTGCTCATCATCGAGGATATCGTCGACAGCGGCTTCACGATCCGCGAAGTCCACCGTTACATCGAGGGGCGGGGCGCCGACCCCGTGCGCGTCGTCGCGTTCCTCGACAAACCCGCGACGCGCAAGGTCCCGTTCGTCCCCGACTACATCGGCTTCACGATCGAGCCGCACTTCGTGGTGGGCTATGGCCTGGATTACGCGGAGAAATACCGGAACGTTCGGGAGATCAGGGTGTTCGAGGAAGAATAGGACCAATAGGACGTATAGGACCAATAGGACGTATAGGACGTATAGGACCGGCAGAACGACCATTCCGTCCTATACGTCCTATACGTCCTATACGTCCCATATGTCCTATTAAAAGGGCTCCACCACCCCCGCCAGCAGCAGCCCGATCATCACCACCCCCAGCACGATCCGGTAGACGATGAACACGCCCGTCGTGTGCGTCCGCAGGTAGCGCAGCAGGAAGTAGATCGACAGCCACCCCGAGACGAACGACACGAGCACCGCGATGGCGATCGGCGTCCAGCCGAGCGCGGCGAGGTGATCCCATTCGGCGAAAAGCTCGAACACGCCGCTCGCGAGGATCGCCGGAACGCTCAGCAGAAACGAGAACCGCGCCGCCGCCTCGTGCGTGAGGCGGCGGAACAGGCCGGCCATGATCGTCGTCCCGCTTCGCGACGAGCCCGGGATGAGCGCGAGCGACTGCCCGAGCCCGATCCAGAGGGCGTCGGCGAAGGTCACGTCACCGAGGACGCGGAGCTCCGCGCGCGCCGCGTAGCGCTCCGCGATCCAGAGGAAGATCGCGAGACCGATCAGAGACGCGGAAATGAGCCACAAGCTCCGCGCGCCCGTCTCGATGAAGTCCTTGAAGGTGAGACCGAGGACGCCGATCGGAACCGAGCCCGCGGCGATGAACCACCCGACGCGTGCCTGCGGCTCGGCGAAGGGGCGGCCCCGCAGAGCGCAGACGACCACCGAGCGCGCGATCCCGGCGATGTCCCAGGCGAAGTAAATGAGAACCGCGAGCAGCGTTCCGAGCTGGATGACCGCCGAAGCGGCCGCGCCGGGGTCGCCCCAGCCGAGCAGCGCCGGAACGATCCGGAGGTGCGCGGTCGAACTGATCGGTATGAACTCGGTCAGCCCCTGAACGAGGCCGAGGACGATGGCCTGAAGCAGCGTCACTACATCTCCCACACGACCGGCAGGATCATCGGCCGGCGCTCGAGTTTCTTCCGGAAGTAGCGCTTCAGAGCCGCCCGCACCTTTTCCTGCACGATCTCCGCGTCACGGACTTCCTCCGGGCTCGCTTCCGTGACGACGCTGCCGAGCAAATCCCGGACCTCCTCGAGCATCTCCCCGCTGGCGTCGACGTGGATCAGGCCGCGCGTGATGATTTCCGGCTCCCGCGCGAGCTGTCCGGTATTCGTGTCGAGCGCCAGGACGACGATGACGAACCCGTCCTCCGCCAGATGGCGGCGGTCGCGCACGACCGGAGGCGCCACCTCCTCGAACTGGTGGTCGATGAACACCTTCCCGGTCGGGACGCGCTCCTTCGCCACGCGGGCGCCCGCCTCGGACAGCTCGAGGACCTCGCCGTTCGTGATCACGAAGATCGACTCGCGCGTCATCCCCACCGATTCTGCGATCTCCGCGTGGCGGATCAGATGCCGGAGGTTTCCGTGCATCGGCACGAAATGGCGCGGCCGCGCCAGGTTGATCATCGTCCGCAGTTCCTCGGCGAACGCGTGGCCGGAGACGTGGACCTGCGGGACCTCGTCGTAGATCACGTTCGCGCCGCGGCGGAAGAGGTGGTCGATCACGTGCGTGACGGCGCGCTCGTTCCCGGGGATCGTGCGCGAGGAGAGGATGACCGTGTCGCCCGGCTCGAGCTGCACGGCGCGGTGCTCGTCGAGGGCGATCCGCGCGAGGGCGGAGTTCGGCTCGCCCTGGGTTCCCGTGGTGACGATGACGACAGCGGCGGCGGCGTAGTCGGCGGGCTTGCCCGCCCCGGGCCGGACGGCGCGCGGAATGGTGAGGTGACCGAGACGCTCGGCCGTTTCCACGTTGTCGACGACCGAACGGCCGACGAAAAACACCTTGCGGCCCGCCGCCGCGGCGAGATTGACGATCTGCTGGATCCGGTGGATGTGCGACGCGAACGTCGTCACGACGATCCGGCCCGGCGTCTTCGCGAAGATCCGGTCCATCCCTCCGGCGACGATCGACTCCGAGCCCGACACGCCCTCGTACACTGCGTTGGTCGAGTCGCTCACGAGAAGGCGGACTCCCTCCTCTCCCCAGGCGGCTATGCGCGAGAGGTCACTGGGGCGGCCGTCGATCGGGCGCTGATCGAACTTGAAATCGCCCGTGTGGACGATGAGCCCCTCGGGGGAGCGGATTCCGAACGCGAGGGCGTCGACGAGCGAATGCGTGACGTGGACCGGCTCGACGGAGAAGTCGCCGGCCTCCACCGCGTGGCGGGGACGGAGAAGGCGGAGGTCCACCTCCTCTCGCATCCCGAACTCGTCGAGCTTGTCCTCGATGAATCCGAGCGTGAGCGGCGAGCCCCACACGGGTGCCTTCACGCGCTGCGCGAGGAACGGCACGGCGCCGACGTGGTCCTCGTGCCCGTGCGTGAGAAAGATCCCCGCGACCTTCTCCGCGCGCTCGAAGAGCAAGCTCATGTCGGGGATGATGACGTCGACGCCGAGGACCGACGCGTCGGGGAACATCATGCCGCAATCGACCACGATGGCCGACCGCTCGGTCTCGTAGACCATCATGTTCATCCCGAACTCGCCGAGGCCGCCGATCGGGATTACGCGTAAGGTCATGGTGTGTCGCTCGAGTAGCTGGTAGCTGGTAGCTGGTAGCTGGTAGCTGGTAGCTAGGGGCGACGATCTACGAGATACGAGATACGAGATACGAGATACGAGATACGAGATACGAGATACGAGATACGAGATACGAGATACGAGATACGAGATACGAGATACGAGATACGAGATACGAGCTACGAGATACGAG
>JBOGJQ010000440.1:0-2674 GCA_050745405.1 Thermoanaerobaculia bacterium | reverse complement strand
CTTTGGCGCCTCCCGCGCCACAGTGTGGAAACGACAACGGCGTCACCGTGACGGCCGTCGTGTTCCACGACGTATCGACGACGCGCAGAATGACGAATCGTCCCTCGAGCTCGTCGCGGTCGAAGCGGAACGTCTCCTCCCGCGAGTCGGCGAGCCCGTCGACCGGAAGGATCCGGATCCACTTCTCCGCATCCTCGGCGTATTCGGCGCGCGTCACCGGCGAAAGAGCGTCGCGCACGGTGACGATCACGGCATCGCCGTCACGCCGGATGTCGAATGTGGGCGCGGAGTTGTCGATCGTGAAATCGTCACCCTCCCGCTCCGCCGAGAGCGGAAGCTCCGGGTTCTCGCGCTCGTCCGTCGCGACGACCCGAACCTCGTAATCGCCGTCCGGAAGCTGCGAGGTGTCGAAGTTGATCTGCGTCTCCTCGATGTTCTCCCGGAGACGGAGCCACTCGGTCGCTCCTTCGCGGCGGAACCAGACGGAGTAGCGGAGAGGATCGCCGTTCGGGTCGCTCGCTTTCCACGAGACCGTGCGGTACCCCTTGCGGAAGAGACGCTTGCCGGGCTCGTTCCGCTCCTGCGGCGTGTCGAGCGTGTTGAAGATGCCGTACTGGTCGGGATTCGTCGCCTCGAGCACCTGGGGCGACGCCGGATACGCGCCGCTGATGAAGACGACTCCCGGATCGTTGACGGTGAGGCTTTCGATGACGGGCGCGAGGTTCCGATTCATGAACGAGGCGGTCATCGAGTCGACGCGAAATCCGGTTGGGATGCGATCGAGCGTCAGCCGCCACTGGAGATAGCGAGCCGGCGGTGCGGTGATCCGTCCGGTGGCGCCGCTGGTGGCCGTCCATTCGCTCCACGTCTCGTCCGGCGTGCTCGTGTTGCCGCTCCGGAACGCGCTCTGCGCCGCGGTGAGGGCCTCGCCCTCGAGGCGGTATTCGCCGAAGGTCGAAAACCGCGCCGTATCCTTCACCACCGACCGGTACTCGGCGTTTCCGGCGGCTTCGGGAGTGAGGCGGTAGACCGCCCCCGCGTTCGTGGTCGTGACGACCATCGCGTTTCCATCGGCGGCCGCCGAAACGATCTGCTTCTCGGGCACGGTCGCGAGCAGGGTGAGCTCGCGATCGCGCAGGCGGTAGATCCGGCCGAGCGGTCCCGTCCCGACGATCAGCGATCCGTCACCGCGTCCGGCGAGCGAATAGACGAGCTCCCGCTCGAGCTTCTGGATCGGCGTGACGAGACCGTCGGGGTCGATACGATAAATCTCCGAGCTCCCGCCCCCGCTGCCGGTCGACGGCTGATCGAAGGAGAAGGAGACGTCGACGGTGGGGCTCGGCGCCTGGGGCGTGTCCTCCCGTTGCTGCTGCTGTTGCTGCTGCTGATTCGTCGACGTCGTCGCGGGCCTCGGCTGCGGCTCCTGCTTCGGCGGCGCGGCCGTCGGCAGCGTCGAAGTCACCCCGGCCGCCCACGCGACACCGCTGGACGGGTCGATCCAGAGCGCGGCGATCTCGGAGAAGTCCGAATCGAAAAGAGCGCGTCCATCGCCGTCGGGATCGACCGCGTAGATGCGTCCCTCCCCCGCCCCTCCGGCGATCAGCCGGCCGCCGCCAGCGGCGAGAGAGCGGATGTGCGTCTCGGGCCCATCGAAGAGAACCACGCCCTCTCCGCCGGGCGAGACTTTCCACAGCCGCCCCTCGACGCCCGTCCCGACCGCGAGTGAACCGTCGGCCAGCGGAACGATCGCCCAGATGTACGCTTCCTCGGGGTCGAAGAAGACGCTCGACTCGCCTGTCGACGGATCGACTTCGTAGATCTTGCCGTACGGCGAGGACCCGACGAAGAGCGATCCCTCGCGGAACGCGAGCGCGTAGACTTCCGCCTCCGGCGCCGTGAAGAGGAGCTCGGCTTCGCCGCCGCGGATCCTGTAGACGTTCCCCTCGTTGCCCGTCCCGACGAACCGCGTTCCCTCGCGCCCCGCCGCCTGCGACAGCACGAACGGCTCGGTGAACGAGGCGACCTTCGTCATCGCCGGTCCCGGCAGAAGATGACCGCGCGCGCCGATCGCGAATCCTTCGCTCTCCCCCGCGAGATAGTCATTCGCGCTGTCGAGCGTCCAGAACTCCGGCTGTGCCCCCGTAACCGTCGCTGCAATCAAAAGCGAGCCGAACAGAAAGAAAACGAAACTCCGCATGCTCCACGCCTCTCTTGTGCCGGAAGTGGAAAACCGAGTGTGCTACAGCGCCGGAAGGATCTGAAGATCGATGCGCAGGGCGCCGTCGATGACGTAATCGAGGGTTCGGGACTGCTTCACCGCGGCATCGACCCGAACGGGCGTCGAAGACGCCGTAGCCGGATCGGCCGTCACGACCGCCTGGATCGACGGCGGAAGGCTCGGATGATAGACGCCACCGGAGATCGCTCCTCCCCGCTCGCCGTACAGACCGATAGCGAGATCGGTCGCGGACTTGAGACGTCCGAGGACGCCGATCACCTGCTCGAGCGACTGTGGATCGGGCGGGACGAGGGAAAAGTCGAGCCGGTTCGCCACGCGGCCGCCGCCGACGAAGAGGTACGCGTTGCCCGGATCGGCCGTCTGCGGGATCTCGACCTCGAACGTCTCGGTGAACGCATCGCCGCGGAAAGGCTTGAGGCTCGCGTGGACGCGGAT
>JBOGJQ010000439.1:0-13097 GCA_050745405.1 Thermoanaerobaculia bacterium | reverse complement strand
CGCGGCCCCCGGACTCGGACGCGCGCGCGAGCGCCCGCGCCGCGCCCGCGGCGCGGGAATTCGTCGGCGAGTACCCGAGGGCTATGATGCTTCCCGACGATCGCAGACGATCGCTTCGAAGGGAGGTTTCATGAATGTCATATCCCTCATCGGACGCATCATCCTCGGCGGCTACTTCATCATGGCGGGGGTCAATCACTTCCTCGCTTTCGAGTCCTCCGTCGGGTACGCCACGAGCAAAGGGGTGCCGTTCGCGAACCTGGCGGTCATCGGGACGGGTCTCCTGATGCTGGTCGGCGGCGCTCTGGTTCTGATCGGCTACAAAGTTCGCTGGGGCGCGTGGCTGCTCATCCTCTTTCTCGTTCCGACGAGCTTCATCATGCACGCCTTCTGGGCGGTCGACGATCCGCAGATGGCGCAGGCGGACATGGTGAATTTCACGAAGAACTTCGGCCTCATCGGTGCGCTCCTGATGATCGCGTCGATCCCGTGGTGGCCGATGGGAGTCGAGAAGCGGACACCGACGACGGGCGACTGACGCGGACGACGCCATCTGGACGGCGGAGGGAGTTCCCTCTACACTTGTGGGCGGCGCACGCGGGTGCGCCGTCTGCGTCCAATTCAAATCACCTCGACATTCAGGGGCTCCAATATGCGATCCAATCGAATTGTGCTCGTTTCTCTCCTCGCGCTCTCCCTCGCCGCGCCGACGCTGCTCGCCGACGCGACGGTCGAGCAGAACACGAAAGTGACGTTCGGCGGCTTCCTCGGCCGCGTCGCGAACCTCTTCGGAGGAAAGGCCGCGAAGGAGGGGATCGCCACGACCTCCATCGTCAGCGGCGACCGCCGCGCCCTCGTGATGGGCGACTCGGCCGAGATCGTCGACCTCGGTGAGGAGAAGATCTACAATCTCGATCTCCGGAGAAAGACGTACACGGTCACGACCTTCGAAGAGATGCGGAAGCGGTTCGAAGAGGCGCGGAAGGACGCCGAGCAGTCGGCGGGATCCGAGGCCTCGCAGCCGCAGGGGCCGGAGTGGACCGTCGAAGTCGACGTCCGCGACACCGGCGAGCGCGAGACGCTCAACGGCTGGAACACGCGGCACGTGATCGTCACGACGACGATCCACGAGAAGGGAAAGAAGATCGAAGAGGCCGGCGGCGCGGTGCTCACGGGCGACCTCTGGCTCGGACCGAAGGTCGACGCGCTCGACGAGCTGCAGGAGTTCGAGGTCCGCTACGCCCGCGAGCTGTGGGGCGACATGATCGCCGGCATGGACATGCAGAAGATGGCGATGCTGAGCGCGATGGCGCCGATGTTCGGCGACGCGATGAAGAAGTTCCAGGAGAAGAAGGAGACGCTCGACGGGACGCCGGTCCGCTCGACGGTGACGTTCGAGACCGTCGCCGCTCCGGGCGCTCAGGCGTCGGGCGAGGAAGCCTCCTCGGGGGGCGCGACCCTCGATCCGACGGCCGCGGCCGCAAAGGCGCTCGGCGGGTTCCTGAAAAAGAAGAGGCAGGAGCGCCAGGCGGAAACCGCCGACGCGCAGCCGAACCGCTCGGCTCTGTTCACGTCGACGAGCGATCTGCTCCGAGCGGAAAGCGCCGCCGACGCGTCGAGCCTCGCGATTCCGGGTGACTTCAAGCTGCGGAAGTGATTTGGAGTGCGGCAGCGTCAGCTGCCGCTTTTAATCTCTAATCGGATTCGAGAAGGAGGTCCCATGACTCCCCTCACCGCGCTCTGGCTCCCGATCGTCGTCTCCGCCGTTCTCGTTTTCATCGCCAGTGCCGTCATTCACATGGCGATCGCGAAATGGCACCGGGACGACTACACGCGCGTGCCCGACGAGGCCGCGTTCCGCGCCGCGGTCGGACCGCTCGCGATTCCGCCCGGCGACTACATGGTCCCGCGTGCCGCGACCGGCGCCGAGATGCGCACGCCGGAGCACCAGGAGAAGATGAAGAGCGGCCCCGTCATGATCATGACCGTGCTCCCGGGCGGGCCGATCTCGATGGGAAAGAACCTGACGCAGTGGTTCATCTACTGCCTCATCGTCAGCGTCTTCGCCGCGTACGTCGCCGGACGCGCGCTCGCGCCGGGCGCCGAGTACCTCGAGGCCTTCCGCTTCGCCGGAACGACGGCCTTCATCGCGTACGCGGTCGCTTTGTGGCACATGTCGATCTGGTACGGCCGCAAGTGGAGCACGACGTTCAAGGACACGATCGACGGCCTGATTTACGGTCTGCTGACCGCGGGAGTGTTCGGCTGGCTGTGGCCGTGAGGGTCTCCGCGAGCGTTTCGATTCTCCTCGCGCTCCTCGCCGGTTGCGAGCGGCCGGAGAGCGCCGGGGAGCGTGAACGCGAGGTGATGATCGAGCAGGCGATGCGGGCCTCGCGTGCGTATGAGGTCGGCGTGGCGGAGCTCGCGCGCATGTCGCCCGACGGCCTGACGGACGATTTCGCGGGCCGGGTCCGGCGCTTCGCCGCGGACGAGAGCGCGCGCGATCGGATCTGGGACAGCTACTCCGTTATTTACGACCGCCTTCTGACCGACGAGCAGCTCCGCGAGGTCGTCACGTTCTACCAGACCGACGCAGGGAAACAGCTCGGCCGCATTCACCTCGCCCTGATCACCGCGGGGAGGACCCGACTTGCGGAGACGGATCGCGTGGTCATCGCGGAGGAGGAGACCCGGACCGCGGCATCGATCCGCGCGCTCGCCGGCGCCCTCTGGGCGTACTCGCTCGGCTCGAAATACCGGTTTCCTCCCGATGCGGACATCTCCGTGCTCGAGCGCCGTCTCGAGCCGGGCTTCATGCGCCACCTTCCGGTGGAGGACGGATGGGGCAGACCGCTGCGCTATCTCGTCAGCGAAGAGCGCGACCGCTTCCGGATCGTGAGCGGCGGACCCGACGGCGCGGTCCACGCGTCGAGCCTCGACTGGGCATGGACTCCCGCCGCCGGACCCGCCGGGGACGATCTCGTCTACGAGGACGACGCGTTCCTTCAGGGTCCCTGAGAGGCTACTCCGCTCTCGCCGCGACGCGGTCTTCATCCGAGAGGGCGCGCAGGAACGCGACGATCGCGTCGCGCTCCTCGGGCGGAAGCTTCTTTCCAAGCTGATGCCACGCCATCCGGTCCACGGCTTTCTCGAGCGTCTCGACTGTCCCGTCGTGGAAGTACGGCGGCGTCAGCGCGACATTGCGCAGCGACGGCACCTTGAAGACGAACTGATCGATCTCGTCCGACGTGACTTCGTAGCGGCCGCGATCCGCCTCATTCGTCCACGGATGGACGATGCCGACTTTCTGGAACTGCGCTCCGCCGAGGAGCGGCCCGCCGTGGCAGCTCGCGCAGCCGGCATCGAGGAACGCCTCGAGGCCGCGCTTTTCGGTCGCGCTCAGCGCGCCCGCATCACCGCGCTGAAAGTCGTCGAAGCGATCGCTCGTGAGCAGCGTGCGCTGAAACGCCGCAAGGGCCCGCGCCGCGTGGTCGAGTGTGAACGGATTCTCCTCCCCGGGAAACGCGGCCCGAAACAGAGCCGGGTCCATTGACCGGAGGCGCCGTTCGACGGCGGCCTCGGTCGGCATCCCCATCTCGAGCGGATTGAGGATCGGTCCCGCCGCCTGCGTCTCGAGCGACTCGGCGCGGCCGTCCCAGAACTGGGCGAACTGCAGCGACGCGTTGAGGACCGTCGGCGTGTTCCGCCGCCCCGGCGCGCCCAGCGCACCGGGCGAGGTCGGAAGTCCGTCGACTCCGGGAGCGCCGCCCGCCACCGGGTGGCACGAGCTGCACGACTGCGTTCCGTTGACCGACAGCTCCGGCGAGACGTAGAGGATCTGGCCGAGCCGGACGAGCTCCGGGCGCGGCGGCGCGTCCCCGCGCGCCTCCTCGATCGTTCCGAACACGCGGCGGCTCTTCGCGAGAAGCGCCTCGTCGCCATCGGCACAGCCGGCGGCGAGGGAGGCGAGCGCGGCAATCATCAGGAATCGTTTCACCGCGCTACGCCAACCCCTCGCGCGCCGATCGCATTTCCGATACCTCGTTGTTCGTTGTTCGTGGTTCGTTGTCGGTTGTCGGTTGTCGGTTGTCGGGTCCCCGTTTCCGAGGTTTCGTCATCCTGAGGAGCGAAGCGACGAAGGATCTCCTCAGCTGCGACTCCGACTCGCGATCCCGTGCCGGGATTGAGACGCGGCTGAGGAGATCCTTCGCTCACGCCCTCCCGCCCCACCCCGCTCAGGATGACACGGGGCTGTCATCCCGAGCGGTAGCGAGGGATCTGGGCGGGGGGGAGCGGAAGATCGTCGCGCGCCCGACCCCCAGATCCCTCGCCTCACGGCTCGGGATGACACCTTGGAGTCATTCGCGCTCCACCGGCACATCGTGCCGTTCCGCGGCTCAGGATGACGAGCGTTGCGGATGCAAAGAGCCGACGAGCGACGAACCACGGACGACTGACGACTGACGACCGCCAACCGACAACCGACAACCGACAACGAACAACGAACAACGAACAACGAACAACGAACAACGAACAACGAACAACGAACAACGAACAACGAACAACGATCAATCGACGCGATAAATCGCGTCGGTGCCCGACGGCTCGAATCCCGCGGCGCCTGCGCGCAGGCCGCTGTCCGACACCCACGCCGCGTCTCCGCTCGCCGCGACGTCGTTGAGAAAGCCGGCTCCCTCGATCGCGATCTCGCCGCGCGGCTCACCCAATGCGGCGGTCGAATCGGCGCACGCGCGTGATGTCCGCCACCCACAGTTCGTCGCCGACGATGCCCAGACCCTTCGGCGCGTCGAGCTGCACGCTTCCGCGGCTCCGTCGATCCACTTGAGCTGAACGTTTCCGCCCTCCGCGGCGACGCGCGAGACGAAACCGTTGTCGTCCGCCTCGAGCGGCGTCCCGTTGATGTTGCTGACGAAGTACACGTCCTGCTCGGCGTCGTAGAGGACCGACTCCGGCGTCTGCAGGCCGGTGATCGGCTGTGGCGCGGCGGCCGGTTCCGCAGTCTCCGTCGCGGCCGGTGCCGTATCGACGGCCGTCTCGGGCTCCTCGGCGCAGCCGGTTACAAGGACGAACGCAAACGTGGCCGCGATCAGACTTCGCATTCGTGTACCTCCTTCGTAAATCGGCGTGATCTTATGACATCCGCTTCGACCGATGCGGCCCGGGAATTGCGTCGCGCGGACGACGAACGATCTCGCAGGAGGGAACGATGGAGCGGATCGCCGCGCGCGCCGGAACGTTTCGCATCGGCGGAGACATGGAAGTGCGCCGCATGGGCTTCGGCGCCATGCGCCTCACGGGCGACGGGATCTGGGGCCCGCCGTCCGATCGCGACGAAGCGCGGCGGGTCCTCCGGCGGGCCGTCCAGCTCGGGATCAACCTGATCGACACCGCCGACTCGTACGGCCCCGACGTCAGCGAGAAGATCATCGCCGAGGCGCTCGCGCCGTACCCGGAGGACCTGGTCATCGCGACGAAAGCGGGATATGTGCGGCCCGGCCCCGGAAAATGGGAGCCGGACGGCCGCCCGGAGCACCTCCGTGAGCGGGTCGAGAGCAGCTTGCGCCGGCTCCGCCTCGAACAGATCCCGCTGCTCCAGCTCCACACCGTCGATTCCAAAGTGCCCGCCGACGACCAGTTCGGGATGCTCGCGGACCTGCAGAAGGAAGGAAAGGCCCGCCACCTCGGACTTTCGAACGTGAATGTCGACCAGATCGAGCAGGCGCAACGTCATTTCCGCGTGACGACGGTCCAGAACCGCTACAACCTGCGGGAGCGGAAATCCGACGACGTCGTCGACTGGTGCGCGGCGAACGACGTGGGGTTTCTGCCGTGGTACCCGCTGGCGACGGGGAAGCTGGCAGAAACGGACGAGCTCGCCACGATCGCGAAGGCGCGCGGCGCGACGCCGGCGCAGATCGCCCTCGCCTGGCTGCTCCACCGGAGTCCCGTCATGCTGCCGATCCCGGGGACCTCGAAAGTCGCGCATCTCGAGGAGAACACGGGCGCGGCGGCCGTCACCCTGGGCGACGAGGAGATGGAGCGGCTGGCCGGGACGGCGTGAAGGAGGATTAGAATAGCCGTCTCGCAGTCGATTTGATTCCCGGCGCGGCATCCCGCCGCGGCGGACGTGTCTTTCCAGGAAGGAAGGAGGCGGCATGAAGACGGTCAAGGAGATCCTCGAGGCGAAGGGGAGTGACGTCTGGACCGTGGGGCCGGAGGCCCCGGTGCTCGAGGCCGTGCGGCGGATGGCGGAGAAGGAGATCGGCGCGCTTCTCGTCCAGAAGGAGGGACGCGTCGTCGGCATCATCTCCGAGCGCGATTACGCGCGGAAGATCGCGCTTCTCGGCAAATCGTCGCAGACGACGCCGGTGAGCGAGATCATGACGCCGGAGGTCATCACGGTCCGGCCGACGCAGACGGTCGAGGACTGCATGGCGATCATGACGCAGGAGCGGATCCGCCATCTTCCCGTCGTCGATGGCGACCGTCTCATCGGGGTCCTTTCGATCGGCGACCTCGTCAAGGCGGTCATCGCCGAGCAGCAGTACGTCATCGAACAGCTCGAGCACTACATCGTGAGCTGATGGAAGCGGTCGCCCGGCACCCGCTCCTGCGTCCGTGGTCGCTCGTTCTCTATGCGACGCTTGCCGCCACTCTGGGCATCGCGAGCGGGGAACCGGCGACCGATATCGAGGGCGATGGCTGGCGCGGCAGCGCAGAGGGTGGCGCGATTAGAACGCAGAACGCAGAACGCAGAACGATGAAGTAAGAAACCCGCCCGCCCCGAAGGTCGAATGCAAAATGCAGAATGCAAAATGTCAAATGCAAAAAGTACCAATGCCATGATCCCGGTGCGCCGGGATCCAGACACGGGCGCTCTTTGTATTTTTCATTCTGCATTTTGCATTTTGCATTCGAAAACGCCTTCCTTTCTTACTTCTGCGTTCTGCGTTCTGCGTTCTGCGTTCCGCGTTCATTCTTTCTCTCTCGGCACCAGCCGCAATCTCTCCACCGTCTCCCCCGGTAGAAAGGGCGTGCCCCGCCCCTCCACCCACGCGAGATGCCCGTCCGCGAAGTGCGGCGACAGGGGGTGCCCTGTCTGGCCGCCGGGCAGGTGGAAGATCCCTTCGTCCTCGCGTCCTGGCGAGACGACCATCCGCTGAGAGGCCCCCTCGGTCGGCGCCTGGACCCGCGGCATGTACGAGTCTCCCGGAAGGCGGCGGCGCGGGTACTCGAGATACCTGCCGAAGAAGGGGACCGCGCCGGCGAGCGGATGCCGGAACGCACTCGTGTTCCTCTCGCCCCAGGTCCGCGATGCCAGCGTCCGTTCTCCCTCGGTGAAGTGCTCGATCACGCGGTCGGCGGTCGCGAGAAGCTGCTCGTCCCACGTCGCGTGGTTCGGCGGAAGAAGATGCGGCGGGCGCTGCGAGGCGAGTGCCCAGAGCGCGTGCTCGCGCTGCCCGAGGTCCCGCCAGCGGAACCGCGAATCCGCGGTCGCGGCACGACTCGTCAACGCCTCGAAGAGCTCCTCCTCGAGAAACGTGCGGTACGCGCGGACCATCCGATAGCCCGCCGAGTCGACCGAGGCGCGCGCTCCCCATGCATCGACGAGGCGCCGGAGCTCGCCGCGCCGCGGATCGGCGGCGATCGCTTCCGGCGAGAGGACAGACAGTAAGAGCTCCTGCCATCGCGCGAGAAACACGGCGCGGTCGTCGAGCTGGATCGCGAGGAGGTCGGCTTCGCTCGCGGCGTCGGTCGCGCGGAGATCGTCCCGGATCTGTCGCGCGCGCGCGCCGAGCGCGTACCCGCCGTCGCCGATCGCGTCGCGCATCGCCCCTCCGACCACGCGTGCGTTCGCCGTCCAGATTCTCCCTTCCGGCGGATCGACGATCCGCGGGTACTCCGAGGGATCGAGCCAGTCGGTCCACGCCCCCTCCGGCGGCATGGGAAGGCGGCCGTCGACTCCGGCGGGACGGTGCGGGATCGCCCCGGCGATCGTCCACGCGATGCGGCCGCTGCTGTCGCCGACGACGAAGTTCTGCGCGGGAATGCCCACGCCATTCGCGACCGCCATCGCCTCTTCCACGGTGGCGGCCCGCTCCAGACCGATCATGTTCATGTTCGCGCCGCGGATCTCGTGCGCGACCCATCGGAGGGAACGCGGACGTCCCTCGTGGTCGCGATCGACGATCGGACCCCAGATCGTCTCCTCGACTTCCACGACTTCGTCATCGCCGCCTTTGACCCGGATCGTTTCCCTGATGACGACACGCGGCGTCTGCTCGTCGACGAGGATGAGGTCTGCCCAGTCGCCGTAGCTGTTCGTGAATGCCCATGCGACCGAGCCGTTGCTTCCCACGACGAGGAGCGGCGTCCCCGGAAGCGTCACGCCGGTCACGCGCCGCGGCGTGCCTTCGCGATCTCTCCACCGCATCGACGCGCGATACCAGATGATCGGCACGGCGATGCCGAGGTGCATGTCGTTGGCGACCATTGCGCGGCCGGCGGCGGAGGCACGCGCGCTCACGGCGAAGCTGTTGCTGCCGACGATGATCGATCGGGGCTCGTCGCTCTTCGCGGCATGCGTCGCGATCGCGACGACCGGTTCGCGGCGCAGGTCGAACACTTCGGGGCCGGGGATCGGCGGGAGGGCGAGCTGCGACCCATCGAGGGGCGCGTCCCATTCCGTGCCGTGCGGCGCGAGAAACGCGAACATCTCCGCCGGCATCGTGTCGCGTAGCACGCCGTAGCTCGAGTCGCCGCTCCCGTCCTCGTCCTGCAGGTCGAGGTACATCGCGTAAATCGCGAGGAACGAGTCCTCCGGCCGCCACGGCTCCGGCTCCGCGCGAAGGAGGAGGTACTCGAACGGCCGCGCGCCCAGCTCGTCCATGCCGGCGTTCACTCCCGCGGCGTATGCCTCGAGGATCGCGCGATGCTCCGGTGGGGAGGCCGCGAGAGCGCGGCGCGCGCGTTCGCGGAAGCGATGGACGCGGAGGATCCGGTCCGACGGGAGAGCGGCCGCGCCGAAGAGCTCCGCGAGCTCGCCGGCCGGCTGGCGCCGGAGCAGATCCATCTGGAAGAGTCGCTCCTGCGCGTGAAGAAAGCCGAGAGCGCGCGCGGCGTCGGTGCGCGACGTGGCGCGTATCGTCGGAATCCCGAGCTCATCGCGCTCGACGACGACGGCGCCGTCGAGCCCCGCGATCTCGACCTCGCCGCTCGTGACGGGGAGACTCGCTCGGAGCGTGAGCCATCCCGCGGCGAGGAGAACGACGGCGAGCACCACGAGACCGGCCGCGGTCCAGCCGAAAGCCCGCACGGCACGGCGCGCGATCGCGCGGCCGCGCGATCGGGTGGAGTGGCCAGCGAGCGTCGTCATGGCGGGCATTCTATCCTCACGGCTCAGCTCGGTGGCCGGCCGACGTGCGCGAAACTTGCGAGCGACGGCCGGGGAGCGAACAGGAGGACGGCATGGCGGTTTGTGAAGTCTGCGGGAACGAGTACGACAAGGCGTTCGAGGTCGTCGCGGCCGGGGCGCGGCACGTGTTCGACAGCTTCGAGTGCGCGATCCACAAAATGGCGCCCATCTGCGATCACTGCGGCTGCAAGATCATCGGCCACGGGATCGAGGCGGACGGCGCGTTCTATTGCTGCGCGAATTGCGCGCGGCAGAGCGGCGTCGAGCAGGTCCGGGATCGCGCCTGACGGCTCCTCAGAAGAGAAACGCGTAGCCGACCTTCGCGAACAGCGTCCGGTCGCGCTGCGTGAGATCGAACTGCTCGCTGCCGAGCGCGGTCTCGGTGTAGCCGAGAAAGAAGACCGTCTGCGGGTTGAGCTTGTAGGAGAAGAGGAGCTGCGGAGCCAGCCGCTGCGACGTCTCCTCGACGGGAAACGCGTACCGAGCCGGATTGCGGTCGATCTCCGTGTACTGGAGAATCGCGCGCAGGAACGTCCGGGCGTTGAACTGATGGACGACGCGCGCCTCGGTCACGTTCGCGTCGAAGAGGCGTCCGCCCTCGACGTCCAGGCGGTCGAACGTGTGCGAGATCTCGGCACGGAGACGACGCCCGATGTGGATCGTCGCGCCGGGGCGTATGAGCAGCCGCTCCGCCGGCCGGACGTGGGCGAAGTCGATCTCGTCGCCGGCGAACGCTTCGGCCCAGAAGTAGAGGCTCCCGCTCGGACGCATTTCGGCGAAGGCGGACAGATAGGTCTCGTCGAACGTTCTCCCGCCGAAGGAGCGCTCGCGGCTTCCGGCGTTCACGAGGGCGAACGACTGCAGCGGCCCCAGAACGCCCGCGCGGATCTCGCGCTCGTCTTCGAGCAGCTCGCCGGACTGCTCCTCGGTCCGCTCCCAATCGCTCTCGACGAAGATCTGCGTGTACCAGTCGTCGTCGCCGCCCCACCACGCGCGCTCCACTCCCGCCGCCGTGCGGCGGTAATCGACCTGCGGCATGAATCCGACGTCCGCCCGGAAACCCGTCCCCACGTCGGTGTAGCTTCCGCGCCACGACCACTCTTTGGCGTCGTGGCGGTACGAGACGAGGATGGCGGGATCGTCGAACGTTCCGTCGGGCTGGCCGAACGCGGCGACTACGTCCTCGGGGTAGCGTGTCTCGGACCAGAGGACCTGCGCTTCGACCGCGTCGCTGCTCGAGAACCGAAAGAAGCCATCGATCCCCGCCACGCGGTTCGAGTAGTCGTCCCCCTGACGGTCGGTGACGAGCACACCGAGCGTCGATGACTCGCCGACGTCGTGGCGGTACCGGAGGACGGTGGCGAGGTTGTTCGTCGCGAGAGAGGTCAGACGCGACCCCTGCGATCCGGGGATGATCAGGTTCGTCACCACGTCCTCCGCGGTGAAGAAGCCGATCGCGCTTCGCCCCTCCTTTCCGGTCACCTTCGCGCCCCAGTCGGGATCGGCGATCGTCCGTGTGTAGATCGCCGAGAGGGGCGTCTCGAAGTAGTCGGCTCCCTCGACGAAGAACGGCCGCTTCTCCTGGAAAAAGAGCGTGAACTGCGTGTTGATGTCGAGCTGGACCGCGTCCGCCTCCACCTGCGAAAAATCGGGATTGATCGTGCCGCTGACGATCATGTTCGGCGTCACGCCCCATTCGGCGGTGACGCCCGCCTCGACTTCCGTATCGCCCCCGTCGAGTCTGCCGGACGGAAACTCCTCGCGCCGCGCCGTGTCGTGCGCGGTGACCGTCGGGGTGAGCTGGATGTTCCGCCCCGGCTCGATTCCCTCGAGGCCGACGAGACGCGCGTCCTGGCAAAGCCGGCAGCGGACGTCGCGGTCGAAGGGCATGTGCGTCAGGACGAAACGTTCGCTGCGGGGATAGTTCCGCACCAGCTCGATGCCCCACGTCTGCGGTCCGCTCGTCCGGGGGAAGCGGAGGGAGCTGAAGGGAATCGCCATCTCGACGATATATCCGTCGGCGGTCTCACGCCCGGCCGAGCTCCAGATCGCGTCCCAGGTCGGATCTTCGTTTCCGCCGGCGACCTCGTTCAGGATGAGGTCTCCCTGGATCCCGAGCGGGTTCACGAAGAGCTCGAAGCCGCGGCGGTCGTCGTAGAAGGTGTCGAGGACGAGTCCCACGAAGTCGTCGGGGAAGATCTCGTCGCGGTCGGTCAGATGAGCGCGGATCGACTCCGGGTCCGGATCGAACGCGTGGAATGCGGCGTAGAGGTGGTTCTCGTCGTAGGCGAGCCGGACCTCTGTCCGAACCGGCGCGGGCTCGTTCTCCCGTGGGATGAACTGGTGCGGGAGGTCCAGCGGGGCGACCGCCGCCCACGCCGCTTCGTCGATTGCACCATCGACGACGATGGGGCCGGTCGTCCGCGCGATCGGAACGACTCCCGCCGTCTGCGCCTCGAGCGGCGACGCAACGGCGAGCAGGAGGGTCACGGCAAGGATGGGAGGAACGGCTCGAGCCATCTCGGTCCTTTACGAAATCGAGCGGATGGGAGTTGCATTGCGTAGAATATCCGCAACGCGATGAACGAGATCCTCGCCCTCCTGACGCGGCATGGTGAGGCGGTCGTTTTCGTCGCGGCGTTTCTCGAGCAGATCGGCGCGCCGATTCCCGCGATCCCGGTGATCGTCGTCGCGGGCGCGGTCGCTGCGACGACGGGAGGGGGAGTCGCCTCTCTTCTCGTTCTCGCGGTGGCCGGGGCTCTCCTGGCCGACGTCGTCTGGTATGTCCTCGGGCGGCGCTACGGCTACCGCATTCTCGGTCTGCTCTGCCGCGTTTCCCTCTCGCCCGACTCGTGCGTCCGGAAAACGGAGACGTTCTTCGATCGCTGGGGCTACCTGTCGCTCGCGTTCGCGAAGTTCGTCCCCGGCTACTCGGTCGTCGCGCCGCCGCTCGCCGGCGCGCTTCCGCGGGCGAGCTTTCCTCGCTTCCTTCTTTATGACGCGGTCGGAGCGGTTCTCTGGGCGGGCGCCTCGCTCGCCGCGGGCGTCCTGTTGCACGATGCGATCGAGGACGTGCTCGAGGCGCTCGAAGCGCTCGGCGGCTGGGCCGTCGTCCTTCTCGCCTCGGCGCTCGTGCTCTTCGTCCTTTTCAAGTGGTGGGAGCGCCGCCGGTTCTACCGCACGCTGCAGCTCGCGCGGATCTCTCCGGCAGAGCTGCGCGAGCGTCTCACTTCCGGACCGGCCGTCGTCGTTCTCGACGTGCGCAGTCCCTCGGCGCAGCGCCACGATCCGCGAAGCGTGCCGGGCGCGCGCATGGCCTCGGAGGATCGGATCGAAATCGCGCTGCGCGACGTCGATCCCGCGCAGGAGATCGTCCTCTACTGCACGTGACCCAACGAAGCCTCGGCGGCCCGTGTGGCACGCCTCCTGATCGATCGCGGATACCGGCGCGTCCGCCCGCTCGCCGGCGGATTCGACGCGTGGATCACCGCCGGATACGAGATGGACTAGCGGACGCCGCTGGGATTCCCGCCCTCGGGCGCGGGGAGTAGCGGGGCGAGCGCCCGAAGGGCCGCGGGAGAGTAGCCGGGAGCGAGCGCCCGAAGGGCGCGGGAGAGTAGCCGGGGCGAACGCCCGAGGGCGCGGGAGAGTAGCCGGGGCG
>JBOGJQ010000438.1:0-1678 GCA_050745405.1 Thermoanaerobaculia bacterium | reverse complement strand
CGCGAGGAGCGGATCGAGGACGTCGAGCTCCGCTTTGGCCGCGAGCTCCTCCGGCGCGTCTTCGCGCTCGACCGGGAGACGCCTTCCTCCGGGCCGGACGACGAGGTGCTCGCGTGGCTCGCGACGGACGAGGCGGGGCAGCGGCTTCGCTCGAGTCGCCTCATGAAGTACCTGACCGACCGCGAGCGGGAGGCTCTCGGGTTTCACCGTCGCCTGAGCGGTTGGAATCCGTCGCAACCGGAGGTCGAGATCGACGACGCGAACCGGCTGAGCGCGCCGCCGTTCGATGTCCCGGCGCCGCTCCCCGCTGGCGTGGGGGACGCGCTCGCCGGCCGGTGCCGCGGCGGGTGGACCGCCCTTTCGAGCGTCGAGCTCGACGCGCGCAGCCGCGTGACCTCCGTCGCGCTCGATCCGTTCTACGGCGCGCGCGCGTGCCGCAAGGCCGTCGAAGCGATGATCCGGCTGTCGCTTCCGACGAACCGCTCGATGTCGTCGCCGCACGCGGGGCGCGGCCTCGTCACGGTGGGCGCGCCGTACGCGAAGACGGCGTGCCTCGACGAGGCGCTGCCGGATGCGTGCGCGGCGTGCGAATCCGAGGGGCAGGCGTTGCGCATCGGGGCGGGAATCGATCCGCCGGATGTGAAGACCCGGGTCGATCCCACCTTCACCGCAGCGGCGCGGGAGACGATGAGACGGAGAGGCGCCTCGAACCACGTCCTGATGATGGAGGCGATCATCACGCGGGAGGGATGCGTGCGGAACCCGCGGATCCTGATCCAGACGCCCATCGCGGACCTGAACACGGCGGCGCTGCGGGCGGTGTCGCAATGGACATTCGAGCCGGGACGCCTCGACGGCGAACCGGTCGACGTGATCTTCCATCTCACGGTGAACTTCGGGATGCGATGAGACGGGCTCTTTTTCTCCTTCTGTGCGTCATCGTCTGTGCCTCCGCTCTGCGCGGCGCATCCGTCTCGGAGCTCCGGCGCGTCGCGCTTCTCGTCCTCGAACCGGACGAAGAGGAGCTCCGGGGACGCCTCGAGCCCAGGATCCGCGATGACGATCCGGCCATCCGCGCCATCGCCGCGCGCGTCGCGGCCGCGAAGAAGATGTTCAACGCGCTCAAGCGCCTGGAGCGCGAAGCCGAGCTCGCGGTGTACGCGGGCGAGGGGCACGTCCGGGCGCGTGGTCTCTGGTGAACGCGATCGACGCGACCGAGCGGATGCTCGAGTTGTTCGGGCGACACCTCAAAGGGGAGTAGAGAACTCGATCGCCGCCACACCGCCGTGGCCATGCCGCCGGAAGGAACCGCTCTTCACCGGGGCCGCGCGGAAGCGGATGGAGGAAGGGATCGGCGCGCACGAGGTCGTCTTCCTAGCAAGTATGATCGTCATACATGAGCGCGCGCCGGCGGCGACGGATCGCTCACGAAGCCAGCCACGCCGCCACCCTCACGGTTTCGGCCTCTCGATCTTCGCGTGCATCTCGTTCACGAGGAGCAGCGCCGCCGAGCCGTAGAAGGGTGTGAGCTCCGGCGTGAAGACCCCCGCCTTCACGGCGGGATCGAGGATGACGAGCTCCTCCGCCTCCTCGACCGTCGCCACATTGAAGATGTAGAGGCCGCGGTACGTCTTGTCGTTCTTTCCGAACGGCCCGGCGAGCGCGAGCTTTCCTTCGC
>JBOGJQ010000437.1:0-15826 GCA_050745405.1 Thermoanaerobaculia bacterium | reverse complement strand
GGAGAGAACCGCTGGATCATGACCGTCGAGCGCCACCTGCTCGACCGGCAGCAGGCGACGTGGGCCCGCCTGCGGAAGGAGCGACTCGAATGAGACCGCGCCGCGGTTTCGAGCTGCCGCCGGACATGGAGCCCCTGGCGCGCCGGACGATCCGCATCGAGTGGTGGACGCTCTTCTTCCTCTCGACGATCGTCGTCGTGATGTACGCGACGATGGGGAACTCGCAGGCGATGAAGGCGGCGTGGCTCGAGGACGTGCTGAGCATGATCCCGCCCGTCGCGATCCTCCTCGCCGCACGCTATCGCGACAGGAGACCGACCGCGCACTTCCCGTACGGCTACCACCGCGCCGTCTCGATCGCGTTCCTCGTCGCGGCCCTCGCCCTCCTCACGATGGGTTCGTACATGCTCTACGACTCGATCGGCAAGCTCGTCGCGATGGAGCATCCGTCGATCGGTCTCATTCCTTTCTTCGGTCGCGAGATCTGGCTCGGGTGGCTGATGATCGCGGCGCTCTCCTACAGCGCGATCGCTCCGGTGATTCTCGGCCGGATGAAGATCCCGCTCGCGCACCAGCTCCACGACAAGGCGCTCTACGCCGACGCCGACATGAACAAGGCGGACTGGCTCACCGCCGTCGCCGGCATCTTCGGCATTCTCGGCATCGGGATCGGGTGGTGGTGGGCCGACGGGGTCGCCGCCGGAATCATCTCGCTCGACGTGGTGCGCGACGGCTTCAAGAACACCAGGCGCGTCATCGCCGACCTGATGGACTCCAGGCCGACGACGGTCGAGACGGCCGAGCCGGACGAGGTGGTCGAGCGTCTCGAGACGTGGTTCCTCGGGTTCGACTGGGTCGTCGACGCGCGCGCCCGCCTGCGGGAGGAGGGCCACGTCTTCACGGGCGAGGTCTTCGTCATCCCGCGCCCCGGAACGGACGACCTGGTCGAGAAAATGGCCGACGCCGTTCGCAAGGCGCCCGCGGTGGACTGGCGCCTCTGGGAGATCGTCGTCATGCCGGTCACCGGCTTCGAGCCGGAATAACCGGGCGGGACTTCCAGATACGGAAGAGACCGCCGGCCGGAACACACCGTGCGGGCCAGCGTGTTATACCGTGTCCACCAGAAAAAAGCGGGAAAGGAACACCAAACGCATGAAGGCACCCAACAAACGAGCTTCGGCATGGATGGTCGCGGCAGTCATTGCCGCGGTCGGATCCGCATGGGCCGGGACGCCGGTCAACGAGGCGAGCTTCTCGATGACGCTCCCGGACGGGTTCGGCCAGTTCACGAAACAGGTCCAGAAGGACAAGAAGGTCACGACACTGGTGGCCAAGAGCGACCAGAAGGGCGTGGTCATCGTCTCCTTCGCCCTGATGGCGCCGACCGAGGATCTCGATGCGTTCCTCGCGCGCGAGCGCGATTCGCTCGTCAAGAGCCTCAAGGCGACGCTCGCGAGCGAGCGGAGCGTCGAGGTCGACGGCAAGGAAGCGCTCACGTTCCATTACATGATCCCGGCCGCGCAGCCGATGTTCGGCCGCGCCGACCTGATCGTCGCGGATCCCCGGATGTACCAGGTGATCTACGTCGCCGCCTCGGAGCAGGCGGTCAACAGCGCGGAGACGACGCAGATGTTCTCGTCTTTCAACGTGAAGGAAGCGGAGCTCGAGCGCGTCAAGGCGGAGGCGGAAGCCGCCGCCCAGGCGACGCTCGCGCGGAACACCAGCGAATCGGAGCAGTGACCCCTCACGATGGGAGCGGGACCGGCACGGCCGGTCCCGCCTTCCGTCGTGCGTGACTCGCACCCCCGCGCCGGCGGCTTTTTCCCTCCCCCGATCCGCCGGCCCAGGCGCTCCTGCCTATGAGAGTTCGAACCGTCCGATCCATCTGCGGAGTCTTTGGATTCCGTGGAATCTGTGGAATCTGTGGAATCTGTGGAAATCCGTGGATCGGACCCCTGGAGAGCATGTGGCTCGAAGAATGTTGATCAACGCGCAGCGTCCGGAAGAGCTGCGCATCGCGGTCGTCGATGGCTCGACGCTCGAGAACTACCAGATCGAAGCGGCCGAAGCGTCGCAGAGCCGCGGGAACGTCTACCGCGGCGTCGTCGCCTCCCTGCAGCCGAATCTCGCCGCCGCGTTCATCGATTACGGCCCCGAGAAGAACGGCTTCCTGTCGCTCGATAACCTCGTCGCCGACGCGTATCACCACCGCCCCGCCGGCGGACGCCGGCCGCGCATCGAGGAAGCCCTCGACAAGGGCAAGCCGGTGATCGTGCAGGTCGTGCGCGAGGGCGAAGGACAGAAAGGCGCGGCGCTCACGACGAACGTCAGTCTCGCCGGCCGCTATCTCGTCTTCACCCCCTTCGACGATACGCGCGGAATCTCGCGCAAGGTCGAGGACGAGGAGCAGCGGCGCACCCTGCGGGAAATCGCGGACGGGCTTCGCGTCCCCGACGGCGGCGGCGTCATCATCCGCACGAACGCCGCGGGACAGACGAAGACCGCGGTGAATCGCGATCTGCAGGACCTGCTCCGCCTCTGGAAGCGCATCCAGGCCGACGCGAAGAAGGGACGCGGACCGGAGCTTCTGCAGAGCGATCAGGACCTCGTCCTCCGCGCCCTCCGCGACTACCTCGACGCGAGCATCGACGAGGTCGTCATCGACGACGAGGCGGCGTGGGCGAAGGCGCAGGAGTACGTCCGCACGTTCCTTCCGCGGAGCAAGACGAAGCTCGTCCGCTACGCCGAGCGCGAGCCGCTCTTCTCGCGCTACGGACTCGAGCCGCAGATCGACCGCATCTACGAGCGCTCGGTCGCTCTTCCGAGCGGCGGCTCGATCGTGATCGATCGCACCGAGGCGCTCGTCGCGATCGACGTGAACTCCGGCCGGACGCGCGGCGGCGGCTCGCACGAGGAGACGGTCGTCCAGACCAACCTCGAGGCCGCGAGCGAAGTAGGCCGCCAGCTCCAGCTCCGCGACATCGGAGGGCTGATCGTCATCGACTTCATCGACATGCGGAACCCGCGCAACCGGCGCCGGGTCGAAGCCGCGATGAAGGAAGCCCTCAAGAACGACAAGGCGCGCACCTCGGTCGGCCGGATCAGCGCGAACGGATTGCTCGAGATCAACCGGCAGAAAATCCGCCAGGCGCTTCATCTCCGGACGCACCGCGCCTGTCCGACCTGCGCCGGCACGGGCCGCATCGCGAGCCCCGAGATGGTCTCGCTCAACCTTCTCCGCCGCATCGAAGCGCGCGCGGCGACTTCGTCGATCCAGAAGGTCCGGATCGCTCTCCACCCGGAGCTCGCCGACGCGTTCCAGAACGGACGCCGCCACGACATCGTCGAGCTCGAGAACGAGTTCGGCATCGACATCGAGGTCAATGCCGCGACACACCTCCACCGGCCCGAGCAGGAAATCGACTGGTTCGAGGCCGAACCCGGAGCGGAGGCGGAAACCGATGCGGCTGCGGCCTCGGAAGAGCATGAAGAGGGCGAGGCGCGGAAGCGCCGTCGCCGCCGCCGCAAGCGCGGAAAGGGGCCCGAGGCCGAGGCCGGTTCGACGCCGGAAGAGGTTCCCGTGCTTCCTCCGGCCGACGTCGAGATTTACGAGCGTCAGGTGGCCGCCGGCGAGAACGAGGGCGGCGAGGCCCCGGCGCGGCGCCGCCGCCGCAGGCGTCGTCGTGGAGGAGGGGGATCGCAGCAGCAGGAGGCCGTCGCGCCCGCCCCGGTCGAAGAGCACGTCGCCGAGGAGCACGTCGCCGAGCCCGAACCGGCCGCAGCTTCACCAGAACCGGCCGAGGGCGAGCCCCGGCGGCGCAAGCGCTCGCGCAGACGGCGGAAGGGTCGCGCGGCTGGAGGCGAGACTGCTCCTCCCGAAGCGGACTCCGCCTTCGATGAGGCCGTCTTCGAGCATGCCGGCGAGGATCACGAGGAAACGTCGTTCTGGGCTTCGCCGGACACGGGCGAGGAGCCCGCACCACGGCGCTCGGGACGCCGGCGGGCTGAGCCGGCCGAGGAAACGTAGCAGAATGTAACTGCGTGAAAGGGTGGTCGATCGCCTCCGGCGAAACTACATTGGGAGAGAGGGAGCGCGCGCGTCGCGCGCCCCATCAACCCGCCGGAGGTCGAATGACTACGACCGAATCGCCGACTCCGCATCCCGATCGCCTGACCGCCGAACAGAAGGCTCTCCTCCATCAGCGCCAGGGCATCGAGCTCTCGAGGCGTCGCGTGATCCACGATCTCGAGACGAGCACGAGCCCCATGTACCGGCGCAATCTCGAGGCGGGCCTGGCCTTCCTCGAGGAGCGCATCGCTGAAGTCGATCGCGCCCTGATCGACCTCGAGCGGAAGCCGCGCTCCAGTCGCGCGCCGAAGCTCAGCGTTCAGCGCCGGAAAACGCGGAACGCGTGAGCCCCTGCCAAGGGAGACGGAAGCCGCAGATTGACGCAGATTGAAAACGGGGCAAAACCAATCTGCGTTAATCTGCGAAATCTGCGGCTCGGTTCCCCGAGGTCACCGCGGCGCGTGCCGGTCGACGACAGGCCACGCGGCATCGCGCCACGCCGGCAGATCGGCGCCCATGAGCAGACCGATCGAGGCGAGGTAGACGAGGATCCGCGGCAGCGGATACTCCCCTTCGAGCGCGCGGACGGACTCCTCGATCTGCGCTTTCGAGGGAATCGCATACTCCTCGGCTTCGATGAGCCCGTCCTCGTGCGGAACGCCCCATCGATCGAGAAACGCGGCCATCATCGCGCGCTCGCGGCTCGTGTGGTGCGCCATGAGCGCCGTCTCGAACGTGTTTTCGAGATCGGGACTCCCGAGGCGCGAGGCGAGGAGATCGGCTTTCTTCTCGACCGTCGCGGCGCGAAGGGTCTGCTCGCGAAACCGGAGGGCCTTTGCGAGAACGGCGACCGCGGAGTGGCGCGCGTGCTCGTCCGCCTCGCGCCAGAAGGTCGCCAGGATGTCTTTCCGCTGCTCGGGCGTGGCGACCTCGCGCAGAATCCGCCGCGCGGTCCACTCACTCATCGCGCGGCCCGCCGGACGTAGATCTCGGTCGCGATCACCGGGTCGAGCGCCACGGACGTCTCGCCCGAACGGACGACGATCGCGGGACGCTTCTGGAGGAGGCGGATCGCGCCTCCCGGCGCAATGCCTAGCGTCGCGAGCCGCGTCAGGCGCGCCGCGGATCCCGGCGCGATGAACGCGATCGTCGCCTCGGAACCGACCTCGACGTCGGCGAGGCGCTCGATCAGCGGCTCGACCTTGCGATCGAGCTTCCGGCAGCAGGTCCCCGGCGGGACCGGCAGGTCGTGCGGGCACTTCGGCGGATGACCGAGAAACGTGCAAACGCGATCGACGACGCGCTCCGACAGAACGTGCTCGAGCTCGCACGCCGACTCCTCGGCATCCGCCATGTCCGTCCCGAGCACCTCGCGGAACAGGACCTCGGCGAGCCGGTGGCGGCGGACGATGCCGCGCGCCTGCTCCTCGCCCCCGGCGAGGAGCTCGATCCGCGGCTCGCGGCGAACGAAGCTGCCCCGCTCGAGCTCGGCCAGCGCGGCGTCCAGCTCGTCGCGCGGGATGGCCAGGCGGAGATCGGCGGCAGTCTGCACCGTCTCGCCGTTCTCCTTGCGATACCAGAGTTGCTCGAGGATCTCGTCCCCGACGGGATGTTTCATGGGGTCGGTCTTTCCGCGCGTGCCCGATCGATCAGCCTTCGCACGAAGCGCGCGAGGACGCCCGTCTCGACGAACTCGTAGCCGCATCGCGGGCAGCGGATCATCTCGCATCCGGCGGACATCGGACACGAGCCGCGGCAGTTCTCGCCGTCGAAGCGGAACCCGCAGAGGGAGCAGCGATGAGTGGGTGTGTCGTTCACGGGATCATCCGAGACTGATGGGAAGCATCGGCAGGATGCGGCTCATCGCCCATCCGATGCCGAACGAGTAGACGAGGATGAAGACGGCCATCCAGGAGGCCATTTTCACGCCGCGCTCCTTGATCATCATGAAGAAGTTCGCGATGCATGGGATGAAGAGCGTGATGACGGTCAGCGACACGACGGTCTGCAGCGGCGAGAGGAGCCCGTCGCGCTCCATCATGAACAGACCCGCGGCGCCGTAGTCTCGCCGGAGAAATCCGATCAGGAATGCGTTGGCCGCCTCCGCCGGAAGGTGGAGGACGCCGACGATCAGAGGAGCCACGGCGGCCTGCATCTTCGGCAGCAGGTTCGTCGCGTCGGCGAGGAACAGAATGAGCGTGCCGACGATGAAGAGCGGCACGGCTTCCTTGAGGTACCACTCCGTGCGCGCGAGGACCTTGATGAGGATGTTCGAGATCTTCGGCGTGCGGATCGGCGGGACCTCGAGGAGAAAGTCCGCCGCCTCGCCCTTCACGAGCTTCGACGAGAGCCACCCGACGAGGAAAATCGAGCCGCCGATCGCCGTGAACCACGACAGGGATGCCCAGATCGTCAGCGGGCCGAGCATCGCGAGGATCACGCCGAGCTGCGCCGAACAGGGAACGCCGAGCGCGAGGAGGAGCGTGACGATGACGCGCTCCTTCCGCGTCTCGAGGACGCGCGTCGTCAGCGTCGCCATCGTGTCGCACCCGAGCCCGAGCACCATCGGCAGCACGGCCTTGCCGTTGAGACCCATTCCGCGGAACAGCCGGTTCAGCATCACCGCGAGGCGCGGGAGATAACCAGAGTCCTCGAGGATCCCGAAGAAGATGAAGAACGTAGCGACGACCGGAAGGACGATCGCGATGGCGTACGTGAGCGCCATGGTGAAGACGCCGTACGGCCCGACGAGGAGGTCGTGAATCAAGCGGCCGGCGACGCCGAGGCCGGCGACGGCTCCCGTCAACTGATAGCCGGCCGTGAGGACCCCTTCCTCGATGACGTGGGCGTGGGGGAATGGCGCGACCAGATCCATGGCGCGGATCAGCCACGGGTTCAGATAGCCGTTGAACAGCGTGTTCTCGAACCAGTCGACGACGTCCCCCGCTGCCCACTTCCCGACGAAGAGCCACGCGAGAAAGAGGACGCCCGCGAGGAACGGGATTCCCCAGAGGGGATGCATCGTGAGAGCGCCAACCCACGCCCGCACGCCGCTCTCGCGGCGCTCGGGGGAGCGGAAGACCTCGCCGAGGACGCGGTCGACGTGCACGAACCTCTCGCGCTGGATGCGCCAGGGAAGGACCTCGCGTGTCGAGGCCTGAACCTCTTCACGGATGCGTTCGATCGCGGCGAGCGCTCCGGCGTCGACGCGCTCGCGCAGCCAGTCGCCGAGGGTCTCGTCGCCGGCGAGGATCGAGAGCGCGACGGCGCGTTTCGGAACGGGGAGCTCCGGGAGGTGCTTCTCGACGCGCGCGACCCCATGCTCGATCGCGGGCGAGTAGTGGATCTCCCAGGTCGCGGGCCGTGGCGAGGCGGCGGCCTCGCGCAGGCGCGCGAGGTTCCACCGGCGGAGCGCGGACGTCGGGACGACGGGCGCGCCGAGGATCTCGCTCAGCCGCTCCGCGTCGACCTCGATGCCGAGGTCGCGCGCCTCGTCGCTCATGTTGAGGCACACGGCGAGCGGCACGCCGAACTCGGCGAGCTGCAGGGACAGCAGGAGCGTGCGACGGAGATTCTTGAGGTCCCCCACCTGCAGGACCGCGGCGCCCTCGGATTCGAACAGGATGTCGCGCGTGACCCGCTCGTCCTCGGACTGCGGGACGAGGGTGTTCGTCCCCGGCGTGTCGATCAGCTCGAGGTCGCGATCCCCGATCGTCGCGAGGGCTTTCGTGATCTCGACGGTGGTCCCCGGGTAATTCGCGACGGTCACGTAGCGGCCGGTGAGCGCGCCGAAAAGGACGGACTTCCCCACGTTCGGATTGCCGACGAGGATCAGCCGGGGGTTCGGGGCGGGGGCGTTCGGGACGCTCTGAGGGAGAACCGGATCTGCGGTCATCGAGTTGAGACTCCGTCGCAACTCGGTTTATATCACATCACCGGCTCTTCCGCCGCGGGAAGCGGAGCGCCGTCGAGTACGAAGCCTTCGGAAAGACCCCCGCGGTCGCCTCGCGCACGTCCGACACCGAAATGAACGCCCTCGGCTGGACGGCCCGGATGACTTCGATCACGCGGTCGTACTCGCGCCGCTCGATGACCATGAAGACGAGCTGAACCGCCCCGCTCTGTCCATGCGCGGCGACCGTCGTCACTCCGAAATGCTCCGCGCGGAGACGGTTCGCGAGCTCGCCCGCGTCCCCCGGCGTGATGACGCGGATCGCGAGGTGCCCCAGCGCGATCTTGTCCTCGATCAGGATCCCCACGAAGTTCCCCGCGGCGAACCCCGCGGCGTAGGCGAAGAACGCCGCGATGTGATCGAGGTTCTGGAACACCTGCCGGATCGCGAAGAGCCAGATCAGAATCTCGAAGAACCCGAGCACCGGCGCGAGGAAGCGCCGCCCGCGCGAAAGGGAGATGATCCGGATCGTCCCGATCGTGACGTCGCAAACGCGCGCGGCGAAGATGAGAAGGGGCGTCAGGACCCAGACGTTCATCTGGGTCGTCGTCTCGGTCAGCGTCTCCATGGTGTCTTGGGCGTCTTGGGCGTCGGGAGCGTAATCCATGCCCGCGGTCCGTCAAAGAAACCCGTACGAAAAGAGCGTCGTCATCCCGAGCGGAGCGAGGGATCAGGGACGGGTGGGAAATCCGTGATCGGAGAATCTCAGGTCGGCGGGAGGACGAACATTCGCTCTCCCGCCGATGGACGGCGCCGCGTCACACGCGTCCCGCCCGACCCTGATCCCTCGCTACGCTCGGGATGACGGACGCTACTTGGGAAAAGGCAGCGCCCAGATGAATTGCGAGAAGCGGACGAGCGGCGGATCGGGGACACGCCGGGCGGCGTCGTTGAGCTCGTGCACTTCCTCGTTGATCCGGGCGAGCTCGCGGCCGTCGAGCCAGAAGCCGTGGCATCGCGGGCAGTGATCGAGAATGATGTTCGTCTCGATCACGAACTCGACCTTCTCCATCTCGGTGCCGTCGCGCGGGCAGGAGGCGACGCCCCATTCGTCGGGGTGCTGGTGCGTGTCCCCCTCGAGGGTCGAGAACTCGAGATCGCCGACCGTCTCGCCGCCGAGCTTGTTGAGCTCTCCGCGGTCGAGGAACAGCCCCCCGCACTGAGGGCACATCAGAACGCCGACTCCCTCGAACTCCCTCTCGCCCAGGTCGGAGCCGTCTCTCGGACAACGCATCGCCATGCGAGACTATAAAGCAAGATCGGTGCTGCATGCCGGAGCTTCCCGACGTCACGCTCTACATCGAAGCGCTCTCCTCGCGCCTCACCGGCGCGAGTCTCGAACGGATCCGCTTCGCGAGCCCGTTCGTCCTCCGGACGGTCGACCCGTCGCCCGAAGCTCTCGCCGGCGGCGCCGTGGGCCGCATCCGGCGCATCGGCAAACGGATCGCGATCGAGATCGGCAGCCGCCGGTGGATCGTCATCCACCTCATGATCGCGGGCCGGCTTCAGTGGGAAGAATCGCCGAAGAAGCTCGCCGCGAAGACCGCACTCGCCGCGTTCGACTTTTCTTCGGGGACGCTCGTCCTCACCGAGGCCGGCTCGAAAAAGCGGGCGTCGATCCACATCGTCGAAGGAGACGAAGCGCTCGCGGCGCTCGATGCCGGCGGCATCGATCCGCTGACGGCTTCCGGGGAAGCGTTCCGCGAGCGGCTCACGCGCGAGAACCACACGCTCAAGCGCGCTCTGACCGATCCGCGTCTGTTCAGCGGCATCGGCAACGCCTACTCCGACGAGATCCTCCACCGCGCGCGCCTGTCGCCTCTTCAGACGACGGCGCGGCTCACGCCCGAGGAGATCGAGCGCCTTCGCGAGGCGACGGGCGCGACGCTCGAGGAGTGGACCCGCCGCCTCCGTGACGAGGCCGGGGGCGCGTTCCCGAAGAAGGTCACGGCGTTCCGTCCCGGCATGGCCGTGCACGGCCGCTACGGGCAGCCGTGTCCCGACTGCGGCGCGCCCGTGCAGCGCATCGTCTACGCGGAGAACGAGACGAACTACTGCGCGCGATGCCAGACCGGTGGCCGCCTTCTCGCCGATCGAGCTCTTTCCCGTCTGCTTCACGACGACTGGCCCCGCTCGCTCGACGAACTGTGAGGCGGGATAATGCGTCGCGCATGAAGACGCGCGCGATTCTCCTCGCCCTCTCCTTCCTCCTCGCGGCCTGCGGCGACCTCGCCGAAGAAGCTCCCGCGTCGAAGACGCCGCCGCCGCAGAGCGCCCCCGCCGCGGGCGCGATGTTCGCCGCGCAGTGCGCGATGTGCCACGGGGAGAACGGCGCCGGATCGCAGCTCGTCCCGGAGGCGGCGGACTTCACCGATCCTTCATGGCAGAAGTCGCGCACGGACGAGCAGATCGCCGCGGCGATCCGAGGCGGCGTCCCGGGAACGTCGATGCCGCCGTTCCCGGCGCTCGACGAGAACGAAGTCGCGGCGCTCGTCAGGCACGTGCGGGCACTGGGAAGAGTTGAACAGTTGAACAGTTGAACGGTTGAACAGTGAGCTCTCGCTCGATCTGTTCACTGCCTGACCGTCCAACTGTGCAACTGTGCAACTGTTCAACTGTTCAACTGAAATTCCAATCCCCCTACCCCACCCTCTTCTCGAACCGCGCGGCGGCCGTCGCCAGAATGATCCCCCCGATCAGCGCGAGCGCGACGAAGCTCGGCCAGAGCGCGTCGAGTCCCGCTCCCTTCAGAAACACCGCGCGCACGATCACGAGGTAGTGCCGGATCGGATTCGCGAGCGTGACCCACTGGAAAAACACCGGCATGCTCCGGACCGGAAACATGAACCCCGACAGGAGGATCGCGGGAAGGAAGACGAGGAACGTCCCCATGAACGCCTCCTGCTGGGTGCTCGACACGGTCGACAGAAAGAGGCCGATGCCGAGTCCCGACAGAATGTAGAGGAGGCTCGCCGCCAGCAGGAGAACGGCCGAGCCGCGGAATGGGATGTCGAACCAGAGCAGAGCGACGGTCGTGACCAGAACGAGGTCGAACAGGCCGATGAGCGCGAACGGGATGCTCTTGCCGGCGATCAGCTCGAGCGGCGTCATCGGGCTGACCATGAGCTGCTCGAGCGTCCCCACCTCGCGCTCGCGCACGATCGCGAGCGCCGTCAGCAGAAGACAGATCAGAAAAATGATGAGCCCCGCGACGCCGGGTACGTTGTAGACGCGGCTGGAGAGATCGGCGTTGAACCACGCGCGCTCCAGCAGCTCGACCGGCATGTGCAGCGCCGCCCCCGCGCGCTCCCGCGCCCACTCCGTCAGAATCCGCTCCGCGTACCCCCGCGCGACCGTCGCGACGTTCGAGTTCGTCCCGTCGAGCACGAGCTGCACCTCCGCGTCGCCCGCCGCGAGATCGCGGCTGAACGACGGCGGAATGACGAGCCCCGCGACGGCATCCGACCGGTCGAGCGCCGCGACGAGATCCCGCGGCGCCGCCGAGCGCCCGGTGACGCGGAAGTATCCCGATGCGGTCAGCGCGTCGACGACCGACCGCGACGCCGCGCTCCGGTCCTGATCGACGACGAAAAGAGCCGTGTTCCGCACGTCGGTCGACACCGCGTACCCGAACACGAACAGCTGGAGGACGGGCGCGACGAAGATCACGCCGCGCATCCGGGGGTCGCGGAAGATCTGCCGAAACTCCTTCCGCACCAGCTCGGCGATCCGCTCGAGAGACCGCCTCACGCGATCTCCTTCCGGAAGCGCGCAATCGCGAGCCCGAGGCCCACCACGGCGAAGACGATCATCAACACCGCCTCGACGAAGAGGACCTCGAGGCCGACCCCCTTCAAAAAGATGCCGCGCGTCACCACGAGGAAGTAGCGGGCCGGAACGAGGTACGTGATCGCCTGCAGCGCGCGCGGCATGGCGTCGATCGAGAACATGAACCCCGACAGAAGCAGCACCGGCAGATACGTCGAGACCATCGCCGCCTGGGTCGCCAGCACCTGCGACTTCGCGACCGCGGAGATGAAGATCCCGAATCCGAGCGCGCCGACGAGAAAGAGAAGCGAGAGGGCGAGGAGAAGCAGAGGGTTGCCCCGAAAAGGCACGCCGAAGAGAACGATCCCGAGCGCCGTCGTGACGATGATGTCGATGAGGCCGATCGCGACGTACGGGAGGAGCTTCCCGACGACGACCTCGACGCGCGTCACCGGCGTCGAGGCGAGCTGCTCCATCGTCCCCCGCTCCCACTCGCGCGCGATGGTGAGCGACGTGAGCATCGCGGCGATCACGGTCATGATCACCGCGACCAGCCCGGGCACGATCATGTTCCGGCTGCGGAGCTCCTCGTTGTACCAGACGCGCGAGTCGATCTCGAGCGGCGGCCGGACCTCCGTCCCCGCCGCCTCCACCGCAAATTGCGCGAGCACCGCCTGCGCGTACGCGATGACGATCGTCGCCGTGTTCGCGTCGCTCCCGTCGACGATCGCCTGAAGGCGCGCCGGGACCGGCGATCCGAACTCCTCCGCGAAATCGGGCGGGATCACGACGACGATCTGCACCTCGTCACTCTCGAGGAGCGCGCCGATCCGGTCCGGCGAATCGAGGCGCTCGACCAGATCGAAGTAGCCGGACGCGAGGAACGCGTCGACGAGCGCGCGACTTCGCGCCGACCTGTCCTGATCGAGCACGCCGAGCGCGATGTCGCGGATGTCCCACGTGATCGCGTATCCGAAGATCACGAGCAGAAGCACGGGAATCGCGAACGCGAGCAGCAGGCTGCGCGGGTCGCGGCGGAGCTGCACGACCTCCTTCCGCGCGATCGCGCCGAGCCGCCGGAGAGAGAACGACTCACCCACGGCGACCTCCCTCCGCTCTCTCGACGAGATCGACGAAGACGTCCTCGAGCGACGGCTCGATCCGGCGGAGCGACTCGACCCGGATCCCCCGCTCGCCCAGCGCGTCGCGGATGGCGCCCGATGCGGCCGCCTCGTCCTCGACCATGGCATGAATCGCGCGCCCGTACAGTCCCGCGCGCGTCACGCCCTCCGATTCCTCCAGCACGCCGAGCGCCCGTACCGAGTCGCTCGTCTCGATCTCGAGAAGCGGCGCCTCGAGCCGGCCGCGGATCGCGGCGGGCGCGTCGAGCGCGATGAGCCGCCCGCTGCTCATCAGAGCGAGCCGGTCGCAGTACTCCGCCTCCTCCATGTAGTGCGTCGAGACGAGGACGGTCGTCCCGCCGCGCGCGAGCTCGTAGATGAGCTCCCAGAAATTGCGGCGCGACAGAGGATCGACGCCCGAGGTCGGCTCATCCAGAAAGAGGATCGGCGGCTCGTGCAGGACCGCGCAGCCGAGCGCGAGGCGCTGCTTCCACCCGAGGGAGAGCTCGCGGACGAGACGGCGGCGTTCGCTCGCGAGGCCGGCCATCTCGAGCACCCAGTCACGCCTCGCGTCGCGCCGCTCGCGCGCGACGCCGTACAGACCCGAGAAGAACGTGATGTTCTCCTCCACGGTCAGGTCCGCGTAGAGCGAAAAGAGCTGCGACATGTACCCGATGCGCCGCTTCACCTCCTCGGGGCTCGTCGCGACGTCGAATCCGGCGACCGTCGCGCTCCCGCCGCTCGGCAGGAGAAGGCCCGTGAGGATCTTGATCGTCGTCGTCTTTCCCGCGCCGTTCGGACCGAGGAAGCCGAACACCTCGCCCGGCGCGACGTCGAAGCTGACGCGGTCCACGGCGACGAACTCGCCGTAGCGGCGCGTCAGGTCGCGCACGACGACGACCGACTCGCTCACGCCGCGGCCCCCTCGACGAGCTCGATGAAGACGTCCTCGAGTCCCGGCTCGATCCGGGAGATTTCCGTCACCGGAAACCCGCGCTGTCCGAGCGCGGACGCGATCCGCGGCGCGTCGCGTTCCGCCGACCCGACCGTCAGGTGGAGCCGGTCGCCGAACACGATCGCTCGCCGGACCTCGGGCAACTCCTCCGTCACCGGCTTCGCCTCCCGCGCGCGCGGCACACGCATCGAGACGAGCTCGCCCGCGAACGCGCTTCGCAGCTCCGCGGGATCGCCGAGCGCGATCGAGCGCCCGCTGTGGAGCAGCACGAGGCGATCGAAACGCTCCGCCTCGTCCATGTACGACGTGCTCACGGCCACCGTCGTCCCGCCGGCGACCATCTCGTGGACGATCACCCACAGCTCGCGCCGCGAGATCGGATCGACGCCGAACGTCGGCTCGTCGAGCAGCAGGACGTCCGGCTGGTGGACGAGAGCGCAGGAGAGGGCGAGCTTCTGTTTCATGCCGCCGGAGAGCTTTCCAGCGAGGCGCTCGCGAAAGGGACTCAGGCCGGAGAACTCGAAGAGCCGATCGAGACGCGCCCGCCGTTCGGCGCGCGGGACGCGGTAAAGATCGGCGTAGAAGTGGAGGTTCTCGATCACCGTGAGGTCGGCGTAGAGGCCGAACCGCTGCGGCATGTAGGCGATCGCGCGCTTCACGCGCTCGGGCGAGGCGGCGACGGAGACGCCGCCGATCGTCGCGTCGCCCGTCGTGGGACGGAGGACGCCGGCGAGCATGCGGAGCGTCGTCGTCTTGCCGGCGCCGTCGGGCCCGACGAGGCCGAAGAGCTCGCCCCGCGCGACATCGAACGAGAGCGCGTCGACCGCGACGAGATCGCCGAAGCGCCGCGTCAGCCCCTCGACGCGAATCATCGCTTCCCGCGCGCTCATCCCCGCTCCGCGTCCGCGTCGACCAGCGGGATCTCGACGTCGGCGGGCATTCCCGGCTTGAGCTCCATGGCGGGATCCCCTTCGATCCGCACGTCGACGGCATAGACGAGCCGCACGCGCTCCTCGGCCGTCTGCACGCTCTTCGGCGTGAACTCCGCCTCGGGCGAGATGTAGACGACGCGCCCCTGGTACGTCTTGTCTGGAAACGTGTCGCTGCGGATCGTCGCCGTCTGCCCGATGTGCACGGCGCCGATCCCGGTCTCGGGGACGTAGACGCGCACCCAGCGGTCGGCCGGGTTCATCACGGTGACGACGGGCTGTCCCGGCGCGACGACCTCGTTCGGCTCGCGATGGCGGACCGTGACGACGCCCGCGTGCGGCGCGACGACGACGGCGTCGCGAAAGAGAGGATCGACGGCGCGCGACGCCGCGCGGGCTTCCTCGACCTGCGCGCGCGCCGCGGCGACGCGCTCGGGGCGCGGACCACGCTGCAGCAGCTCGAGCTGCTCCCGCGCCTGCCGGAGCTGCGCCTGCGCGATCTCGGCCGCCGTCGTCGCCTTCTGCAGCGCCTCGTCGCTCACGGCTCCGCCGGCATGGAGCGTTCGCGTCCGGCCGAGATCCGCGCGCGCGTCCTCGAGACGCTCTTCGGCGGCGGTGACGGCGGCCGCGGCCTGTGCGATCTCCTCGGCGCGGAATCCGTGCTGGAGCTCCGCGAGCTGCGCACCGGCTGCCGCGACGCGCGCGTCCGCCTGTGCCTTTTTCGCCTCCAGCTCGGCCGTACCGAGGCGCGCGAGGACCTGCCCCTCCGCGACCGGCTCCCCTTCGCGGACGGAGATCGATTCGATCCGCCCTGCCGTTTCGAACGCGAGCCGCGCCTCGGTCGCCTCGACCGTTCCCGAGACGTCGAGGACGGTGTCGGGCTCGCGATCGCGGCCGAGCCACCACACCATGGCCGCCGCGATCAGCGCGACGGCGAGGACAACGAGGGCGATCTTCCGTCGTTTCATTCAGGACTCCTCAGGTTCGTCGAGATCCAGCCGGGATCGAGGACGCCGGCGACGCGCGCGAGCT
>JBOGJQ010000436.1:0-6483 GCA_050745405.1 Thermoanaerobaculia bacterium | reverse complement strand
GGGCGCGGGAGAGTAGCCGGGGGCGAGGGCGCGAAGCGCCCGCTGCCCCCGGAACGCGTCACGACGGTGTCTCTGCGCCGCGCCCGCGGCGCGGGATGCGCGGGTCGATGGCGATTCCGTGTGCGCGGAGGAGCGCCTCGAGCTCCTCGTCGAAGCTCCGCCGGCGGTGATGCGCCTCCTGGTTCCGGATGTACCGTCTCACGGCCTCCACGCCGGATCGACTCACGCTGAACGCCGCGTATCCGTCCTGCCACCCGAACTCCGGCTCGTGAATCTCATCGTGCACCCAGAGCGACGACGCCGTCTTGACGTCACGCATCATGTCCGAGAGCCGATGTACGGGACGGACGGAGAGGAGGGCATGGACGTGATCCGACACGCCGCCGACCTCCACCGCCACGCCACCGAGAGTGCGAACGCACCCGCCGAGGTATTCGTGAAGGCGCGACCGCCATGCGTTGCCAATCAGGGGGCGCCGTTCCTTGGTCGAGAAGACGACGTGGAGATGGATGTTCAAGTACGTCGATCCCATTCCGGGGCGGGTGTGCGACCGATACGCCACACAACAGTCGATGCGTATCCCGCGTCGGATGAGATGCTTCGAGATCGCGCGCCGGCTCGGCGGGTGTCAAGAGATTTTGCGCTTCCGCATCACTCGCAAAAAATTTTGCGGGCCGCGAGCTCTCCCGCGCCGCTGGCGCGGCGCAAAGATCCCCAAAATGCGTTCCGCTCCGGGGGCAGCGGGCGCTTACGCGCCCTCGCCCCCGGCTACTCTCCCGCGCCCTGACGGGCGCCGCGCCCGGAGGGCGCCGGAGAACGCCGGGAAGCGCCACGGCCCCGGAATCGCAATACACACTGACGGGCGCCGCGCCCGGAGGGCGCCCGAGAATGCCGGGAAGCGCCACGGCCCCCGGAATCGCAATACACACTAACGGGCGCCGCGCCCGGAGGGCGCCCCAGAACGCCGGGAAGCGCCACGGCCCCCGGAATCGCAAGACACACTAACGGGCGCCGCGCCCGGAGGGCGCCGGACAATAGCCGGGGGCGAGGGCGCGAAGCGCCCGCTGCCCCCGGACCCGAGTCACGGAGATGTCTCCGCGCCGCGCCCGCGGCGCGGGATGCGCCTCGTTCGGAAAATATGACATCGTATCGACCATGGCCGCTCTCCATTCCGACGCCCTCGTGTTCTTCGGAGCCACGGGGGATCTCGCGTACAAGAAGATTTTTCCCGCTCTCCACGCGATGGCGAAGCGCGGCGAGCTCGACGTGCCGGTGATCGGCGTCGCGAAGAGCGAGTGGACGCTCGACCAGTTTCAGGAGCGTGCCCGCGCGAGCATCGAGGAGCACGGAGGCGGCGTCGACGAACAGGCGTTCGCCGCACTCGCCCGGCGCCTGCGCTACGTCTGCGGCGATTATCGCGATCCGGCGACGTTCGCGGCGATGCGGAAAGCGATCGGCGACGCCGAGCGGCCGGCGCACTATCTCGCGATTCCTCCGGGGATGTTCGCCACGGTCGCGCGCGGTCTCGCCGAGTCGGGATGCGCCCGCGGCGCCCGGATCATCGTCGAAAAACCGTTCGGACGCGACCTCGGATCCGCCCGCGCTCTCAATGCGACGCTCCACGAGTTCTTCGACGAATCCGCCATCTTCCGGATCGACCACTTTCTCGGCAAGGAACCCGTCCAGAATCTGCTCGTCTTTCGTTTCGCGAACATGTTTCTGGAGCCGATCTGGAACCGGCGGTACGTCGAGAGCATCCAGATCACGATGGCCGAGAGCTTCGGAGTGCGGGGGCGCGGCCGGTTCTACGAGGAGACCGGCGCCGTCCGCGACGTGGTCCAGAACCACCTCCTCCAGGTGATCAGCTTTCTCGCCATGGAACCGCCCGCTACGACGTATCCCGAATCGGTGCGCGACGAGCAGGTCAAGGTCTTTCGCAGCACGCGCGCGCTGCGGCCCGAAGAGGTGGTTCGCGGGCAATTCCGCGGATATCACGACGAGCCGGGCGTCGCGCCCGATTCGACCGTCGAGACGTTCGCCGCGCTGCGGCTCCGCATCGACTCGTGGCGCTGGGACGGCGTCCCGTTCCTCATTCGAGCCGGCAAGCGGATGGCGGAGACAACGACAGAGGTGCGCGTCGAGTTCAAGCGGCCCCCGCTGAGCGAGATGGTCATCGGCCCGCAGAACTACGTCCGTTTCCGGCTCAACCCCGACGTCACGATCGCTCTCGGCGCCCGCGTCAAGCGGCCCGGCGATCAGATGCTCTCCGAGCCGACCGAGTTGCGCGTGATCGACCGGCACGAAGGCGACATGGGTGCGTACGAGCGCCTCCTCGGCGATGCGATGGAAGGCGATCCGACCCTGTTCGGCCGGCAGGACGCGGTGGAAGCGGCCTGGGAGATCGTCCAGCCGATTCTCGGCGACGTCACGCCCGTGCACCGCTACGAGCCCGGAACGTGGGGTCCGCCGCAGGCGGACCGGCTCGCCGCGGAGGTCGGAGGATGGGACGCTCCCGGCCACACGGAAACCGCGTGACTCGCGACGAAACGATCGAGGTCTACGCGACGGCCGAGGCGCTGATGACCGCCGCCGCCGGCCGCTTCGCCGCCGCGGCGGCGCCGGCGATCCGGGACGGCGGCCGCTTCACGGTGGCGATTCCGGGAGGCTCGACCCCGCTGCCGATGTTCGCGCTGCTCTCCGAAGAGCAATCCATCGAGTGGCCGCGCGTGCACCTGTTCTGGAGCGACGAGCGCTCGGTCGGCCCCGACGATCCGTCGAGCAATTTCGGCGCGGCGAACCGCGCGCTCATCGAGCGGATCTCACTCCCGCCGCAGAACGTGCACAGGATCCGCGGCGAGGTGCCGCCGGCCGAGGCGGCCGCGGCATACGAGCGGGAGATGCGCGATCACTTTCGAACGCCGTCGGGTGCTCCGTCGCTCCGGCCGGGCGAACGATTCGATCTCGTCCTTCTCGGCCTTGGCACGGACGCTCACACCGCTTCGCTCTTTCCCCATTCCGCCGCCGTCGGCGAGCGGGAACGATGGGCGGTGGCCGATCCGTCGCGCCCGATCGCGCGCGTGACGCTCACGCCGCCGCCCATCAACGCGGCGGCCGCGGTCGTCTTTCTCGTCGCGGGCGAGGCAAAGGCGTCCGCGCTCCGGGCGGTGCTGGAAGGACCGCGCGATCCGATGCGCGTCCCCGCTCAGGCGATCGAGCCCGTCGCAGGGAGTCTCACCTGGATGGTCGATGCCGCCGCCGCGTCTTCCCTCGGCGCCGGAGGCGAGCCGTGACTTTACTCCATAAAGTACTTGCCTTTTCTTCGCCCGGGCCCTATCGTCTTCCCATGCTCCACCCCACCCCGGGCCCCGCCCCCCTCCACGAGCACGCCGCGGCGAACCTCACGTACATCCGCGACGCGATGGAGCGCGCGGGGTCGTTCACCGCCGTTCCCGGGTGGGGTGGCGTCGTCATGGGCCTCGCCGGCCTCGCCGCTGCGATCATCGCCCCCGGACAGCCGAACGACGCCGCCTGGCTCGCGACCTGGATCGTCGCTGCGATCCTCGCTACCGCGGCCGGCCTTCTCGCCGTTCTCGTGAAATCGCGCGCCGCCGGCGTCCCGTTCTTCTCGCGCCCCGCCCGCCAGTTCGCCCTCAGCTTCTCCCCCGCGATCCTCGCCGGGCTCCTTCTCACGATCGCTCTCTACGACTCGGGCCGCGTCTCTCTTCTCCCCGGCGTATGGCTTCTCCTCTACGGCGCGGCCGTGGTCGCCGGGGGCACGTTCTCCGTCAGGGTGATCCCCCTCATGGGAATCCTCTTTCTCTTTCTCGGCGCCGTCGCGCTCTTCAGCACGCCTCTGGTCGGCGCGATCTGTCTCGGCGCCGGGTTCGGCGGCCTCCATATCGTCTTCGGCGTGATCATCGCGAGGAGGTACGGTGGTTAAGAAAGCGGCGATCCGCGAGGAGACGAGCCGCCCGCCGGCGGTGCGCGCCATCAACGGCGCCGTCGAGAAGACCGCCGAGCTCGACCGCGTCATCCACGAGCGCCTTCGCCTCGGCATCGTGAGCGCCCTCTCCGTGAACGAGAGCCTCGGATTCATCGAGCTTCGCGACCTCCTCCGGACGAGCGACGGGAACCTCAGCGTTCACGCGCGAAAACTCGAGGACGCAGGCTACGTCGTCTCTACCAAGAGTTTCCGCGGCCGGACGCCGCACACCGAGTTCCGGCTCACATCGAAGGGGCGCCGCGCCCTCCAGCGCTACCTCGACCACATGGAAGCGCTGATCGCCGCCACGCGGTCGAGCGGCTGACCCGACGCATCCCGGCATCCGGTGTACGCATGGCCGTGACTTTGCAATATAAAGTACTTGGAGAATAGCCTATGCATCCTTCGCCTCTCCACGCGGCGATCATCATGGACGGCAACGGCCGCTGGGCCGAGGCGCGGGGATGGCCCCGCCGGCGCGGTCATCGCGCCGGCGCCGACGCCGTCCGCCGCGCCGTCGAGGCCGCACCGGACCTCGGGATCGGCACGCTGACCCTCTACGCCTTCTCGTCCGACAACTGGCGGCGCCCCCCGCGTGAAGTCGCCGCGCTCCTCGCCCTTTTCCGCCGCTTCCTCCGCACCGAGCTGGCGCGATGCCGCCGGGAGGGCGTGCGCCTCGGTGTCATCGGCCGGCGCGACCGCCTCCCCGTCGACCTCGTCCGCGCGATCGAGCACGCGGAGGAGGCGACGAGGAACGGAACGCGGATTCACATCCGCCTCGCCGTCGACTACTCCGCGCGCGACGCCATCGTCCGCGCCGCCGCGGCGGCGTCCGGCACCGGCCTCTCGCGCGAGGCGTTCCGCCGCCTCCTCGCCCGCGTCCATCACGCCGACCCCGCCACGCCCGACGTCGACCTCCTCATCCGCACCGGGCGCGAGCAGCGCCTGAGCGACTTCCTCCTGTGGGAGAGCGCGTACGCGGAGCTCGTCTTCACCGATCGCCTCTGGCCCGATTTCACGGGCGACGATCTCCGCGAAGCCGTCGAGACATTTCACCGGCGAGAGCGGCGCTTCGGCGCGGTCGCGCCGCATGAGCTGGCCGTCGAAGCCGCCCGGCCATGACCTACGACGTCACGATCGTCGGCGCCGGCCTCGCCGGGCTCCAGTGCGCGCGCCTGCTCGCCCGCCGCGGCATCCGCGTTCTGATCGTCGACCGGAAGTCCGATCTCCGCCGGCAGATCCACACGACGGGGATCTTCGTCCGCCGCACGCTCGAGGACTTCGGCCTCGCGCCGGCTCTCCTCGGACCGCCCGTGCGGCGCGTGGTCCTCCATTCGCCGCGCGGCGCGCAGCAGATCCTCGAAAGCCCGCACGAGGAGTTTCGCGTCGGCCGGATGGGAGCGATCTACGAGGCACTCCTCCGTCAGGCATTGATCGCCGGCGCCGCGTGGCGTCCGCGGACGCGCTTCGCGGCCCTCGACGGAGACGACGTCGTACTGGAAGCGAACGGCCGCGAGGCTCGCGTTCGATCGCGATTCGTCGTCGGTGCCGACGGCGCGCGCTCGCGCGTCGCGGCGGCGCTCGGTCTCGACGCGAACCACGAGCTCATCGTCGGGATCGAGGACGTCGTCGCCGGCGTTCCCCTCGACGGCCCTCCGGCCCTCCACTGCTTCCTCGACCCGACGCTGGCCCCCGGCTACATCGCCTGGGCCGCCCACGACGGCCTCGAGCTCCACCTCGGGACGGGCGGCTACGCCGGCGCGTTCTCGCCGGGCGAAGCGCTCGCGGCGCTGCGGCGGCGCGTTGCCCCGCTCTTCGATCTCGGCGCGGGAACGGTGATCGAGCGCCGGGGAGGACGGATTCCGGTCGGCGCGATCCTGCCGCGGATCTCCTGCGCGCGCGGTCTGCTCGTCGGCGACGCCGCGGGCGCCGTGTCCCCGTTGACCGCGGGAGGACTCGACGGGGCGATGCGCCTGTCGCGCTTCGCCGCGGAGGTGCTCGCCACCGCGATCGAGCGCGACGACGACGCCGTCCTCCGCCTCTACTCCGGAGAGGCATTCCGCGCCCGCTTTCTCTCCCGCCGCTGGATGCGGCGCGCGCTCGCCACCGTCCGATCGGAGGCGGTCGTCGAGGCGGGATGCGCGCTCCTCCGGATTCCGCCGTTCTCCCACCTTGCGTGGCACGTCTTCTTCGGCCGCGGATCGTTCCCGGAGCCGGATCGGGTGGCGCCTCGCGAGGAAGCACCCGTCCGCGGCTGAGTCCCGCCCACGCCTGAGCCCGCTATGGCACGGCGCACTTTCTGAATATTGTCGCCTCGGGTCCCATTCCGGGATCCGCCGCATGACCGGCACATACGATCCGTTTCTCGTCACGTTGAGCGTGGGCATCGCCATCTTCGCGAGCTACACCGCGCTCGCGCTGGCGACCAGCGTCAGCGCCGCCCGCGGCCGTGCCCGCGTCGCGTGGCTGGGCGGCGGCTCTCTCGCCATGGGCTTCGGCAT
>JBOGJQ010000435.1:0-3757 GCA_050745405.1 Thermoanaerobaculia bacterium | reverse complement strand
GAGCCGCAGGGGCCGGTCGAGATGCCGGCGCTCGCACCGGCTCCCGCGCCACCGCCGGCGGCGCCCGCCGAGGAGAACGAGGAAGGGCTCCACATCATCACCTCGCCGATCGTGGGGACGTTCTATCGTTCGGCCAACCCCGAAGCGGCGACGTTCGTGAACGTCGGCGACAGGATCGGGAAGGGGGACGTCCTCTGCATCATCGAGGCGATGAAACTGATGAACGAGATCGAGGCCGACGTCGAAGGCGTCGTGGCCCGCATTTACCCGCAGAACTCCCAGCCGGTCGAGTACGGCGAGAAGCTCTTCGCGGTCCGGCTCGGATGAGATCGCGGCTCCCGCGCCGTTCGGTTTCGCCATGATTTCCAAAGTCCTCATCGCCAACCGCGGCGAGATCGCCCTCCGCATCATCCTCGCGTGCCGCGAGATGGGCATCCGGACCGTGGCCGTTCATTCCGACGTCGATCGGGAGTCGCTCCACGTGCGCTACGCGGACGACGAGGTGTGCATCGGCCCGGCGCCGTCGCGGCAGAGCTATCTCAATGTCTCGAGCATCATCGCCGCCGCGGAGATCACCGGGGCCGACGCCATCCACCCCGGGTACGGTTTCCTGTCCGAGAACGCGTCGTTCGCCGAGATCCTCGAGGAGTGCCGCATCCGCTTCATCGGCCCCTCCCCCGGCGCGATCCGCCTCATGGGTGACAAGGCGAAAGCGCGCGCCACGGCGAAGGAAGCGGGGGTGCCGATCCTCCCCGGCAGCGAGGGTCCGGTCGCGTCGTTCGCCGACGCTCTCGCCGTCGCGGAGTCGATCGGCTTTCCGATCATCCTGAAGGCTTCGGCCGGCGGTGGCGGGCGGGGCATGCGGATCTGCCGCACGCCCGACCAGCTCCAGTCGGCGTACGAGACGGCGCGCAGCGAGGCGGACCGGGCGTTCGGCGTCGCCGACGTCTACATCGAGAAATACCTCGAACGGCCGCGCCACATCGAGTTCCAGGTCTTCGGCGATGACCACGGCAACATCATCCATCTCGGCGAGCGGGAGTGCTCGATCCAGAGGCGGCACCAGAAGATCCTCGAGGAGTCGCCCTCTCCCGTCATGACCGAGGAGCTGCGGGCGCGCATGGGGGAGGCGGCGATCCGCCTCTGCCGCGCGGTCGATTACACGAACGCGGGGACGATCGAGTTCCTCGTCGAGGGGAACGAGTTCTATTTCATGGAGATGAACACCCGGATCCAGGTCGAGCACCCCGTCACGGAGAGCGTGACGGACGTCGATCTGGTGAAGGAGCAGATCCGCGTCGCGAGCGGCGAGCCGCTGTCGGTCGGGGCGTCGCCGCGGTTCCACGGCCACGCGATCGAGTTCCGCATCAATGCCGAGGATCCGGTGACGTTCGCGCCGCATCCAGGGCGGATCACGGCGTACCATCCGCCCGGCGGGCCGGGCGTCCGTCTCGACACGGCGGCGTACGCGGGGTACGTGATCCCGCCGCATTACGACTCGCTCATCGGGAAGCTCATCGTCCACGGCGCCGACCGGGAAGAGGCAATCGCACGCGGGCGCCGCGCGCTCGAGCTCTTCACGATCGAAGGCGTCAAGACCTCCATCCCCCTCCACCTCGCGCTGCTCGACGACCCGCAGTTCCAGAGGGGCGAGTTTTCGACGAAGTACCTCGACGAGTTCCTGAAAAGGTAGGGCCGCCGTCGACCCGGCGGCCGTACTTCGCGCGACGGGCTACACTAGCGCGCAAGATGCGCCTCGCCCGCTCCGAAGTCCCGCCGGTCTACGTCCTCACCGCCCGCGTCGCGGGGGTTCCGATCGTCGACGTCGTCCGCGCCGTGGTCGAGGGGGGCGCGCTCTGGATCCAGTATCGCGAAAAGGAGCTCGGCGACGCGGAGCGGCTGCGCGAGGTCGAGAGCGCCGTCGCGGCTCTGCCCGCCCTCGGGCGCCTCTTCGTGAACGACCGGACCGATCTCGCACTTCTCGCGAGCGCCGACGGCGTCCACCTCGGCGACGAGGATCTCCCGCCCGCAGCGGCGCGCAAGGCCGCGGGCGAGAAGCTCCTCATCGGCTATTCGACGCATTCGGCCGACGAGGCGCTCGAGGCGGCGGCCGATCCCGACATCGACTACGTCGCCCTCGGCCCGATCTTCCGCTCCGCGACGAAGAACGTCCGCGAGCCGCTCGGACTCGAGCCGCTGCGCCGCGTGCGGGAGTCGACCGAGAAACCCCTCGTCGCGATCGGCGGGATCGATGCCGCGACGATCGGCGAGGTGCTCGATTCGGGAGCCGATACGGCCGCCGTCATCGCCGCCGTCTACGCGGGCGGAGACATCAGGGAGAACGTGCGCCGCCTCGTCGACGCCGCGGAGCGCCCGCGATGAAGATCTACCTCATCGGCTTCATGGGATCCGGAAAGACGACGATCGGCCGCGAGCTGGGCCGCCGGCTCGGCGTCCCCTTCTTCGATCTCGACGACCTCGTCGAGACCTCCGAGGGGATGAGCGTCAAGGAGATTTTCGGCGCGAAAGGGGAGCCGTACTTCCGCAGACGCGAGCGCGACCTGCTTCGGACGACGAAGTGGGTCGAGCGCGGCGTCATCGCCACGGGCGGCGGGACGTTCACCTTCGACGAGAACATTCAATTCATCAAGTCGGAGGGGCTCTCGATCTACCTCTCCGCTCCGTTCGCCGTTCTCCATGGCCGGATCGGCGAGAAGGCCGCCGAGCGGCCGATGTTCCGGGACGACGCGGCGACCCTGGAGCTCTTCCAGCACCGGCTGAAGTATTACCGGATGGCCGATATGACCCTCGACCTGCGCGACGACGAGACCGTCCGGGAGGCCGTCGAGCGTCTTCTTCTCCTTCTGCCGAAAGAGGCGCGGAGCGCGGCGGGGGGGACCGGGTGAGGGTTCTCGTCCTCAGCGACATCCATTCGAATCTTCCGGCGCTCCGGGCGGTCCTGAGCGCCACCCAGCGGAAGCGGTTCGACGCCGTCTTCTGTCTCGGCGACATCGTCGGCTACGGCGCCCACCCGAATCAGGTCGTGGAGCGGCTGCGACGCCTGCGCGCGCCGCTCGTCGCGATCCGGGGAAACCACGATCGCGCGGTGGCCGCGGAGGAGGAGCCCGCCGGCTTCAACTACGCCGCGCGCGAGGCCGTGGTCTGGACGCGAACCCGGCTCGCGCCCGCGAACCGGCACTTCATCCGCGCTCTTCGCGAGGGACCGGTCGCCGATCGCGGGGTCACGCTCTGTCACGGGTCGCCGGTCGACGAAGACGAGTATCTGTTCGGAGGTCCCGATGTGCTCCAGGCCCTCTCCGCCGTGACGACGGACCTCGCCCTCTGCGGACACACGCACGTCCCGATGGTCTTTCGCGTCCGTCCCCACGGCGAAGTCGACGTGATGCTCGTGCGCGGCGATGCGACGCTCCGCTTCGAGCAGGGCTCGCGGTATCTGGTGAATCCCGGCTCGGTCGGACAGCCGCGCGACCGCGATCCGCGAGCCGCGTACGCGATCGTCGATCTCACCCGCGGCGCCGTTCACTTCCGGCGGGTGTCGTACGACGTCGCCGCGGCGCAGGAGGCGATCCTCGGCGCCGGCCTGCCCGAGGTCCTGGCCCACCGCCTCGGTGGCGGCTTCTAGGCGGTCATCGGTTGTCGGTTGTCGGTTGTCGGTTGTCAGTCGTTGCTCGTTGCTCGTTGCTCGTCGCTCGCACACCACAACGCCCCGTCATCCTGAGCGGCGGAACGGCACGAT
>JBOGJQ010000434.1:0-4293 GCA_050745405.1 Thermoanaerobaculia bacterium | reverse complement strand
TTGCGGGGTGTCCGCCACCCTCGGGGTGCCGGACGGACTCGCTCCTCGCTGTCGATACTGCCGACGCGAGGAGGGTCATCCCCGCGTCGTGCTACCTGTTTCTGTCGCGATTCCGCTCCTGCCAATCATCGGAGGAGGCGGGATCGAGCTCGAATCGCTTCTTGTCTCGCGAGCGCTCCTTTTCACCGAACTTGAGCGTCTCGTCGTCGTTGTAATCGATGCCTATCGCGTGGCCGATCTCCCCGACGTTGTCCTGGTCGGGCGTGGAGACGCTGCCGGCGGCGGACTCGTCGCCCGCCGATTCGGACATCTCCCATCGCGCGTCGATGTCGCCGCCGGAGAGCTCGTCCGAGCCGGTGCGGACGTCGACGCCCGGCGGCTCGATCTCGTCGTCGATGCCGTTGGCGTTGCGGTCGCGCGTTTCCTTCTCTTCCCAGTCGCTCAGTCGGTCGGTCTTCTTCATCGTGGCCTCCGTTCCGTACGGTTATGGAGGGTGCGACGATCGTGCCCGACGAGTAGCTAGTAGCTAGTCGCTCGTAGCCAGTGGGTGCGCCTTCCAGCTACGAGCTACTAGCTACCAGCTACTCTCGATTCGACTGCGCTTCAAAGAACCAATGACCCCGGCGAACCGGGATCACCAATGCATCAGATTCGCTTCGTCGACGTCGATCGTATCGCGGTGGCGGAACAGGGCTATGAAGATCGCGAGCCCCACCGCCGCTTCGGCCGCGGCGATCGCCATGACGAAAAAGACGAAGATCAGCCCGTGGGTGGAGCTCCACTCGCGGGCGTAGGTGATGAACGTGAGATTCACGGCGTTGATCATCAGCTCGATCGACATGAAGATCGCGATGCCGTTCTTGCGCGTGAGCACGCCGATGACGCCGATCGTGAACAGGATCGCGCTCAGCGCGAGGAACCAATCGGCGGGGATTTCGGTCAACCCGGTCATCGTGCGCCTCCCTCGGACACGCCGCGCGCCTCGCGTTGCGTCAGCAGGAGCGCCCCGACGATCGCGGCGAGCAGGAGGATCGACACCATCTCGAACGGGAAGATGTACGCCTCGAACATCCGGATGCCGATCGAGCGGGCGTCGCTGAGGAACGGCACCCCGGCTCCCATCTCGACCACCGTCGCCTTCACGACGTAGTAGGCGACCGTCAGCCCGAAGGCCGCGCCGCCGAAAAATCCGAGGAATCGCTGGATCGGTCGCGTGACCGGCTCCTCCTCGCGCTGCAGGTTGAGCAGCATGATCGTGAACAGGAACAGGACCATGATCGCGCCGGCGTAGACGATCACCTGCAGCGCCGCCATGAACGGCGCCTCGAGCAGAACGTACATGACCGCGAGCGCGAAGAAGGTCACCACCAGGGCGATCGCGTTCACCACCGGGTTCGGGTGCAGGATCACCATCAGCGCGAACGCCACCGCCACGACGGCGAAAAAGAAGAAGATGATGAGCTCGAGTACCATCGGGTCAGATCCAGCCCAGCGCGATGAGGACGCCGACGAGAAGGATGTTCACGATCGCGAGCGGCAGGAACACCTTCCAGCCGATCCGCATCAGGTAATCGTACTTGAGCCGCGGGACCGTCCACCGAACCCACACGAAGACGAACATCATCACGCTCACCTTCACCAGGAACGCGATCGCCGTCAGCAGGAACCCGACGAACGTCGCCGGCTCGTTCCACCACGGAATGTCCCATCCGCCGAAAAAGAGGACGACGGTGAGAGCCGAGATCGTCCCCATCGCCATGTACTCGGCCATGAAGAACATGGCGAACTTCATCGACGAGTACTCCGTGTGATACCCCGCGACCAGCTCCGCCTCGGCCTCGGCGAAATCGAACGGCAGCCGGTTCGTCTCCGCGAACGCCGACACGAAGAAGACGATGAAGCCGAGCAGCATCGGGAAGACGTTCCAGGCGGGGATCTTCAGGCCGTCGATGCCGAAGAGCTCGAAGGACCCCGCCTGCCGGTAAACGACCTCGGTCAGCCGGAGCGACCCGGCGGTCATCAGGACACCCACCGCCGCCAGCGTCAGCGACAGCTCGTACGAGATCATCTGCGCCGAGGCGCGGATCCCGCCGAAGAGGGAGTACTTGTTGTTGGAGGACCATCCCGCCAGCACGAGGCCGTACACCCCGAGCGAGGCGAGCGCGAAGATCAGGAGAATGCCGATGCCGACGTCCGCGATGATCGGCTCGAAGAGGCGGCCGCCTTCGAAGAACGTCCGGCCGAACAGTGTCATCTCCGGAATCACGAACGACCGTCCGAACGGCACGACGACGATCGTCGTCACGGCCGGGATCAGTCCGATCGTCGGGGCGAGCGAATGGAGCCAGCGGTGCGCCTTGTGCGGGACGACGTCTTCCTTGAGGATGAACTTGAGGGCGTCGGCGAGCGACTGGAGCAGGCCGAGCGGACCGACGCGGTTCGGGCCCGGGCGGTCCTGAATGAGAGCGCTTCCACGGCGCTCGACCCACACCATCACCGGCGTGATCGAGAGCGTGATCGCGAGGACGAGCGCGATTTTGACGATGGTCAGGACGATGTCGGTCGCGTCGAACGCCATGGCTTCACCGTCCGGCGGCGGCGCCGGATGCCGCCTGCGGCGTCTCGAACGGCTCGCCGCCGAAAAGGCGCGCGCCGAGGCGCCGCAGGATCTCCCAGTCTTCCAGCGCCTCGCCCTTCGGCGGATACGCCTGCCGGAACTCCTGAACGCGCCCCTGGAGGTTCGTCCACGAGCCGCTCTTCTCGGCGAAAAGCGCCGCCGGAAGAACGACGTCGGCGACTTCGGTCAGGGGATGCGCTTCCCATGCGTGGACGACGAGGAACTTCGCCTTCCGCAGGTTCGCGACCGTCTCGGGCTCCTTCGCGCGCGGCGAGAACGAGGCATCGGCGACGTACAGGAAGTCGATGCCGTCGGCGCCGCGCTCGAGGAGATCCGAGGCTTTCCGTCCTGTCGGCTCGACGCCGGCGGCGCGGACTCCGCGGAGGTTCGGGCCGGCCTGCGTCCCTTCGATCCACTCGGTCCGGGACTTCATCGGAATCGGTCCGATCGGATCGACGTACGCGTCGACGTGCGGCGAGGCGAGGTGATCGACGAAGATCGCCTTGAAGAGGGCGGCTTCCTCGTTGGTCATCTGGGCCGACGCGAGCGCGGCGATGCGGTCGCCCGGGACGTCGCGAAGAGCCGTCTCGATCGCGTCCATCGCCTCGTCCCACGTGGCGACGCCGAGCCAGTCATCGCGCCGCACCTTGGGAGCGACGACGCGGTCCACCTCGTACCGCTCGTGAGAGAAGCGGCCGTAGTCGCAAAGCCAGAAGTCGTTGACCTCGGGGTTCACCCGCGGCTTGTAGCGGTAGATCTTCCCGCTGCGGTGCTCGATGAACAGGTTGCAGCCGACGTCGCAGCCGTTGCAGACCGACTCGGTGCTGGCGAGGTTCCAGACGCGCGACTCGAAGCGGAACTCGCGCGTCGTGAGGGCGCCCGTCGGGCAGATGTCCGTCACGTTCGCGCTCATCCAGTTGTCGAGCGGCCGCCCAGGGAACACGCCGACCTCGGTCGAGGCGCCGCGCTTGAAGAAGCCGAGCTCGCCCGTCCCGGTGATCTCGTCGCAGAACCGGATGCACCGCGTGCAGTGGATGCAGCGGTTCATGTTCTGGAGCACGTGCGGACCGACCGAGGTGCGGTCCATGCCGGGATAGATCCGTTTGACCTCGCCGTAGCGGGAGGTGACCGAGCCGTAATTGAAGGAGTAGTCCTGCAGCGGGCACTCGCCCGCCTTGTCGCAGATCGGGCAGTCGAGCGGATGGTTGATGAGCAGAAACTCCATCTGCCCCTTGCGCGCCTTGTCGACCTTCTCGTTGTACACGTGGATCTTCATCCCGTCCTTGACGGAGGTCGCGCATCCGGCCTGGAGCTTCGGAATCCCTTCGACTTCGACGAGACACATGCGGCACTGCCCGACGACCGAGAGCGCGGGGTGATAGCAGAAGTGGGGGACGTGGACGCCGGCGGCCTTGGCGGCTTCAATGACGTTGATGCCGTCCTGGACCTCGATCTCGGTGCCGTCTACGCTGATTTTCGCCATGACTTAAGGTGGGTGCCTCGAAGCGGATGCGGATCACGAGCCCGGAGAGGAGAGGGCCGTGAAAATTTTCACAAGGCGGGAGGATACTGATTTGACGTGGGAGCGTCTAGCGTCTTGGGCGTCTTGGGCGTCTTGGGCGTCTTGGGCGTCTTGGGCGTCTTGGGCGTCTTGGGCGTCTTGGGCGTCTTGGGCG
>JBOGJQ010000433.1:0-2561 GCA_050745405.1 Thermoanaerobaculia bacterium | reverse complement strand
GCCGTGATCGTCGGTGGCTCGATCGCATCGGGATCGATTCCGGCCGCGATCAGGATGTTGCGAGTTGGTTCGTCGAAGATCGGGAGACGGCCCTGGGCCATGCGGAAGTCGGCGGGCGTCAGCTCCTCCTTCGCTCGTCCAGGGATCGCTTCCAGTGAATCGGGCGCGTCGTCGAGCGTGGCGTAGATCGAGCCGGCGAGGCGCCCACGGTCGTCGTAGCGGAAGAAACTTCTCCGCTCGTTCGATGAGACGCCGAGAAGCCGCGCCGAGGAGACCTGGAGACCGTCGTAGGTGACTTCGGAGCCGGCGACGACGAGCCCACCGACCGATACGGCTGCACGTGTGAGCTGACCCGTCTCGGCGTCGTACGCATAGCTCTTCACGATGTCGGCGGGCGTGCAGAGCGGCGCTCCCGGTTCGCAGTTCGTGTGGATGATCCGCTCGTCCGGACGTCCCGCGTTGCGGAAGGTACCGGTCAGCAGATTGTTGCCGTCGCGCCGGATGTGCACCAGATTCCCGAAGGCGTCGTAACCGAACTCGAGGCTCTCCGTCGCGCCTGGAACGGACGGCATGCCGGGATATGCGGGCATCGTCGTGAACGTCCGCTCACCGAGCTCGTTGAACCCATGCTCCTGGACGAACTCGTCGAGGATCTGCTTCGTCGTGTGGCCGGTGCCGTCGCGATAGCGGATCTGCCGCGTGCGGCGCGGACGACCTTCGAGATCGAACTCCTGCCAGGTCAGAGCCGTGTCGGCATTCGTCCACCGCACCATCCGCCCCGCGGCGTCGTACTCGAGGTGATCGAGTACCTCGCCGCCCGGCCGCATGACCTTTTCGAGCTGCCCGCGAGCGTTCCATTGGTAGACCCGGGTGCGCTCCTGGCGATCGCGGTACGACTCGAGACGCACTCCCTTCCACACCCACTGCTCCAACGTGCCGTCGGGATACATCCGCAGGATCGGACGTCCGATCAGGTCCGTCTCGGTATGGGTGACCTCGGCGACCTGGTCCTCGTACGTCTTCATCGCGCCGGCCGCGCCGTAGCCGTACTTCAGCTTCGCGCCGTCGGGCTGTGTCTCTTCGAGGACGGCGCCGCGCGCGTCATGCGCAAATGCCGACGGCGGCCGCTCCGGCAGGCTCGCGGAGACGACATTGCCCGCCTCGTCGAACTGACTCGTCCACTCGAGAGAGCCGACGTTCCGCTGGACGACGTTGCCGAGCGCATCGAAAGCGCGCGTCTCTTCGAGAGGAGCAGGCGCGTCTCGCTCGATGGTCGTCATCTTCCGTGGCCAATAGCCTTTGTACAGCGATGCCTGTGTCTCCGTGAAGGTCTCAGCCGCGGTACCGAACGACGATTCGACGAAGCGTCCGGCGGTGTCGAATCGGCTGCGCGCGATCCGGTCGCCCGTCGCGCTGCGCGTCGTCCGGCCGCCGCCGTCCCATGCGAAATCCGTCGTCCGCGCGGTGTCGTCATCGACCGCGGTCGTGATCTCCTCGATCCGTCCCGCGGCCGTGTAGTCGATCGCCTCCGCGGCGAGCACCTCTCCCGTACTCGTCAGCGTCGTGACCGCGGTTGTTCGATTCCAGGCATCGAACTCCGCCTCCGTGCGCGTGCCGTCTGCATTCAACGTCAGCACCTGCCGGCCGTGGACGTCGAACGCCGCGGCCGAGGCGACGAAGCCGTCGGAGCTGTAGACCTGGTTGCCGAGGATGTCGTGCGCCGCAAGCGACTCGATCGCCGTCTGGCCCGTCGAAGTGGAGGATTCGATCGTCCGGCCGAGGCCGTCGAGGGTGATCTGCGTCAGCGCTCCCGTCGGGGACTTGCGTAGGATCGTGCGCGACGGGTAGTCGTGCGTCCAGAGCGTCTCGATCTTCGAGAGCTGGCCGTCCACGGCTACGTTGTCGACGGACGTCGCTTTGATACGGCCGACGGCGTCGTATTCATGCTCCGTCGAGACGACGCCCGCTCCCTGCTTCCGCTGCACGACACGAAGGCGGCCAGTCGCATCATACGAGAAGCGCTCCAGCGTCTCGAGGCCCGGGCCGCTGACGACGCGCTCGATGACCCGGTCCCACGCATCGAGCTTCGTCGTGGTGACGATCCCCTGCGGATCGGTCGCGACGATCGTCGTGGCATCGGGATACGAGAAGGTCGACTCGAGCCCGCCGCTGTCGATCTCCGTCGGGAGCGCCCGCTCGTGCTCGGGTGCCGCCGGCGGCGCGTAGTCGATCGTGACTTCGCTTCCCGCTCCGGACGGATCGGTGCCGCCTGTGGTCGTGATCTCCTCGACGAGGCCGCTCGTGTCGCGGACTTCGGTTCGGACGATGCCGTCATTGAACGTGTCGAGGAGGGGGGTCTTGCGATGGGACTCGGGCGCGTCGATCGCGAGACCGTTCGCGTCGATGGACGCGACGAACGCCAGCGCGTCCGGCTGATACTGGATCGTCCGCACGATCGGCCCGGCCGTGGCTGCGAGCGCGCTCTTCGCCACGGATGCCGATGCCAGCGGCTGCACGGTCGTGCTCTCGAGCGTCCAGCCGAAGATGCCGAGGGACTTCCA
>JBOGJQ010000432.1:0-10751 GCA_050745405.1 Thermoanaerobaculia bacterium | reverse complement strand
GTACTTGTTCGACACGACGCGCGACACGGTGGACTCGTGCATCTGGATGTCGTCGGCCACGTCGCGGGGGACCAGCGGGCGGAGGAAATCGATCCCCTTGTCGAGGAACTCGCGCTGATGCTTCACGATCGACTCGGCGACCTTGTAGATCGTCCGCTGCCGCTGGTCGAGCGACTTGATCAGCCAGACGGCGGAGCGGATCTTCTCCTTGATGTAGTTGACCGTCTCGCCGTCCTGCTTGCTGTCCATCGAGTGGAGCATCTGCCGGTAGCTGCCGTTGATCCGGAGCTTCGGCATGCCGTCCTCGTTGAGCTGGACGATGTACTCGTCGCCGACCTTGTGCACGTAGACGTCCGGCTCGACGTAGATCGCCCGCTCGGTGCTGTACTTCCGCCCCGGTTTCGGGTCGAGCCGCTTGATGACCTCGACGATCGTCTCGAGCTGCTTGAGCTCGATCCCGAGCTGCTTCGCGAGCTGGACGAACTGCCGGTTCATGACCATGTCCCAGTAATCGCGGATCACGGTCTCGACGAGAGGATCGTCGATCTCGAGCTGATCGAGCTGCAGCAGCAGGCACTCGCGGAGATCGCGCGCGGCCACGCCGACGGGATCGAACGACTGCACCCGCCGGATCGCTTCCTCCGCCTGCTCCTCGGTCGCCCCCGTCCCGTCGGTCACTTCCTCGATCGAGGCGCGGAGATAGCCGTCCTCGTCGATGTTGCCGATGATGAACGCGGCGACCGTCTTGATCTCGGGCGAGGCTTCCGACATCGCGAGCTGCCAGCTCAGATGGTCCGTCAGGTCCGGCGGCCGCGTGAGGGTGTTCTCGATCGGGAACTCCTCGTACTCCTCGGTCATCCGGGGGTTGTAGCCGTATTCGATGTAATCCTGGAAATAGGCGTCGTAGTCGATCTCGTCGAACGAATCCTTGTCCTCGGATTTCGTCTCCTCTTTTTTCGCCTCTTCCGCCTTCTGCTCGGCCGCCTTGTCCTCGGTGTTCTGCTCCTCTTCGGCCTTCTGCTGCTCTTCCTGCTCCTGGACTTCGTCGAGGAGCGGATTTTCGAGAAGCTCCTGGTTGAGGACTTCCTGAAGCTCGAGCTTGCTGAGCTGCAGCAGCTTGATCGCCTGCTGCAGCGAAGGCGTCATGATCAGCTTCTGCGAAAGCCTCAGATGAAGTTTCTGTTCGAGTCCCATCGCGTCAGATCGTGGGCCCGCAGGGCGGGCGGCGGGGCGTACCCCGGCTTGGCGGCCTCAGCCGCCGGAACGGTGCGAGCTCAATGGAGATTGAAAGCCTCCCCGAGGTAGATTCGGCGGACTTCCGGGTCGGTGGACAGCATTTCGGGCGCTCCCTGGCGGAAGATCTCGCCCTCTTTGATGATATAGGCACGGTCGGTGATCTTCAATGTTTCCCGGACGTTATGATCGGTGATCAGGATGCCGATTCCCCGGTCGCGCAATTGCGAGACGATCCGCTGGATATCGAGGACGGCGATGGGATCGATTCCTGCAAAGGGCTCATCGAGCAAGATGAATGCCGGGTTGATCGCGAGGCACCTGGCGATCTCGACCCGCCGACGTTCTCCCCCCGAAAGGGCATAGCCCCGGTTCCGGGCGATGTGCGTCAGCCCGAACTCCTCGAGCAGCCGCCGCGTCCGCCGCTCCCGCTCCGCGGCGACCAGGCCCATCGTCTCGAAAACCGCGAGCAGATTTTGCTCGACCGTCAGTTTCCGGAAGATCGACGGCTCCTGCGCGAGATAGCTGATCCCCTTCTGCGCGCGCAGATACATCGGAAACGTCGTGATCTCCTCGGGGCCGAGCAGGACGCTCCCGCCGTCCGGCTGCGCGAGGCCGACGACCATATAGAACGTCGTCGTCTTTCCCGCGCCGTTCGGACCGAGGAGACCGACGATCTCCCCCTGCCGGATGTCGACCGAGACGTCGCGCACGACTTTCCGGCCCCGGTAGATCTTCACGAGATTGCGCGTCGCGAGGGTGAGCGGCTCGGGGCCGGTCTCCGCGGCGGCGCCCGCCGCGGTCGCGCGGACGTCCGTCACGGCGTCCCCTCCGGCCGATACGTCGCCTCGGTCTGTCCCTCTCCGCGCAGTACTTCGACGCGGTTGCGCGCCATGTCGAACACGATTTCCTTCCCCTTCACGGTGCCCTGCGGATCGCTCACCGTCGCCGGCGATCCTTCGAGATGGATCGTCCGCTTCGGCACGTGGTAGACGACGCGGTCGCCACTCCCCGTCCGCTTCGCGGCGCGCTCGACGACTTCCACGTCTTCCTCCGCCACCACGCGCTCGAGCTCCTGCTGCGCGTCGAAGACGAACGTCGCCCGCTCGGCGGTCAGAACGCGTCCCTGGTCTTCGATGCGCACGCTTCCTTCCAGCTGCGCCCGGCGCTCGGAGCGGTCGACGGTCAGCGTGTCACCGCTCGCCTTGATCGGGGCCCCGCTCTCCCGGTCGCGCGCATTGTAAAGCACCGCCCGGACCTCCCCCCGCGCCGTGAGCGTCTCGCCGCCCTGCCCGATCCGCATCTCACGCGCCAGAATGATGTTGTCGTCCTGCCACGCGCGGACGTTCCCGCTGAAGACCGCCGACTCGTCCTTCTGCATCAGGACGAGCTCGTTCGCGTTCACGTGAACCGGGCTCCGCCCGCCCGGGAACATGCCGCTCTGCTCGAGGCTCGACTTTCCGCCGGCGGTGACGAATCTCCCCTTCACGAATCCTTCCGCCTCGAGGATCCCGGTGCGCGGATGGACGACGATCTGCTGCGCGGACAGCCTCTGTCCGTCCGTCTCGATTGTCGGGAGCACGCCCGGCACCGCCGTCAGAATGACGCGGTCCGTGAGGAAGTCGAACGTCCCCTTCTGCGCCGTCGCCCGATTGCGCGGATCGCGATATTCGAGGTTCCCCTCGACGAGCGCGCTCGTCGCGCGCTGCCGGGCCGGATCGAAGTACGCGACCATCCGCGAGCCCGTGACCGTTCGCGGTGTCGCCCCCTTCTCCTCGATCGACGCGGACCCGCGCGCCTCGAGCTCCGAGACACCGCGCTCGCCGAGCGCGACGCGGAACTGCCCGGCGCGAAGGATCCTCTGCGGCGGGCCGGCCATCGTCGCCGTCGCGGGCGTTTCTCCCCCTTCGACGAAAATCGCCCGTACCTCTCCCGCGGGTCCGACCTCGGTGAAGAAGCGCTCGCCCGACACGGTCGTCCCGCCGGCCGCGCTCTGCGGTGCGAGCGCCGATCCCGGCGCGAGCGCGAACCGGACGCCGCAGCATCCCTCGAGTCCCGTGAGGATCTTCCGCTCCGGGTCGACGCGCGCCGTGATCGTTTCCGTCGTGAGGCGGTCGCCCGCCCGTTCCACGACGACGTCATCGCGGAACACGACCTCGTGCGCGATCCGGTCGAAGTCCGCGGTGTTCGAACGGATCGTGATCGGCGGACCTCCGGCGGCACTTCGCGTCGCTTCGACGCCGCCCGACAGACGGAGATGCTCGGAGGCGAGATTGAGATCGACCGACCCGGCCTTCCCCTCCCATGCGTCGGCGCGGAACCGGACGGGCACCTCGTTCACGAGACGGCTCCCGTCGAAATCGATCGCCGCGGTCTCGATCTCCACCCCGTCGCTGGAGCGGACGAGTACGCCCCCCTTCGCCTCCGCCTCCTTCGTGTCGGCATGGAACTGCGCCTGCGGCGCCTGGAGCTCGTAGGTGTCGCCGTTCTCCTGATAAATCGTCAGGTGGACGTCCTCGAGGGTGTACCACCCCGAGCTGAAGCCGATCGTCCGCCGCGCGCGGATCCGCGAGACCATCCGGCCGCCGATCGTCTGCACGTCCTCGAACGCGTAGGCGACCAGCTGCGGCGAATCGTCCTGCCGGATCGTCGAGGTCACCGGCTCGGCGACCGCGCGCGGACGCCGGTTGCCTCGCGTGAAACTGAACGCGAGCAGCGCGATGAACGCGACGAAGAGCACCGGAAGAACGATGCGAAGGATTTTTACGCTGCGAACCATGAAAAGAGTCTCGGGCGTCCTGGGCGTCTCGGGCGTCTGGAGCGTCGGCGGTTCGGACGCTCACGACGAACGAGACGCCCCAGACGCTCTAGGCCTCCACCGCGTCGACGACCTCGAGGCGGTGACCGTCGAACCGGTCCGGTTCGAGGCGGAACGCCACGTCGACGACGGCACCGTCCGCGACGAGCGGCCCGAGAGCCGCCGTCGCCGCCGGCCAGCAGACTGCTGGAAACCGATGCGATCCCTGACGCGCGAGAAAACGGAGGCATCCCGGCGAAAACTCCCTCCGCGCTTCGACTTGCACGCCGCGCGCGACGAAGACCGGTTGGGGGTTCTCCTGGCCGAATGGCTCGAGCAGATCGTGGTCGGCGAGCAGCCGCGCGTCGAGCGCCTCGAGCGGCACGGCGGCGTCGAGCCGCAGCGACCGCACGAACGTCGACGCCTCGAACCGCCCGAGCCGCTCCTCGAGCCGCGCGCGCAGGTCGTCGAGGCGCGCCGCAGAGAGCGCGAAGCCGCATGCGTGCGTGTGGCCGCCGAAACGATCGAACACATCCCCGAGCGCCGACAGCTCGCCGTGGAGATCGACGCCGGGAATGCTGCGGCCCGATCCGACCGCCTCGTCTCCCTCGACGGCGATCGCGAGCGTGGGGCGGTGGTACTTCTGGGCGAGGCGGCCGGCGCAGAGCCCGACGACACCGCGATGCCACCCGCTTCCCCAGACCACGATCGCGGGAGGGAGCGCGCCGCGGGCCGCGATCGCCGCCTCGGCCGCCGCGAGAACCTCCGCCTCGAGCGTCTGCCGCTGGCGGTTGAGCCGGTGGAGCTCTTCGACGAGCGGCGCCGCCTCCCCTTCCGACCGCGCGTCGAATAGATCGATCGCCGTGTTCGCCGAGGCGACGCGGCCGGCCGCGTTGATGCGGGGGCCGATGCGGAATCCGACGTCGGTCGCGCGAAGGCGCCGTCCGAGCAGACCGAGCGAGCGAAGCAGCGCCCGCAGTCCCGGATTGCGCGACTCCGCGAGGCCGTCGAGGCCGAGGCGAACCAGGGCGCGGTTCTCTCCGATCAGAGGAGCCACGTCGGCAACCGTGCCGATGGCGGCGATCTTCACGAGAGAGGCGATCGACATCGAGTGCCCCGCCCGGCGCAGCAGCTCGCAGCAGAGCTTGAACGCGACGCCGACACCCGCAAGCTCCTTGAACGGGTACGCGCACCCCCGCTGCTTCGGATTGATGACCGCCGCCGCGGCCGGAAGGAGCTCGGGGGGGATGTGGTGGTCCGTGATGATGACGTCGATCCCGCGTTCGATCGCGCGCTCGACCGGTTCGACCGAGGTGATGCCGCAGTCGACGGTGATGACGAGGCCGACCTCCGTGTCGCGCAGGACGCGGTCGATGACTTCGATCTTCAGGCCGTAGCCGTCGAACATGCGGTGCGGTACGACGAAATCGACGCGGGCGCCGAGCGCGCGGAGCACCGTCCGAAGGAGGACGATCGACGTCACGCCGTCGACGTCGTAGTCGCCGTAGATGAGGATCCCTTCCCGGTCGCGGACCGCACGAAGAATCCGTTCCGCGGCGGCCTCCATCCCGGCGATCCCGGCCGGATCATGGAGCGCCTCGAGGCGTGGACGGGTGAACGTCTCGAACGCCTCGGTCGAATCGACGCCGCGCGCCGCGAACAGAGGAGCGAGAAGGGGAGCGACGGGGAGGTTCGCGCCGGGCGCCGCGTGATCGGCGAGAACCCATCCGTCGTAAATCGGCATCGGTTCGAGTGTAGCGCGATTGACGGAGCCTACGTGCAAATCTACGTCACGTAGAGAACGGCTCGGTCTCTTGAAACGTCACGCTTTCTCGAAGACACCCATCTTTCGGAACTTCTTGTAGCGTTCCTCGGGAAGGTTGGCCGGCTTGATCTTCGACAGGTCCTTGAGAGCGCGCTGCAGGTACGGCCGGAGCTGCTCGGCGGCAGCGGCGTGGTCGGTGTGCGCTCCGCCGGACGGTTCGGGGACGACGTCGTCGATGACGCCGAGCTCCTTGAGGTCTCGCGCGGTGATCCGCATCGCGGCAGCCGCATCCTGCGCCGCCGCCGGGTTCTTCCACAGAATCGCGGCGCATCCCTCGGGGGAGATCACCGAGTACACCGCGTGCTCGAGCATGAGGATCCGGTCGCCGACGCCCAGCGCGAGCGCGCCGCCGCTTCCTCCCTCGCCCGTGACGGTGACCACGATCGGCACTTCGAGCGCGGCCATCTCGCGGAGATTCACGGCGATCGCCTCCGCCTGCCCGCGCTCTTCCGCGCCGACTCCCGGATAGGCCCCGGGCGTGTCGATGAAGCAGAAGATCGGGTGGCGGAACCGCTCGGCCAGATGCATGATCCGCATCGCCTTGCGGTAACCCTCGGGGCGCGGCATGCCGAAGTTCCGGAGCACCTTCTCCTTCGTGTCGCGCCCCTTCTGATGACCGATGACGACGCAGGGGACTCCGTCGAACCGCGCGAGGCCGCCGACGATCGCGCGATCGTCGCCGAACTTCCGGTCGCCGTGGAGCTCGATGAAGTCCTCGAATAGATGCTGAACGAAGTCGAGCGTGTAGGGGCGGCTCGCGTGACGGGCGACGAGAGTGGTCTGCCAGGGCGTGAGGCCGGCATAGATGTCGCGCGATACTTTGGTAAGCTTCTGCTGGAGCTCGCCGGCGCGGGCGACGCTGGACGGGTCGTCCGACGCGGCCAGTTGCTCGATCTCGCGACGGAGCTCGAGGATCGGCTGATCGAAGGCGTACGGGTCGCTCGTCACGGGCGCGACGCTAACAGAACGATTCGCGGCCGGTCAAATGAAAGTCCTGAAATGACGCAAGGTCCTGAAACTACGGAAGAAATGCGGCATGTGCCGCCCGCATCGGAGCTCGCGGAGCGCGTCGGAACGATCTACCGGCGCCGCATCGATCTCGCGCTCGACGCGCTCGCCGGAACCGAGGACCCGGAGCGCCGTGCCGTCCTCGAGCGCCATCTGGACGATGTGGCGCGATGGCTCGAACGGGTTGCGGAGCTCGCGCGCCCGATGCGGCAGGCGCAGCGCCAGGAGCGTCGCGATACGACGGGGCGGGTGCGCGCCGCGCTCGATACCGCGGCCGACGCTCTGCAGCGCCTCGATCCCGCCACCTTCCGCCACCGCGCTCCCGCGCACTGCTTCGACGTCTCCGGCGCGGAAGGGCTCTGGGCCTCGGTCCTCGCCGCCGGCTACGCGATCGCGCGCCTGTCGGAGGAAGTCGCCGCGAGCGACGACGATTTCTGGTGGAGGGTTTACGACACCTCGCCGCGGGAGGAAGTGACGATCGACCGGTAGGCGGCCCTACAGGACGTTGACCGGATCGACATCCACAACCACCTCCACGCCCCGAAACGACCCTCCCAGAATCGCGCGCTCGACCGCGCGGCGCAGCGCCGCGCGCTGCGCGCTCCGCACCAGGATCTGGTACCGGTGGACTCCTTTGATCCTCGCGAGCGGCGCCGGCGCGGGACCCTGCACGCGCGCGTCCGCGATCTCCCGCACCGCCTCCTCGAGCAGCTTCCCTCCCCGCTCGGCCGCTTCCTCGACGCGCCCCAGCACCTCGCCGCGAAAGAGGATCGCGATCATCGAGCTCGCCGGCGGGTAATGAAAGCGCGTCCGGAACTCCATCTCGTCCCGGAAAAAGCTCTCGTAATCGTGCTCGATCGCGTGCTGGATCGCGTAGTGCTGCGGAAAGGCGGACTGGATCACGACCTTCCCGGGCAGCTCGCCCCGGCCCGATCGTCCCGCGACCTGCGTGAGCAGATAAAACGTCTTCTCCGCCGAGCGGAAATCGGGATACCCGAGGACCGCGTCCGCGTTGATGACGGCCGTGAGGGTCACGTTCGGGAAGTGGTGGCCCTTGCTCAGAATCTGCGTGCCGATCAGCGCGCGGGTTGCGCCGCGTCGGAAGCGGTCGAGAATCCGCACGAGCTCGCCGCGGCGGCGGATCGCATCGCGATCGAGCACCTCCGCGGGAACGTCCGGAAAGTAGCGCCGGAAACGCTCTTCGACTTTCTCCGTTCCGTAGCCGATCGGCTGCAGCACCTCGCCGCCGCACGTCGGGCACTTCGCCGGAATCGGCCGCCGCAGCCCGCAGTAGTGACAGAGGAGAACGCCGGTCCGGCGGTGCACGGTCATCGTGACGCTGCAATCGCGGCAGCGGAAGTCGTTCTCGCATTCGCGGCAGAGGAGGAACGGCGCGTATCCCCTCCTGTTGATGAGAATGATCGCCTGCTCGCCGGCCGCGAAGACGCGCGCGAGCTCTTCCCGCATCCGCGTGCTGAAGATCACGAATCCCCTGTCTTCCTTCTCCCCTCGTTCCTTCCGCATGTCGACGATCTCGACCTCCGGAAGGGCGCGCGCCTCGACCCGGCCGCGCAGCCGCAGAAGCGTGTACCGGCCGCGCTCCGCGTTGTCGCGGCTTTCGAGCGACGGAGTCGCCGAGCCGAGAACCACGGGAATTTCGGCGATCTGGGCGCGGAGGACGGCGAGATCGCGGCCGTTGTAGCGCGGCGACTCCTCCTGCTTGTACGCCGCATCCCCCTCTTCGTCGACGACGAGCAGACCGAGCCGCTCGAACGGCGTGAAGACCGCCGAGCGCGGGCCGATCGCAACGTCTACTTCGCCTCGACGCGCCCGCCACCACTGGTCGTACTTCTCGCTCGCCGAAAGACTGCTGTGGAGAATGGCGACGCGCTCGCCGAAGCGCTCGCGAAGGCGCGCGGCGAATACCGGCGTCAGCGCAATCTCCGGCACGAGCAGGATCGCCTGCCCGCCGCGCCTCACCACTTCCCGCATCAGCTCGATGTACACCTCGGTTTTTCCGCTGCCCGTCACTCCCTGGACGAGGAACGGCGCGAACGAGCCGAGCCGCAACGACACCGCCGCGATCGCCGCCTTCTGCTCCTCGGAATACCGAAGCTCGCTGGCCGGGGCGGGCGCGACGCCGGCGAGAAACGGATCCATCGCGTGACGATGCGCGCGCCGCTCGATGCGGATCGCTCCCTTTCGCGCGAGCGCGTCGACGATCGCCGGGGTGCCGCCGTGTTCGGCGAGCGCGCGCACCGGCGCGTCGCCGCCGCGCGCGACGAGAAGGTCGACGACGGTCTGTTGCCTCGCCGTCAGCCCTTCGACAGTGGGATCGGCCACTGCCCAGCGGTCGAAACGGACGCCGGCCGCATCCCGGAGAACGTCGCCGACCTCGACGAGGCCCGCCTCCGCGAGGCGCGCGAGCGCGCTGCGCGCGCCGCGGAATGCCGTACCGAGACGCGAGAAGTCGCTCTCCCCTTCGTCGATCCGCCGCAGCAAATCGAGATCCTGCTCGAGAATCCTCCCATCGCGGAGCGCCGCCTCCGATCCGGCCGCTCCACTCGCGCGGCGGACGGTGCGCTTCCCCTGAGCGGCCATGTTCGCCGGCAGAGCGGAGCGGAGAACGTCGCCGAGCGGCGCGAGGTAGTAAGCCGCCGCACGGCGGCAGAGCTCCACGATTTCGGGCAACAGCGCCGGTTCCGGATCGAGAACTCCCCGGATCGGGCGTACGCGCGCGGCCTCGATCGCCGGCTCGTCGACGAATCCGGTGATGAACCCGGTGGTGAGCTTCGCGCCGTACGGCACTTCGACGCGCGATCCGAGGCGCGCCGCGTCGCGCAGGTCGTCGGGTATCGCGTACGTGAACGTGCCGCGCACCGCGACCGGAACCGCGACCTCCGCGTACTTTCCGGCGGCGGCGGCTTTCGTCGTTCGATCCACGGGCGAGAGCCTACTGCACCGGGATCCCGAGCTCCGCCATGACGAGCTTCATGTCGCGCCAGACGTCCTTCTTCGCGGCGGGATTGCGCAGCAGATACGCCGGATGGTAGGTCGGCATGACCTTGATGCCATCGTAGCGCTGCCAGGTTCCACGTACGGTAGAGACGGCGACCGGCCGCCCCAGAAGGCTCTGCGCGGCGAATTTTCCGAGGGTGACGATGACCTTCGGGGCGATGAGCTCGATCTGACGGCGGATGAAGGGGCGGCACGACTCGATCTCGTCCGGCTCCGGGTTCCGGTTCTCCGGCGGGCGGCACTTGATCACGTTCGCGATGTAGACGTCTTCGCGCCGCAGTTTCATTGCGCCGATGATGTCCGTGAGGAGCTTTCCGGCGCGGCCGACGAACGGCAGGCCCGCCGCGTCCTCGTCCCTTCCGGGCGCCTCGCCGATGAACATCAGGTCCGCGTTCGGATTGCCCGAGCCGAAGACGACCTGCGTCCGCGTCTCGCAAAGGTTGCACGAGCGGCATCCCTTCGCGAACGCCTCGAGCTCGGGAATCGTCGCGAACGATCCGGCCTCCGCCTCCTCGGGTGACGGCTCCAGCGGAGGCTGCGTGCCGCCAGTCCGCTTCCGTCCTGCCGCGAGATCGAGGTGGGTGAAACCGAGGTCGCGAAGAAGCTCCAGCTCGGAGCGTAGGTCCTTGGACATGGACGGCCGGAGTTTAACAGTTGCGCAGCGCCGAAAGAGAGAACCGAGCCGCAGATTTCGCAGATTAACGCAGATTGGTTTTGCCTTTCTTAATCTGCGTCAATCTGCGTAATCTGCGGCTTCGGTCCCCCTTCAGCGCAGAAGACCAACCGCACGGTCGAGGATGCGGTGCGCGACGGTGAGCTTGTCGGCGCGCTCCACGGCGACCGACGAGCCGTCTCGGGCGAGGATCGTGA
>JBOGJQ010000431.1:0-4356 GCA_050745405.1 Thermoanaerobaculia bacterium | reverse complement strand
ACGTCGAGCTCGTCCCCGGGCTCGAGGTCGATCCGGCGCGGATCGCCGATCGGTCGTCCGTTGCGGCGGATCGGCGCGCGGGCGCCCGACCACGCGAGCGTCACGCGCGCGGTCGCGCGAAGGCACGGACCTGACAGAGCGCATTCGACCAGAGGCGCGTCCGCGGGGTTGCCGGCGTTCCGATTCGCCACCGCCGCCGCCTCGGAATCGAACGGCCCTCCGACCGGAAGCCCCCACGCGGTGCGCGCGAAGTCCGGCACGTCGACGAGATGCATCGCCGAACCCGCGCGCAACACCTCCAGAACCGCGGCCTCGCCCGGATTCGCGGCGACGAGAACCCGCGGCGCCTCGAGCGGACGATCCGACGGGACGATCTTCACTTCGTCACCGGGAACGAACAGGTTCGGCCGCTCGCGGCCGCGATCCCACAGCACCGCGTCGGTGCGCCCCAGCAGATTCCATCCGCCGGGCGACGCCTCGGGGTAGATGCCGGCGCGCGCGCCGGCCACGGCGAACGATCCTGCCGGCACGCGCTGCCGCGGCGTCGCGAGCCGCGGGAGCTGCCACGCATCGGGAACCCCTTCGAGATACGCGAAACCTGGACGGAATCCGAGAAACCGGACGCGCAGCTCGAGACCGGCGACCATGTCGAGAAAAGCCGCGCGGTCGATCCCCGCCGCCTCGAGGAGCCGCGGGAGATCGGGCGCGTGCTCGTCCGCGAACGACACCGGGATGTGATGCCGGACGCGCGACGGATGCGACCGGCCCACCGTCACCCGCGCGACGCGCTCGGCCACGGCGAGCTGGACATCGCGAGCGAGCCCGGCCGGAAACAGAAGAAGGACGCCGTCGTCTCCCGGAATCGCCGCCGCGACCGACGATTCCGCGCGCGCCGTCTCGGTTTTCGCGACGAGCGTCGCCAGCCCCATGCCGCGCATCCGCACGAGGAGCCCCCGATCTCCGGCCGGAAGGATCTTCGATGCCATTCGTCAGCCTGCGGCTGCTCTCATATCATGCATGCATGGCCAGACGAATCGACCTCAGGGAAATCGCGCGTCAGGCGATGATCGACTACGGCCTCGCTCCCGACCTGCCGCGCGACGCGCAGCAGGAGCTCGCACGCATTCACGGCCCCGCCACGGCGGAGGACGGCGACGTGCGCGATCTCCGCGAGCTTCCATGGATCTCCGTCGACAACGTCGACTCGCGGGATCTCGACCAGCTCTCGGTCGCCGAGGAGGCGCGCGCCGGAAGCTCGCGCGTCCTCGTCGCGATCGCCGACGTCGACGCGCTCGTCCCCAGGGACTCGGCGCTCGACCGGCACGCCCGCGTGAACACGACGTCCGTCTACACGCCCGGCCGCATCTTCCCGATGCTCCCCGAGAAGCTCTCTACGGACCTGACCTCGCTCAACCCGGGCGAGGAGCGCCTGGCGATCGTCGTCGAGATGGTGGTCGGGGCCGACGGCGCGCTCGAGAGCTCGAACGTCTTCCGCGCGCTCGTCTTCAATCACGCGAAGCTCGCGTACGAGCCGGTCGCGGAGTGGCTCGAGGGCGGGGAGATGCCCGAGGCGATGCGGGCGTTCGCGCCGGCCGCGGAGCAGATCCGCCTGCAGGACAAGGCGGCCCAGCGCCTCGAGCGCCTCCGCCGCGAGGAGGGCGCGCTGGACTTCGAGACGATCGAGGCGAAGGCCGAGGTCGAGGGCGACGAGGTCGTGGAGGTGAAGCGGCGGACGCAGACCCGCGCGCACGAGCTCATCGAGAACCTCATGGTCGCGACGAACGGAGTCACCGCGCGCTTCCTCGACCGCCACCGGATGCCGGTCCTCCGGCGCGTCGTCCGCTCCCCCGAGCGTTGGGAACGGATCGTCCGCCTCGCCGAGGAGCACGGGGGAAAGCTGCCCGGGTCGCCGGATGCGCCGGCGCTCGAGGAGTTCCTTCTCGAGCAGAAGAAGCTCAACCCGACGACGTTTCCCGACCTGTCGCTCTCCATCATCAAGCTCCTCGGCCGCGGCGAGTACGTCGCGCAGAAGCCGGGCGAGGCGCCCGTCGGGCACTTCGGCCTCGCGGTGCGCGATTACACGCACTCCACGGCGCCGAACCGGCGCTATCCCGATCTCGTCACGCAGCGCCTCCTCAAGGCGTCCATCGCGGGTGAGAAGAGCCCCTACGCGTTCGCCGAGCTCGACGCGATCGGCGAGCACTGCACGAAACAGGAGAACGCGGCGGACAAGGTCGAGCGCCTCGCGACGAAGGCCGCGGCGGCGATCCATCTCGCCGGGCGCGTCGGCGAGCAGTTCCAGGGCGTCGTCACCGGCGCCTCCTCGAAGGGGACCTGGGTGCGCGTCTTCGACCCGCCGGTCGAGGGAAAGGTCGTTCGCGGCGAGCGCGGCCTCGATGTCGGCGAGACGGTGCGCGTGCGCCTCATCGGCACGGATCCGGAACGCGGATACATCGACTTCGCGCGCGCGTGAGAGAAGGCCGAGCCGCAGATTACGCAGATTGACGCAGATTGAAAACGGATTGAATAGATACTCGGGCCGTCATGACGCTGCCGCTCCTCATCGCCATCGCGATCGCGACGCCGTTCGTCGTGCTCGGCGTCCTGTGGCTTTTCGCGAAAGAGGTCGCCTGGCTGGCGCCACGACCGCGCCTGCGCGGTTTTGTCTACGTCGGCTGGGGAGTCATCCTGCTTGCGTACGCGGCCTGGCGACTCTGGAACGAGGGCCTCACGCTCGGATCCGCCCTCTTTCTCCTCGTGGCGATTTCCAACCTCGGCCTCGGCGCCCACGACATCCGCCGGGGCGAAGCCGTGTCCTTCGACTGAAGCAAAACCAATCTGCGTCAATCTGCGTAATCTGCGGCTCGGTCTCCCCTCCGTGGCGAACGAGCGACTAGCGACGAGCGACGAGCGACTCCTCCTCGATCCACGCCTCGACCCGCGCCTCGAGGATCGACAGCGGGAGCGGACCCGCGAGGAGCACCGCGTCGTGGAACTCGCGGATATCGAACGCGTCGCCGAGCGCCTGTTCCGCCTGCGCGCGCAGCTCCTTGATCTTCAGCTCGCCGATCTTGTAGGCGAGCGCCTGTCCCGGCCAGACGATGTAGCGGTCGATCTCGACCTCTATGTCGTGCTCCGCCTTTCCGGCGTTCTCCTTGAAGAAGTCGATCGCCTGCTGCCGCGTCCACCCCTTCGCGTGCATCCCCGTGTCGACCACGAGGCGCACCGCGCGCCACATCTCGTATGTGAGCTGGCCGAATTTCGAATAGGGGTCCTCGTATAAACCCAGCTCCGGGCCGAGCGACTCGGAGTAGAGCCCCCACCCCTCGACGAACGCCGTGTACCCGCCGAAGCGGCGGAACGCCGGAACGCCTTCGAGCTCCTGCGCGAGCGCGATCTGCAGGTGATGCCCCGGCACGGCCTCGTGCGCCGTCAGCGCCTCCATCTCCCACTTCGGCCGCGAGTCGAGATCGTACGTGTTCGCGTAGAAGTACCCCGGGCGCCCCGCGCGCGGCGATCCCGGCTGGTAGTACGCCGTCGTCTGCGTCTGCTCCGAATACTCCGGGATGGGAACGACGCCGTAGGTCAGCCGAGGAAGCGTGCCGAACAGGCGCGGCAGCTCCGGGTCGATCCGCTTCGCGATGTCGCGGTACGCCGTCAGAAGCATCTCTTCGCTTTCGAAGAAGAACCGCGGATCCGTCCGGAGAAACGCGAAGAACTCCTGCCGCGTCCCCTCGAATCCGACCTCCTCCCGGATCGCCTCCATCTCCTCGCGAATCCGAGCGACTTCGGAGAGACCGAGCTCGTGGATCTCGTCGGCCGACATGTCGGTCGTGGTCGACTCCCGCACGTTGTACTCGTACCACTCCTCTCCGTTCGGAAGAGCGGAGAGGCCGACCGTCCCGCGGGTGCGCGGGTAGTACTGCTCCGTCCAGAACTCCCGAAGCCTCCGGAGCGCCGGCATGACTTCCTCGCCGAGAACCGTGAACGCCTCGGCGCGGAGCTCCGCCTGCTCGGCGGCGGGGATCGACTCCGGCATCTTCGCGAACGCGATCTGCCAGAGCGGAGACGCGGGCGGACCGCCGCTGATCTGGTCCGTGATCGCCTCCTCCACACCGCGCAGCGGTGCCTTCGGCGGAATGATCCCCCGCTCGAGGCCGCGCCGCATGAGCGCGATCGTCTGATCGACCAGACCGGGGTACGCTCGCATGCGGGCGATCAGGTTGCGGTAATCCTGCTCCGTCCGCTTCGGCATCATGATCGCGAGCTCGGCGAGATCCTGATGCACGCCGCCCATCTGATTGATCGGCATCAGCTCGTCGGGAAACTGGAAGCCTTCGATCTCCCTCTCGAGGT
>JBOGJQ010000430.1:0-4847 GCA_050745405.1 Thermoanaerobaculia bacterium | reverse complement strand
ACACTAGCCCGATTGCGGAGGCTGCCATGGTGATGCTGACCTACGAGCGCGACGGACGGCAGTGGAGCGAGGAGTTCCCTTCCCTGAACGAGTGCTGCCACTCGGCCGCACTCCGCTCGGCCGAGGGCAGCGGCAAGCCGACCGAGATCGTGGCCGACGACGGCCGCCGGTGGAGAGGCGACGAGCTGAAGGCGCTCCTCGACCAAACCGCCCGCCGCCACGGCTGGGACTGACGCGACGCAGCCTGGTCAGCCGTTTGCAGCCACTGCCCGGAGGAGGATGGCAATGGCCAAGGGCGATTCCGTGAAGAAGACGCAGCGACCAGACGATCAGACCTCCCCGAAGCGCGACCGCCGCGGCTTCGGATCGACGGCCACGCGCCAATCCCCCGACGATTTCGACGGAAGCGACTCCGCCGACACGGCCACGCCGAAGCGAGACGGTTTCGGCTCGACCTCGCGCACCGAATCGCCCGACGATCAGGAGCCGGAGCAGTAGGCGCTCGCGGGATAGGCGGCGCCCCATGAGCGTGAGCGTGACGAAATGGTCAACGCGTCAAATGAATACTTGACATGTAAACTATCCCCTCGTATCGTGGGGCCATGGTCAAGCGCGCCATCGCCGACGAGCTGAAAATGACCCGCCCCTTCCGCAGCCGCGCCCAGGAGGCGGGTCTCGCCCTCCTCCGAACGGCGCACCTGCTCCGGAGGCGAGTCGAAGCCGTGGTCGCGAACGAGGAGATCACGCTGCAGCAGTACAACGTGCTCCGCATCCTGCGCGGTGCGCCCGGGCCGCTGCCGACGATGGAGATCTCCGATCGCATGATCGAGACTTCGTGCGGCATTACGCGCCTCATCACGACCCTGGAGCAGAAGGACCTCGTCCGCCGCGAGCCGTGGCCCGGCGACCGCCGCCAGATCCTCTGCCAGATCACGCCCGCGGGGCTCCGGATCCTCGCTCGCCTCGAGGACGCCGTGAACTCCGCCGACGCGTCGCTGCTCACCGGCCTCTCCGGCCGCCAGATCGACGCTCTCCTCGACATTCTCGCCGAGATCCGGAGCACCGCGGAGGCGTCTCCCGAATAGCTCACCCGACCCGTCGCCGCGTCGGCGACACTCCATTACTTAACGTGTAAAGCAAGGAGGACCACCATGACATCCATCTCGTTCGATTCGACCCGCAGCGGCGCCCACGCGAGTCTCCGCCGCATCGTGAGCCTCGTCTTCGCCACCGACCGCTCCGCGATCCAGACGATCCTCCGCCTGGCCCTCGGTCTCGTCATGCTCCCCCACGGCCTGCAGAAAACGGTCGGGTGGCTCGGCGGCTACGGCTTCGGCGCGACGCTCGACGGGTTCCAGAGCATCGGGATCCCCGTCGTTCTCGGCTTCCTCGCGATCGCCGCGGAATCGGCGGGCGCGCTCGCGCTTCTCGCCGGACTGACGACGCGCATCGCGGCATTCGGCATCGGCGTCACGATGACCGTCGCCGCCTTCATGCACCGCGTGAACGGCATCTTCATGAACTGGAGCGGCACGCAGGCGGGCGAAGGGTTCGAGTTCCACATCCTCGCGATCGCGATCGCGCTCGCCCTGATCATCGGCGGCGGCGGGCGCTTCTCGGCCGACCGCGCCCTCGCGGCACGCCTCGGCTGAGCGCCGGTAACGAACCACGAACAACGACAAACGCACAACGGGAGCCCGGCGAACCCGGGCTCCCTTCGCGTCTCAGGCCGTCGTCGCGACGCGCTGCGTTGCGCGCCCGGTCGCCGGCTCCCGCACCTCCGCGATCCGCGCGAGCGCGAACGCGCCGCACGCCATGACCAGATCGCGAACCGCGACGTCGAAGTAGCTTCCGGTCGTCAGCAGCTCGAGAGCGATCAGCGTCAGCCACGCGGCGATCACATAGCCGCCGAGGCGGGCCATCCCCGCGAGGACGGCGATCCCGACGCCGACCTCGATGACGCCGGCGATCCGCATCAGCGTCCCGGCCGAGAACGGCACCAGGCTCTCCATGAGCGGACTGACGTACTTCTCCCAGTCCGTCAGCAGGTTCAGAAACTTATCGAGCCCTGCGAGCAGCGCCGTCAGGCCGAAGGCGATCCGCAGGGTCCAGTACACCGGGTTCAATCGTTCATCCATGTTCCTCACCTCCTGCTTCATTGGAGAGGCCGGCGGGGGATCGGTGACAGAAGGATCGGCCGAGTTGCCATTCGCGCCCGTTGACATCGCGCCGCGGAGAGCGTAAATATCTCCGCTCAATTCGAACGATCGCCTTCGGGCGATCCCGTCGTTCCGCAAAGTATCAAGAGTGGGCCCTTCGGGCTCCGGCAACCGAGCGCGGGAACGGCGGCTGACGCAATCGCGCCACGGTGCCTCGGCTTCCCCAGCCGATACGCGGAGCAAGGAGGCTCCGAAACCATGAGCTACCGCTTTCGTACCCGCGCGATCCATTCCGGTCAGCCCAACGATCCCGTCACCGGCGCCGCCGCATTCCCGATCTATCAGACCTCGACGTTCGCGCAGAGCGAGCCGGGCGTGCACGCCGGCTTCTCCTATGCGCGCACCGATCACCCGACGCGCGCCGCGCTCGAGAGCTGTCTCGCGTCGCTCGAAGGGGCGCGGTACGGACTCGCCTACGCGAGCGGCATGGCGGCGATCAACGGCGTGCTCGTCTCGCTCGAAAAGGGCGATCGCGTCGTCTCGACCCGCGATCTGTACGGCGGCGCCTGGCGCATCTTCACGAAGGTCTACGAGAAGCTCGGGATCGACTTCACGTTCATCGACACGTCCCACACCGAGGAGCTCGCGGCGGCTCTCGAGCGGCCGGCGAAGCTCGTCTGGCTCGAGACGCCGTCGAATCCTCTGCTGAAGGTCTCGGACATCGAGGCCTGCGCCTCCCTCGCCCGCCGCGCGGGCGCGATCACGGTCGTCGACAACACGTTCGCAACGCCCGTCCTCCAGAATCCGCTCTCTCTCGGCGCCGATCTCGTCGTCCATTCGACGACGAAGGCGATCGGCGGCCACAACGACGTGCTCGGCGGCGCGATCATCACCGACGATCCCGCGCTTCACGAGCGGCTGAAGTTCTTCCAGAACGCCGTTGGTGCCGTGCCGGGGCCGCAGGACTGTTTTCTCCTGCTGCGCGGCATCAAGACCCTCGCGCTCCGCGTCGCGGCGCACTGCGCGGCGACGAAGACGATCGCCACGTGGCTCTCGACGCACCCCGCCGTCGCGCGCGTCTTTTATCCCGGCCTCCCCTCGCACCCCGGACACGCGGTCGCCGCGAAGCAGATGAGCGACTTCGGCTCGATCGTCTCGTTCGAGCTGGATGCCGATCTCGAAGAGACGATCCGCTTCACGCGCTCGCTCCGGCTCTGGACGCTCGCCGAGAGTCTCGGCAGCGTGAAGAGTCTCTTCTGTCATCCGCCGACGATGACGCACGCCTCGGTCGAGCCGGACGTCCGGCGCCGGGTCGGAATCCCGGACGGCCTGATCCGCCTTTCGGTCGGCCTCGAGGACCCGCAGGACCTGATCGACGATCTCGATCAGGCGATTCACGCGGTGCGGGCCGGTGCGGCGCGCGCGGAGGTGTGACGTGCGCCGGCTGAAGATCGGTCTTCTCGGCTGCGGAAGCGTCGGCGGCGGCTTCGTGCGCCTGCTCGCGGCGAACGCCGCCCTCGTCGCCGCGCGCGCGGAAGCGGAGCTCGAGGTCACGCGGATCCTCGTGCGCGACACCGCGAAGTGCCGCCCGGGGGTCGACCCGGCGATTCTCACCTCCCGCGCCCGCGATGTCGTCGAGAACGGGGTGGACCTCGTCGTCGAGCTGATCGGCGGAATCGATCCGGCGCGCGATCTCATCCGGCGGTCCCTTTGGTCGGGCAAACACGTCGTCACGGCGAACAAGGCGGTGCTCGCGCTCGCGGGAGACGACCTCGCGGAGCTCGCGGCCGTGCATCGCGTGCGACTCGGGTTCGAGGCGAGCGTCTGCGGCGCCATCCCGATCGTGCGCGTGATCCGCGACGGTCTCGCGGGCGACCGCGTCCTCGAGATCGAGGGCGTCGTCAACGGGACGAGCAACTGGATTCTGAGCCGTCTCGAGGAAGGAGCGCCGTTCGACGACGCCCTCAGCGACGCGCAGGCGCGCGGGTTCGCCGAAGCGGATCCGTCGGCGGACGTCGATGGGATCGACGCGGCGCAGAAGATCGCGATTCTGGCGCGCCTCGCGTTTCCGGGCCGGCCGCTGCGGTGGCGGCGGCGGGAGGGAATCCGAGGCGTGAGTGCCGATACGATCCGGGAGGCCGCCGCGCGGGGGGAGACGATCCGTCACGTCGCCCGCTGCCGCGAGCGTGACGGCGCGGTCGAGGCCGACGTGGGCATCGAGCGCCTCGCCCCGGATCACCCGCTCGCGCGCGTGCGGAACGAGGGGAACGGCATCGTGCTCCGGACCGAAGCGGCCGGCGACCTCACGTTCTACGGCGCGGGCGCGGGATCGTTCCCGACGGCCAGCTCGGTGCTCGCGGACGTCGTGGAGATTGCACGGCGGAAATAACGTCATCTGTCACTGGTCGCTCGTCGCTCGTCGCATGTCGCTCGTTGCTGATCGTTCGCGTTTACGGAAGTGCGCGTCATCCTGAGCGAGGTGGGGCGGACGGGTGTGAGCGAAGGATCTCCTCAGCCGCGTCTCAACTCGGCAGATCGTCGCGAATCTGAGTCGCAGCTGAGGAGATCCGGAGCCTGCACTGAGGAGCGACAGCGACGAAGTGTCGCTTCGCTCCTCAGAGGCTGTGAAATAAACCAGAGCGGCCCGCGCTGGTGGGGCTTGCGGGGCGAGATCAAGGAGCGAGGAGG
>JBOGJQ010000429.1:0-3161 GCA_050745405.1 Thermoanaerobaculia bacterium | reverse complement strand
CGAGTACACGGACCTCTACATCGGCGACACGATGCTGTTCGGGAACCTGACGCTCCAGGCGGGGGTGCGCTACGACGATCAGCACACCAACATCTTCGACGCCGTCACGGAGACGAACCCGACGCTTCCGGACCTGCTGCCGTCCGTCTCTCTTCCGGCGGAAGCGTTCGGACCGCAGGAGGACTATCAGAACATTTCTCCTCGGCTCGGCCTGACGTACGCGCTCGGTGAGGACCGCAGCACGCTGTTGCGCGCGGCCTACAACCAGTACGTCGACCAGCTCGGCGGCGGGACGAACAACTTCAGCTTCGGCTACAGCTATCTCTATATGTACTTCGCCGACGCGAACCACAACCGGATTGCCGAGCGCGAGGAGATCCTCTTCGATTATGGTATCGGGGCTTTCTACGGCGTCAATCCGGATGATCCGACCGCCGCGATCGTTTCCTCCCGGTTCGACCCCGATCTCGAGGCTCAGACCACCGACGAGATCATCCTCGGAGTCGAGCGGGAGATCCTTCCCCAGTTCACCGTCGGTCTCAACTACACGCACCGCGAGGTCGACAACTTCACGCACACGCTGTTCGAGACGGCTCCCGGCTCGGGCGACTTCTTCGGCCGCGACGACTACGTCTTCGGCGGAACGGTCGAGACGACGCTCCCTGACGGCCGCGTCGTCACCAACGACTTCTTCGAGCTCCGCGACGGGCTTCAGGAGACCTGGGGCTTCATCACGAACCGCGACGGCTATTCGCAGGAGTACGACGGCATCGAGCTGACCGCCGTGAAACGCCTGTCGAACCGCTGGATGCTGCGCGGCAACGTCTCGTGGAACGACTGGACGCAGAACGTCGACGACCAGGCGATCATCGATCCGACGCTCCAGCGCTCCGGAACCGGCTGCAGCATCTGCGACGGCTCCGACGTCGTGGAAGGGTCGGGTTCGGGATCCGGCTCGTTCGGCGGCGTCTACATCAACTCGGGGTGGTCGTTCGTCCTGACGGGCCTCTACCAGATCCCGGTGATCGAGACGAACTTTGGCGTCAACATCAGCGGGCGCGAGGGATACCCGATTCCGTACGTCCACCGCGTCAGCGCGAGCGAGGCGCGGAAGTTCCTCCTCGTCGACGGCGTCACCGACAATCGTCACGACGATCCGATCCTGGTCGACCTCCGTCTGTCGAAGGACTTCCAGCTCGGCGGCGTCGGCCTCAACGTCGGCGTCGACGCGTTCAACATCACGAACGAGCAGACCGTCCTGCAGCGGAGGACGGAGCTCGCCCGGAGCGGGCGCGCCCGACCAAACGCGAATGAGATTACGGAGATGATCTCGCCGCGGATCTTCCGCGTCGGGGTGCGCCTCTCGTTCTGACGCGCTCCCACGCGTCGTGGCCTTACCGAACCCGCCGGGAATACCCCGGCGGGTTCACTTTTTCTTGGAAACAGATTCCCCGGAGGTCACGAATCGATGAACGGAAAACTCGTCTTGGCAGCCCTGTGCCTGACTCTGCTCTGCGCGCCCTTGGCGTTCGCCCAGGCGCGCGTCCAGGGCGTCGTCCTCGATGAGGAAGGAAAGCCGATCGAGGGAGCCGTCGTCACGCTGCAGAATCCGGAGGCGCCCGACGTCGTCAAGCCGATCAAGACCCGGAAGAACGGCAAGTGGGCTGCCCTCCTCCCGATGGGCGGTGCCTGGAACATCGACATCGAAAAGGAAGGTTACGTCCCCGGGCGCGGCTCGATGCAGATCAGCGAGGTCGGACGGACGCCGCCGCTCGAGATCGTCCTGAGAAAAGTCCCCGAGCAGAAGGTCGAGCAGCAGCCGGTCGAGCCGTCGATTCCACCGGAGGCGGTCGCCGCCGTCGAGGCGGGCGAGGCCTTCATGAAGGAGCAGAAGTGGGCCGAGGCCGCGGCCGAGTTCGAAAAGGCGCTCGCGCTGCTGCCGGACAACGTTCAGATCCGGCAGGTCCTCGCGCAGGCCTATTACCAGGCCGGTCGCAAGGACGAAGCGCTCGAGATGCTGCGCGGGATCCTCGAAGAGGAGCCGGACAACCTGCCCGTCACGCTTCTCCTGAGCACGCTCCTCCTCGAGGCGGGCGAGCTCGAGGAGGGGAGGGCGCTGCTCGACCGCGTTCCGGCCGAGGCGCTCGATCCGCGGGCGCTCGTGAACGTCGCGATCCTCTTTCTCAATCGCGGCGAGCAGGATCAGGCGCTCGAGTATCTCGACCGCGCCGTCGCGCTCGCGCCGGAGAGCGGCGTGCCGTACTACTACCAGGGGCTGATCTACGTTCAGATGGGAAACGTCGAGGTCGGAGCGAAGAAGCTCGAGGCGGCGCAGGAGCAATTCGAGAAAGCCGTGGCGAGCCTCGAGAAGCTGATCGAGCTCGCCCCGGGCACGCCGGAGGCCGCGGAGGCCGCGACGCTGCTCGAAGAAGTGCGGGAGATGATGGAGAAGATGTAGTCTCGCGTCGTCAGTCGTCAGTCGTCAGTCGCGAGTCGGGAATCGAACATGGTCATTCCGAGCCCCGCGGAGCGAGGGATCTGGGGGCGGGCTTTTGATTGTTGTCGCGTCGCGCTGGCCCGTGAAGCCGCCCGGCGCGAACGGCAGAGGGTTGGGTCATTCGAAAAAAGCGACGAAGGAAAGGACACGAGACTTCGGCAAGCTCATCCGAATCCGCCCGCCCGAACGGAGCGTTTTCCGGCCCGCGGGATTCGGCGTGGGTCGGCGCATCCGTCTTTTTCGTCGCGTTCGCCGCGCGTCTGATCGCGCTTTTCGAGCTGCACGATCTTCCGCTCATGCGGACGCCGAGGCTCGATTCGCTCGAGTACTATGAGTGGGCGAGGCTCTTATCGACCGGCGACTTCGTCTGGCCTGCCGCGTTTCCGCACGGTCCTGGTTACCCACTCTTTCTCGGTGCGTTCCTCGCCGTCTTCGATCACTCCCTTCTCGCGGCGAGGATCGTTCAGGCGGCGGCGGGCGCTCTGAGTTGCTGGCTCATTTTCCTGCTCGCACGCAGATTCTATGCGTGGAAAGCAGCTCTCGCTGCAGGTTTGATGGCCGCTCTCTACGGGCCGCTCATCCTCACCGATATTTCAATCCTCGCCGAAGGTCTCCTGATCCTGCTCATTCTCGGATCGGTCTGGCTGACTCTATCGAGTGAGGG
>JBOGJQ010000428.1:0-7574 GCA_050745405.1 Thermoanaerobaculia bacterium | reverse complement strand
GCCCTCGCGTGGCCACTGTCGTCCGCCGGAACGAGGACGTCGGCGACGGACGCCTTCCCCTCGAGGATGCGGAACTCGATCGCTCCCTTCATCGCGAGATCGTTCGATCCCAGCCGGAACTGGGCGTCGACGGGCGTCTTCGAGCCGGCCTTCGGCTCGGGCGGCGACGAGAGACGGATCGTCGTTCCGGGGGGCATCGGCAGCCTCACCTGCGCATTCGTCGCGCCGGTGACCCGGGCGAGAGAGGGAACGAGGAGCAACAACATGAGAACGCGCAGCATCCGCCGCGTCACGTGCATCGCCGGACCTCCATCTATTCGATTGGCCGAAAGACAAACCATATACAATTTCCCGGATCCCGGCCAACCCGTCGAGAACGGGAAGGTCACGGCCGGAAGTTTGCATCGGGCCGACGCGGTTCCACGAAGTCATGAATCGAATCGTCATCACGGGAGTCGGCGCGGTGAGCCCCAATGGCATCGGGCGCGAGGCGTACTTCACGGCTCTCCTCCGCGGTGACTCGGGCGTGCGCCCGATCTCGTTCTTCGACGCCTCCCCTCTCTCCTGCCGCATCGCCGGCGAGATCCGCGAGTTCGATCCCACCGCCTGGGTCGACGGCAAGGAGCTCCGCCACGTCTCGCGCGTCGTCCCGATGGCGATCGCCGCCGCGGCCGAGGCGCTCGACGACGCGAATCTCCATCCCGCGGACCTCGACCTCGAGACGCGCCGCCGCATCGCGGTCATGCTCGGCTCGGGCGGGGGCGCGATCGAGTTCAGCGAGCGGATGTACGAGCTGTGGTACGAGGGACGCGAAAAGCAGGCCTCCGTCTACACGATCCCCTCCGGCACGATCGGCACGATCGCCTCGGAAATCTCGATGCGCTTCGGCCTGCACGGGTTCTCGCACCTCATCTCGACCGGCTGCACCTCGTCGACCGACGCGATCGGCTACGCGTTCCAGAACCTCAAACTCGGCACGGCGGACTACATCCTCGCGGGAGGCGCCGACGCGCCGATCACCGAGGGGGTCATGACCGGCTTCTGCATCATGCGGATCGTCTCGTCGAGCCGGAACGACGCGCCGGCGACCGCCTCCCGCCCCTTTTCGGCCGACCGCGACGGGTTCGTTCTCTCCGAAGGGTCGTGGATGTTCGTCATGGAGCGGGAAGAGAGCGCGCGGGCGCGCGGGGCGCGCATCTACGGCGAGGTCGCGGGGTACGGGTCGACGTGCGACGCGCATCACCGCGTGCGCCTCGACGAGTCGGGCGAGGAGCCGGCGCGCGCGATGGAGATCGCGGTCGCGCGGGCGGAGATGGCTCCGCGAGACATCGGCTATCTCAACTACCACGGCACATCGACGGAGCTGAACGACCGGGTCGAGACGCGCGCCGTGCGCCGCGCGTTCGGCCGGCACGCGGAACGGCTCGCCGGCTCCGCGACGAAATCGATGATCGGCCATCCGCAGGGGGCGTGCGGCGCGGCGGGCGTCGCGGCGACCCTCGCCGCCTTCCGCGACGGCGTGCTTCCGCCGACGATCAACCTCGATCGTCCCGATCCCGAGTGCGATCTCGACTACATTCCCGAGATCGGCCGCCGCGCGCGCCTCGACGCCGCGGTATGCAACACGATCGCGTTCGGATCGAAGAACTCGGCGCTCGTCCTCCGGAGAGCGTGACGTGGCGCCGCCGCGAATCGAGACGCACGAGCACCTCGACGACGCCGACGCGCCGACCGAGGAGGTCCTGCGGTCGCTCGACGACCTGCGCCGCATCAACCGCTGGTTCGGCGGGACGTGGGCGTACCGGCACCTGCTGCGGCGCCTCACCACGATCCGCTCTCTCGCGATCGCCGACCTCGGCACCGGAACCTCCGATCTGCTCGCGCTCACCGACGGAATCGCGAGCCGCCGCATCGGCCTCGACATCAAGCTCCACCACCTCGCCTACGGGCGGGCGCTCGGAAACGACGGCGTCGACCGGGTCGCCGCGAATGCGTTCCGGATCCCGCTGCGCGACGACTCCGTCGACGTCGTCACCTCGTCCCATCTCGTCCATCACTTCGACGAAGAGAAGGTCGTCGCGATCCTGCGCGAGGCACTGCGCGTCGCGCGGATCGGCGTCGCGATGAGCGACACGCGGAGGCACTGGGTTCCGCTCCTGTTCACGCGCGCCGTCGCGAAGACGCCGCTCTGGGGCCCGATCACCCGCCACGACGCGCCCGCTTCGATCGCACAGGCATACACGATGGGCGAGATGCGCGCGATCGCCGCGCGCGCCGGCGCGCGCCGCTGGGACGTCGTGCCGCAGATCGCCTTCCGCGCCGCCGTCCTCCTCTGGAAATGACCGAACCGATCGCGTGCGACGTCCTCGTCGCCGGCGCGGGTCCGGCCGGATCGACGCTCGCCGCGCTCCTCGCCGCGCGCGGCGCGGACGTCGTCCTCGCCGACCGCGACGTCTTCCCGCGTGACAAAGTGTGCGGCGAGTTCCTCTCGTGGGACGCCATGCCGGTGCTCGAACGGATCGGCGCGACGGCGCTGGTCCGGCGCGCCTCTCCGCCGCCGATCACCCGCTGCCGGATCCTCGGGCGCAAGACGACGATCGACGTGGCCCTCCCCGGGAGCGCTCTCGGGATCTCGCGATTCCGCCTGGACGCGATCCTCGCCGCGACGGCGCGCGACCGCGGCGCGCGCCTCCTCCAGGGCGCGACGGCGCTGTCCATCGAGCGGAACGGCGGTCGATTCGTCACGCGCCTGTCGATTCACGAAGGGGAAGAGGTGGCGGTCGACGCGCGCGCCGTCGCCGGCGCGTGGGGACGCTGGGGGCGCCTCGACATCCAGCTCGACCGGCCGTTCGTCGCACACAAACGCAACCGCTACATCGGTTTCAAGCGCCATTACGAGGGACCGCACGCCCTGCCGTCGTCGGTCGATCTCTACCCGTTCCCCGGCGGCTACCTCGGCGCGCAGGCGGTGGAGGAGGGACGCGTCAACATCTGCGGTCTCGTCCACCAGGAGCGCCTCGCGACACTTCGCGGCGGGTGGCCCGCGTTCGTCGAGACGCTGCGGCGCTGGAGCGCGCGCCTCGATGCGCTGTTCGCAGCCACTCCGCTCCAGGAGGATTTTCTCGCCTCGGAGCCGCTCATCTTCCGCGCGAAAGAGCCGGTGCACGACGGGATCGTTCTCGTCGGCGATGCGGCGGGGCTGATCGACCCGCTGACGGGCAACGGCATGGCGATGGCCGTGCAGTCGGCCGCGCTCGCCGCCGAGCCGATCCTCTCTCTGCTCGCCGGCGACGACGGTGCCCTGGCCCGCTACGCGCGCGCACATCACGCGCACTTCGCGCCGCGTTTACGCTGGAGCCGCGCCGCCGCCGCTTTGCTGCGGCACCCGAAGATCGTCGACGCGGGGGCGCGGATTCCGGGCGCGGCGCCCCTCGCCGAGCTTTTCGCGCGCTGCACGAGATCGAAATAGGACGTATACCGAAGCTTTGGCTGTCCTATACATCCTATGGGTCCTATACGTCCCATACGTCCTATTTCGTTTTCCTAGTTTCTTTCCGGATCCACGTCCTTCTTCCGGTACGGCGAAAGAAAATCCGCCAGCTCGATCCGCTTCTGCAGGAGCTCGCCGACGCGCTCGCATCGCCCGACGAGATCGTCGAACTCGAGAAGCGTCTGCTTCTCCTCCGGTTCGAGATTCAGCGACATGACGAGCGCGTTCACGAGCGACTCGAGGTTCGCGATGTCGAGCTCCGGGACGGCCGTCTGTCCCGGAAGAATCTCGAGGTAGCGGCGCGCCAGCTCGACGAGCCACTCCCGCTGCGCCCACGCGTCGACCGGCTCCGGATGCGTCTCCGGGCTGGCGACGACGCGTGCCGTCCGGTACGGCTCGCTCTCGGTCTCGCTCACGATGCGAAACCGCACCTGTCCGTTGAGAAGGAGGTTGTACCGGCCATCCTCGAGCTTCACGACGTGCTCGATGATGCCGAGCGTCCCGACGTCGTGGATCGGCGGCGCGCCGTAATAATCGGCCTCCCAGCCGCTGCGGAGGAGGATCATGCCGATCCGCTCGTCCGTCGCCAGGGCATCGCTCACGAGCTGCCGGTACCGAGGCTCGAAAATGTGGAGCGGAAGTCTCGTGTTCGGGAAGAACACGAGGTTCGGCAGCGGGAAGAGGCGGAGCGAAAACTCCCCCTCGGGGATCGGCAGAACCATCCTCGGAACAGTCTACTCGCCCTGAATGATCCGGAACTGCTGCGTGCTCACATTCTCGTCGGCGACCCACACCTCGACGCGATACGCGCCCGCTGGCCACGCCGTCGTATCGGGCGCCTGGAAATGCATCTGCTCCTGCCCTCCGGCGACGTTCCGGATCTCGTCGCCCACCGGAGCGTCTCCCGGCCCGATCCAGACGACCTTCACCGCCGACGCCGGCGGAGCATCGCCGACCTCCATCGTCACATGGATCGGATCGCCCGGCGCGAACTCGTTCTTGGCCGCTCCCTCGGCGATCGTTCCTTCGGGTCCGACCTCCGAGCCGAGCGCGAAGCCGTCGAGCCACGACTGCGCCGTGATCGGATTCACGTCCTGGATTGCCGTCGTCCCGGACACCTCGGTCGCGGAGGGCGTCGTCGGGACTTCCTCTCGGGCGCACGCCGCGAGCGCGAGGAGGATGGCGGCGAGAATCAGCGTTGTCGGATACATGACTTCTCCTTCTGGAGCCCGGCAAAGTACAAAGCGAGTGCCATGCGCCCTTTCTTGACTTCACCCGAGGCGTGTGCGAAACAGGCGGCCCGATGAACCTGACCCTCCTCATTCCGCGGACGGCGCACCCGGCGATCGAGGAGCGGTACGGGAGCTGGCAGAGCGAGCTGCTGCTGCGCCGGGAGCACCCCGAAGCCCAGGTCTATCACTACGACCCGCGCTGGACCGCGGCGCAGATCCTCGAAACGGTCGAAACGGACTGGGTCCTCGCGCTGACGGATCCGACGGCACTCGCGGCGCCGGGAGCGGGCGCCGCGCTCCTCGCCATCCTCGCGGACGAGTCCATCGACGGCTCGGTGCCGGTCGCGAACGAGGCGCGGAACGAGGCGCAGCGCCGCGATCCGCCGGAGCCGTATCTGACGCTGCGCCAGTTCGAGCTCGTGGCGGCGCGGATCCGGAGCGAGGCGGCGGCTCCACAGACGGTGACATGGGACGAGAGCGACCCGGGCCTCTTCGCCGCGCCGGCGGAAATGCTCGACGTCGACGTGCCGCTCGCGCGCGCGCTGCGCGGGCGGCGGGTGGCGGTCGCGCGGAACGTGTTCCTTCACCGCTTCACCACGCATCGCGGCCAGCCGCGGGAGGACCTGCTGGAGCGCGTGCCGCTCGAGGCGCGATCGATCCTCGAGTTCGGCTGTGGCGAAGGAGCGCTCGCCGCGGCGATCAAGGAGCGGCAGCCGGCGCGCGTCATCGGGATCGAGGTCGACGCCGACGCGGGGGCGATCGCCGCGAAGCGCCTCGACGCCGTGCTCTGCGGCGAAGCGCAGGACGTCATCTATAAATTGAAGAAAGAGCGGTTCGACGCGATCGTCGGCGGCGACATCCTCGAGCACATCGCCGAGCCGTGGTCGTTTCTCGCCGACCTCCGCCAGATCGCCGCGCCGGGCGCTCGTCTGATTCTCAGCCTCCCGAACATCGGCAACTGGGCCGTCGTCGACGATCTCCTCCACGGCCGCTTCGATTACGTCTTCCTCGGCATCCTCTGCGCGGGACATCTGCGCTTCTTCACGCGTCGCACGATCGAGGAGATGCTGGCGATCTCCGGCTGGGAGCTCGTGACGATCGAGGCGCAGGAGAGCGCGCCGACGCCGCGCTTCCGCGAGCTCGCCGGCAAGCTCGACGCCTGCGGAATCGAGATGTCGCGCGAGGACCTCGCGGCGCCGGGGTTTTACGTCGTGGCGAGAAATCCCGGGTAAAAAGCCGCCCTCCCACAGCGCGTAGACTCCCGCTCCTGCGTGAGCGTTATTTTCTGCCGCTCAGCTGGTAATAATATACTTGACTCACCAACGCTGTCCGGGGAGAATCGCCGTGGCTAGGCGAGAGGCGGTTTCGACGCCTACGGCCGGTAGACTAGATTCGCAATCGCAATGGCTGTCGAGCGAAAACCAATCGCCCTCTCGGCTGCGGCTGCGATCGTGGGGGTGTTCGTGATTCCCGCCGCCCTCGACCAGCGCTGGTTCGACACGAATCCCTACCTGCTGCCCCTGGCTATTGTTGCGGTTGTTGTTCTGCTAATTTGGGCCGCCATTAGCAGCGACTGGTTCCAAACAAAGGCCGAGAGGTTCAAGGGGCGTCACAAGATTATGAGTCTTGCTGCCTTCATTCTCGTCGGTGGTGCGGTCGGTTGTGTCCTCGGAGCCGCCGCATGGTGGGCAATTAAGAAAAGCGAGCAACACCTTCAAAGCGTTGCCGCCAGCGGCAGCGTGACTACCGCGCCCGGAACGGTTACGGCCGCACACGCCCTGGCTGCGCCAAAACTTCTGCTGTCGATCGAACATGTTGACTTGTTCGTCCCGACGGGGCGACCAGACCTCACTGGGCTGGCTGTACTAGCCAAAATACGAAACGCAGGAACCCCAAGCATCGCTACGGATTGGCGCCTCCAAGTTTACCTTCCGTCCGGCGAGCTTGTTGAAGCCCAACGTACCGCCACGCCCAACGAGCTAACACTCTCGGGATCGCCGGCCGAATTTCGTCTGGAAGAGCTGACCGAGGCGAAGCCGCTACAAAAGGGCGCACCGCCGATTCAGTCGCGAATACTGTTCTACGCGCCTCGTCCTCGTAACAAGGTTCTCGATGACAACACAGTACTCCAACTCAGCGTGAGCGATTTCTCCGGGAAGGAGTTTTCAGCGAGCATGCGCATTGGTGACAAGCTTCGCTCTACGCCTTCGGCGCCGTAGCGGCCGTGTTCTTGTCTGCTCTCTTGCGGCTGGATTTCCTCGGCGAGGCAAACAACGCCTTTGCCAATCGCTCGAACCGCTCGAATGGCGTTAGCTCTTTGTCGCTCACTGGCTCTTGCTTAGTGGTTTCGCTCATTCTTCAGTCCGCCGCGACAAAGCAGCTATCCAACCCCTTGTGCAAAAAGGTCACGGTCGCCCTCTTGCGTAGCATCCAGTCGGCCACTAGTTCAACATCAAACTCATATAACCCTGCCTCAGAGAACACGTGGTAGCCACGCATGCCCTTGAGCGTCCAAATTGCAGCCTGTTGCGGGCGGGACTTTCTGAACGAAACAAGGTCCACGTACTTTTCGTCACCAGCCTCAATGCGCTGCGGCTCCCACGTGTCCACGTCCGTCCACGACAAGGGGGACGCCTCGCGTTCGATGACGCGACCGTCGCGCCGAATCTGCCGCACCAGCACGCGACACCTTTCGCCGCTCGTTAGGCGCCAGTTTCTCACGCATAGCCGGAAGTAAAGCGCCTCCTCCATTGGATCGGAGGATGTCCCGAGTTTAGTTGAAAAGTGAGATGGCGGTTCCTTTCGCCGGATCGTACGATTCGGCTGAGTATGAAAGGAGAACCGCCATGAGA
>JBOGJQ010000427.1:0-2480 GCA_050745405.1 Thermoanaerobaculia bacterium | reverse complement strand
GCCTCGCACCGCGGCTTCGGCCGGCAGGCGCGGATGGACGTCGCGGTCGCGAGCGGGGCCGCCGTCACCGCCGACTTCACGCTCGAGGCCGGGCGCGAGGAGCAGGTGACGGTCACGGCCATGCTCCGGGAGCAGAGCGTGGGTGACGTGCCGTTCTCCGTGGCCGCGCCCACCGAGGACGAGCTGCGCGCCCGCGGCGTCGTGGACATCGAGGGCGTGGCCGCGAACGTGGCCGGCTTCACCGTGCAGAACCTCGGCCCGGGCCAGAGCCAGGTGGCCATGCGCGGCGTTTCGGCCGGCCAGATCGTGCGCGACCAGCCGGGCGTCAAGGAGCAGGTCGGCGTCTATCTCGACGAGTCCGTTCTGTCGCTCTCTCTGTTCACGCCGGACATCGACCTGTTCGACGTGAGCCGCGTGGAGGTCCTTCGCGGACCGCAGGGAACGCTGTTCGGATCCGGCTCTCTCTCCGGCACGGTTCGGTACATCACGAACCAGCCTCAGATCGGCGTGTCCGACTCCGTGGGTGAGCTGAGCACGAGCTTCATCGACGACGGCGGATTCGGAGCGAGCGCGAAGGCGGCGGTGAACGCGCCTCTCGGCGAGACCTCGGCCATGCGCGTGACGGCCTACTACACGCGCTACGGCGGCTACATCGACGCGGTGCAGCCCGACCTCAGCCTCGACGAGGACGTGAACGCCGGCGACCGCCTCGGCGCGCGCGTGGCGCTGCGGTTCGAGCCGTCGGCCGCGCTGCGGATCACGCCGCGCATCCTCTATCAACAGGTCGACATGGACGGCTGGAACCGCGTCGACGTCTTCAACATCCTCGCGAACCCGTTCACGACGACCCGTCCGGCGGTCGACCTGGGCGAGCGCGAGCAGTTCATCCAGTTCGAAGAGCCGTTCACGGACGACTTCCTCCTCGCCGACCTCGACGTCGAGTACGACTTCGGGCCGCTGACGCTGACCTCGATCACCTCGTACACGGATCGCGACATTCTCGTCGTCCGCGACGCGACCGCCCTCACGGCGAGCATCACCGGCGGGACGATCGGCCTCCCGGAGAACGTCTTCACGATCGACGCCCCGCTCGACGACGCGACGCAGGCGAAGGGATTCACGCAGGAGCTCCGTCTCTCGTCCGAGGCGGGCGCGCTGCAGTGGGTCGGCGGCGTGTTCTACAGCGATTCCGATCGCGAATACGGGCAGAGCCTCCTGGTCGAAGGTTTCGAAACGGCCACCGGCATTCCGACCGCCGGCGCTTTCGGAGCGGCGCGCGACGTCCTCTTCTTCTCCGACCTCAGCTACGACTTCAAGCAGCTCGCTCTGTTCGGCGAAGCGACGTACGCGATCTCCGATCGGACCGACGTGACCGGCGGCATCCGCTGGTACGACTTCGAAGAGGACCGCGTGCAGACCTTCGACGGCATCTTCGCCGCTCCGGGCACGACCTTCGGCTCGGTCGCCGCCGACGGATTCGCCCCGCGCGTGATGCTCAGCTACGACGCGACCGCGAATACGACGCTCAACGCCGTCATCTCGAAGGGATTCCGTCTCGGTGGCATCAACGATCCGCTCAACGTTCCGCTCTGCACGCCGCAGGACCTCATCACCTTCGGCGGGCGCGACACGTGGGAAGACGAGGTCCTCTGGAATTACGAGGTCGGATCGAAATCGACCTTCCGGGACGGCCGCACGCGCTTCAACGTGGCGGCGTTCCACATGGATATCGAGGATCTCCAGGCGACCGTCACCGCGGGCTCCTGCTCGTCGCGCGTCGTGTTCAACGTTCCGGAGGCGAGGAGCACCGGCGTCGAGGTCGAGTTCGAGGCGATTCCGAACGACGCCTTCGATTTCGCCCTTTCCGCGAGCTACACGAACTCGGAGCTCGAGTCGACGCTCACGTCGACCGATCCGGAGGGGAACGTGACCGTCGTCTCCGGCATCGAGGCGGGCAACCGCCTTCCGACCGTGCCGGAGTTCCAGATGGCCGCGGCGGCGACCTACCACTGGCAGATCGCGCGCGGCTTCGCCGGATACGCGACGGGCACGTACCAGCACGTCGGGTCGCGCTTCACGCAGATCGGTGACCAGGCGGAGGGGTTCGGCACCGTCAACCTTCTCGCGTTCGACCCGAACAACATCGGCGGGCCGCTGACGCAGTCGACGTTCCGGTTCGATCCGGAGCTGCCGGCGTACGATCTGATCAACCTGCGCGTCGGATTCCTGCGCGGCCAATGGGACACGGCGTTTTTCATCAACAACGTCACCGACGAGCGGGCGCTGCTCGCCAGCGACCAGGAGCGCGGGACGCTCGCGCGGGTGTCGTTCCTGACGAACCAGCCGCGCACGTTCGGCATCAGCGCGCGTGTGACGTTCTGACCTTCTGAGGATGTCGAAGCGCGGCGGCGTGTCGAGGCGCACCTTCGTGGCCACCGCCGCCGCGCTTCCGCTCGTCCGCGGCGGCGCAGCTCCGCGCG